>CAZYXU010000087.1:0-15346 GCA_964650945.1 uncultured Verrucomicrobiota bacterium | reverse complement strand
GATGACCTCAACCCTTGCGGTATTGGCTGGGTGTTTGGCCGGTCAGAATTTTAAACCAGCGGGTGAAGTGGGAAAGATCGGCGAAGCCGTATTTATCGCCGATTTCCGACATCGCCAGGGTGTTGGCGCGCAATTCGCGCTTGATGGTCTTTAAGCGCTCCCTGTTCCAGAATGCCTTGGGGGTGTCGTGAAAGTGGCGCCGGAAAAGCCGGAACATCTGGGCATGGCTGAGTCCGGCGCGCTGCGCCAGGAATTTTCCCTTGTAGGGGCCGGTAAAGCAGGAAAGCAACAGCGTGCGCACCCGCCACGCGCGCGGGTCCACGTTGATGGGCGCCGATTGTTCGAGCCGGCAGGCGGTCACATGCCGGAGAATCAAGGCGTGCGCCAGGCCCTCAACCAGAATCCGCCCTGGGTCCCCCTTGTTCTTTTTCCAGCGCTCGATGGTTTGGAGTTCCCGGACAATGGCGGCGAAATTGTTCGGCGTCAGCACCATCGGCAGGCCGACGCGGCTTTCAATGGGCTGGCCGGTGGCAAGCCACAAGCGGTAGCGCACCCAGAAATATTCCAACGGCTCCAGCGTTGCCAGCCGGTACCAGACGCCCGGTGGAATCGCCAGAATCATCCCCGGCTGGATGATGTGGTCGGTCAGGTTGACGGTCAGGCGCGCCCGGCCGGCGATGATATAGAGCAGCGTTGAAACAGGGTCGGTTAACTGCCGCCGGCCGGGCGCCGGCAGCAGATCATGGTGGAAATGCAGGCATTGGAACCGATGTTGCGCCAACCAGTTCAAGTTCATGACATGTAAAATGCCGCAGCTTCTGTACTTTGCCAGCTTTTATAAACCCGCCGGCGTAAAATTGCAACTGTTTTGGCGGCGGGTCAGGCATGCCGCGGCGGCCCGGCGGGCCTGTCTGTCCGATACTGTCGTTCAAATTAATGATATCGGCGTCCATTGCGCCGGCGTTGCCGCGTGCTAAAATTCGGTGTTTGTTAATTTTCCCGGGATGTAATAGACTGGACGGCAAAGAGCTGGTTGCGGCAGGGATGAAATTCAGGCGCAGTCATCAAAGTCAGGAGGAATGCAATGCACCGGATTTTTAACGCAGGGCCGGTTGGGATGATGGCGGCAACGATAACGTTATCCGCCGCGCTGGTTGCGCCGCTGTCGGCGCAGGTGGATCGTTACGTGCGCCCGGTGAATCCGTTAGCCGCATCGCCCTATGCCAGCTGGGATACGGCGGCCACCAGCATCCTGGACGCGGTGGCGGTGGCGAATGCCAACAATGCCGGCGATACGGTCTGGATTTCGAACGGCGTGTATGCGCTCACCAACACGGTCACGGTGCAGAACACGGCGGTGCGGGGATTCGGCGGCGACCGCGGCGCGGTGGTCGTCAACGGCGGCGGCGCCCTGCGCTGTTTCTGGCTGAGCCATGCCGGCGCGCTGCTGGCGGATTTGACGGTCTCCAACGCCAACACCGGCGGCTATGGCGGCGGGGTGTATGTGCCGATCGGCACGGTCAGCAACTGCGTGGTTACCAAAAGTTATGCGTCTTGGGGGGGCGGCATCTATCTGTTGAGCGGGCTGGTGGCGGACTGCCTGATCGCCTCCAATACGGCCGGTTATAGCGCGGGCATTTTTCTGTCTGGCGCCAGTGCGCTTTTGCGCGACAGCACGATTGCCGGGAATGTCGCCACTTACAATGCCGGCGGCGTAGGCGCGGCCACGAACAGCCTGGTGACCAACTGCCTGGTGGCCGGCAATGGCACCACTTACAACAGCGGCAGTTACGGCGGCGGCGGCGTGGCCTTGTGGGGTCCGGTGCTCATGGTGGATTGCGTGGTCAGCAACAACTGGGTGCCGGCATCATCTTTCGCCGCCGGCGTGGCGATGCATGGCGATGCCACCGCCAGTTGGTGCACGGTTGTCGGCAACACCAACGCTTCCGCGGGCAGCGGCGTCCGCATGCAGGCCGGCGCCAATGTTGTGGAATACTGCACCATTGCCGATAACGCCTGCGGCAGCATCGGCGGGGGAGTTCACGTCAACAGTCTCAGCAACTTGATTAGGGGTTGCGTGATTCGAGGCAACAAATCCGGCACGTATGGTGGCGGGGTTTACATGCGGATTGATAGCACGGTTTCCAATTGCTTGGTAGAGGGCAATTGGGCGGCGTTTGGCGGCGGTATTTATACGGCGATTGCGACCAACATGCTGGTGACGCACTCGACGATTGCCAGCAACACTGCCGGCGGCGCCGTTTACGGCGGAGGCGGTATGTTTATCGCGGATGGCGGAACGTTCAGTCATTGCGCGATAGTCGGCAACCAGACAACCAATATCACTTCTTATGGCGGCGGAGGCATTTACATCCGCAATCTCAGTTGGACCTCAGGATCGAACACGACCATTTTCCGCAATTGTTTGGTCGCCGGCAACAGCGCGGCAGGGGATAGTTCGGGGGAAGGCCAAGGCGGCGGCTTGCAACTGTTTAATAATCCATATGCGCTGGTGCAGAATTGCACGATCACCGGCAATACCGGCTATGTTGGCGGGGGGCTCTATCGCCTAACTTCCGGCATGATAGAAAACACGATTATTTATGACAATAGCGCCAGTTCCGCCAATTCCAACTGGTATGCCAGCGGCAGCGGGTCCTTCACCAATTGCTGCGCCGCGCCCACCAGCGCCATTTTCAACGCCGCTTCCACCGATCTACCGCCGGGCTATGACGTCAATTACCGGCTGCTGCGCGGATCGCCCTGTGTCAATGCTGCGGTTTATCAGGCCTGGATGGACGATGCCACGGACCTGGCCGGCAGCCCGCGGTTGGACCCGGTCTGGCATCTGCCGGATATCGGGTGCTACGAGTTGATTTTACGCCAGGGCACAATGTTCAGCGTGCATTGACGATACGCTGAAAGCGCGCGCCAATTATCATCGAAATTTATTCCACCTCGCCGTTCAGCAAGGTTGCCTCAAGCTCCTCCTTGGGCCAGGGGGCATCCGCGCTGCTCCAGGTCCGGCGCAGGCCAATGGTTCCTTCCCAGGGGTTGGTGCCGCGCAGCTCCACCGCGATCAGCAGCGTTTGCCCGGCGGCAACCGGCGGCAGGGCGACCCGGCATTCCAGGAATTTTGCGCCGGCGATCCCGTTGGGTTCAGGCTCCGGCGCCCGGCCGACGCGCGTCCGCTTGCCCGCCGCATCCTGGAGATACACATCCACGTGGATCACCACACAGTTGCGGTCGAAACATACATGATAGCTGCCGGGTTCGGCCGCCGTCTGGGCCGGCACGGGCAATTCATACCGCGTCATGTCGTTGGTCGTCTGTTGCGCCGCGATGGTCAGCGGCTGGGCGCGGCTGGCCGGCCGGGGATCCGTCAAGTCCCAGGCGCGGCTGCGCGAGCGGAAGATATCGCAGGTCCGCAACAGCCCGACGGCGGTATGGTTCAGCCGCGCGTGATGCGCATGGTGGCCGTATTCCGCCTCGCGCCGTTGCGCCCACTCGTGCACCCGCGCGTTGATGACCTGGGCGCACCGGTCCAGGATTTCCAGGCCGGCCGCCAGGGTGGCGCGCGCCTCGGCGCTGCGGTTGGTGGCGGCCAGGATGGGCTGGATTTTTAAACAAGTCTCCAGCGCCCGCAATCCGGCCAGGGTGGCGGCGGATTCCGCCAGCATGTCCGGCTGCCCGGCCTGTTGCGCCAGGCCGTAGGCTGCGCCGGCATCGCGCAGGGCGCGGTCCAGGCGCGATATGCGGTTGTCGGTGATGTCATCCGCGAAACGGTCATCGAAAAACACCTGGCCGCGATCGAGCCAGAGCGAGGGATCGCCGGCCACGCGCGCGATCAGTCCGGACGCCGCTAAATCCCATCCCGCCTCGCCGGCCAGGACCGCCCATTTGGCAAACAGTTCCGGGTCCGGGATGCCGGCGGCTGCGGCATAGGCCCGCGCGAATTCCTCCGGCGTCCGGCCGCCGGCATTCCAACCCCATTCCGCGAGCGCCATGGCGTTGAACTGGTAATACCAGACGCTGGGGACAAAATAGGCCGTGATGGACTGCAGGTGTTTGTCCACGCATTCCTGGAGGCGCGATTGCACAAAAGACGGGCCGGTCCATGGAAAAATCGTGAACCAGTTCGGGGAGAGGACCGGCACGGCGCTCAGCCAATTGCCGGCCGCGGCGTATTGCTCCAGGAGCGGGTAAAGCATGGGCTCGCGCTTGACGCGGTATGTCAGCCCGCTGTTGTAAAAAACCAAACCTACCCGGCCGCCGCCGGCTTTTTTGACTTGGGCGATAATCCGATCGTCATATTTGAATGTGCCTTGGCTCAAATTGATGCGCAGAAAGGCGTCCGGCCAGTTGGATTGCGCTTGCCGGAATGCCTCCAGAAAGGCGGCGGTCTCGTTTTCATAGACCGTCCGTTGCCGGCATTGGGCGCAGCCGCACGGCGTGGGATTGCGGGTTTCCGTGGTGCGCATGCTCACTGTGGGCTGGACCGACGGGTCAATTTGCCGCAATTGCCGGAACGCCGCATCCATCCATGCGGCCAGCAGCCGGATGGTGTTGGTGGAGGAAAAGCATAGGACCGGTTCGTTTTCGGCCAATACTCCCGGCCAGGCCTGCCGGCCGGCGGGTGTCCGGAGAAAACCGGCGAAGGAGAGGATTTTGTCCGGGTGTCCGAAAAACGGCGCCAGATGGAAGCCATCCGCGGCCGCCTGGCGGGCGGCGGCATTGGTCAGAAAATAGCTGAACGGCGTACCGTCGGCGTCGAACCGCATCCGGGTTTCGATCAGGTTGATTTTCCACTGCGCCAGCCAGGGCGTGAACCGTTCCACGTCCCCCCAGAGTCCGCGTTCCGCCAGGTCGGGCCAATCCAGGATTTGCGCCAGCGGCAGTTCCCGGGGGGTGTTGGCGGGGGGCGCCGCGGACTGCAACCGCCATAATTGGGCCAGGGTCCGGGCGCCGTAAAGCAGGCCCACCGTTGTATTGCCCACCACATACACCCGTGCCTGCGGGCCGGGGTTTTGTTCCGGATGGATCAGATATGCCTGATCCGCGTTGGGCAATGCGCGCAAGCGGTCAAGCAGGTCGTCTGGCGCCGCGCCGCGCGCTTGATTTGCCGGCAGGAAAAAAACCGTCAGCCGTGCGTTGGTTCCGGCAGCCAGCGGCTGCATGAGTTGCCGGATGGCTTCGGCTTGCAGGCCGGTTGCGGATAATTGACAGCCGATGTCCGCCACGGCCAGGCTGGCGGTGGCAACCAGCGTGGTTTCTTTGGGCAGGGGAATCAGCCGGTCGGTCCAATGCCCATCGGCGGCGCCGGCGCAATTGACGCATAGCAGCATGAAAAACCAACCGTTGCGAATACGCCTGGTTGAGCGAAGCATAATGTTTCCTTCTGGTTTGCTTTTTCTTTTACGCTGAAAGCATGGGGATCATGATTCATCCAACGCAATCCGGAAACGCACGGCGTCGCCGGTATAATCGTCCCAACTGATCTTCGGCTCCTCCGGCAGGGTCAGGACAAATTCGCCGGTCTCGCGGTCGATATAACTGCCCCAGTTGGAATAGCGGCGTTGCGGGGGCGCGTCCGCCGGTTTGTCGTAAACCGTCTGCACGCTGTCTTTCACGATGCACAGCGTCTCCGGGTCGAATTCGGCGATCGTCAGCGGATAGCGCGGGATGCCGCGATAAACCGGCGCCGGCTGGATGTTGGCAATCCAGTAAATCCGGCCCGTCCGGGGAGAGACGAGAAATTCCGACGGGCAGGCCGGCACCCAGACCGGCGTCCGATCATCGTAGGTCAGGGTGCGGGCCGGACTCCAGGTACGGCCGCCATCCTCCGACAGGGAACACATCCGCAGGCTGGGGATGCCTTTATCCTGGTTGCCCATGTTGCGCATGGTGGCAAAGACCCGTTGTCCGCCCAGGTAAACCAGGTCCGGCTCGGTCAGGCCGCTGGGGCGTTCCTCCGGGGCGATGTCCAGAAAATCGCTGCACTCCCAGTCGAGGTTGTTCAAGTCCGGCGTCCAGCGGCCGAGCAGGAACCCGGCCATGGTGCTGGTCTGGTGATCGCATTCCAAAATATTGCGCCGGTTGCTTTCCGTGACAAATACCGTAATGGGGATCACCAGCATGCCGGCGGCAGTTTTGATGATGCGCTGATTGCCGCACATGGCGCCGTTGACGCCGTAGGTCAAGCCCGGCATCCAGGCGCGCGCGTTGCAAGCAGCATCCCGATGGATGACCTGGCGCGCCGGCGTCCAGGTCCGGGCGCCATTGTGCGAGATTTCATAAAAGATGCGCATGGTGCGCGCGCGCAGGTTGCGCTCGCCGTACCATTGCGGCTTGCCGCCGGCGCAATCCAGCAGCGCTTCGTTGGTCAGCGAAAGCAGCCGGCCGTTGTCCGGGTCCAGGAAATTCAAGGGGGTGTAACGTTCGTAATCGCCATGGAATCCGGCGCGGTTGTCCACCAGGGCGGGGCCGTCTTCCCAGGTGCGGCCATTGTCGGTTGAATGCCGGCGCCGGGCCAGTTCGGTATAATAATAGCGGGTCGGACTGGGATCGCCCAGCACCGGGCCGCGCCGGGTGATGGAAATCACATCCGTCATCTCCCGCCCGGTTGGGCTCGCGTAAGAGGGCGCCTGCGCCCAGATGGATCTGCCGGGCGCGGCGGCCAGGTAAATTCCCTTTTTAACTTTAATTGAAAAACGCCGTCTCGTTGTCATTTGATCGCTCCTGGGGATCGCCTGGAAAACGCCGATCCCGTTAAAGGCGCACAGTTTAACATTCCCGGCGCTATTGGGCAATCAATGCGGGTATCATTTAGTTGTAATCCAGTATCAACAGACGCAAGCATGCAGCGGAGAAAGCGGGCCCGCGCAGCGGGATAAACGTCAAGCTTGCCACTCTCCTGGCGTGGCCGCCGCACTCCAAAATTTGCGACGCGCCCAACCCCCCCCCTCCGGGCAGTGATTAAGGTTCTCAAAATAATATAGACATTGATTGCGCGCAGTTTCACATTGGTAGGGCGCCAAGTGCCGCCAGCACCTTGAGTGCCGTTATCCCGGAAGAGATGCGTCACACCGTGACGCTACTACATCCGGAAATACTTGCACGACATAGCTCAGCGAAGTCATGTAGTAGCCGAACGGAGTTCGGCATCCGGATTAACCGTAAAGGACGCAAAGATTATGCACAAGCGGCGCGTAGGGCCTTACCGCCCTGCCAAAACCATTTAAATTGACGAGACAATTACGTGAACATTAATACGGGCTGGCGGTGATACTGGAATTCAAATAAACGATACCGGGATTGCTTGTCTGGCGTGCGGCATGTGTTAGAATAACCCGCATCAGATTGGTTGAACTATGCCGAGGGATTATGAACGTCAGACGTAAAATGAACAGACCCCCCGTTGCCGTGCCGGTTAAAATTGCCGCCGGCTTGCTGGCCGGCGCGCTTCTGTTTACCGCGCCGGCGGCCTGGACTGCGGGCGCGCCGCTGGTGGACATCCCGCGTTGCGCCGTTCCGCCTGTGATTGACGCGGACCTTTCCGACCCCTGCTGGCAAACAAGCCTGGTGATTTCCCGCTTTGTGTCGGTGACGCATTCCAACCGCCCGGCCACGAATGTCACCGCGCGCCTGCTGCGCGATGACACCTGGCTCTATGTCGCCGCCGATATCACGCACCCGGAGCCGACGCGGATTTTTCCGCAAGCCAGCGCGCATGATGGCTACATCCAGGGCGAGAACTGTCTCAAGATCGCTTTGGACCCCGCGCGGGGCAAGCCGACCGGCTGGTATCTGTTCCGCGTGAGCGCCGACAACGTCAAGTCGGATGTGTATGTGATGAAGCCGCAGGGGATCAAGCCCGCCTGGGGCATCCCCTGGCGTTCGAGCGCCCGGATCGATCCGCGGGGCTGGCGCGTGGAAATCGCCATCCCCGTCCCGCTGCTCGCGCAGTGGTCGCCCTTCTCCGACACCATGGGCTTGAATATCGTGGCGCATGTGGTTTATCCGCTCCTGGATGCCATGGCCGTGGAATTCGGGGAATCGCGCGAGGTGCTCAGTTGGCAGACCGTGCCCAAAGTCTGGTGGTATGCGCCGGACCGCTTTGCCGCGGTCGCGCCTTTTGCCAGGTCGTCCGCGCTGCCTTTTCTGCCCAAGTATGAGGAGCTGACGGTCCATGGCTATGAATTGACTGCCAACGGTTTTGCTTATAGCGCCACGGTGGCGATACACAACCAAGGCGCGCAAACCGGCGCCGTGCGCGTGGTGTTGTCCGATCTGCCCGATGCGGGGGCGGGAGCGGATTATACCAATACCCTTGCCCTGGCGGGCAACACCAACGGCGCGGCCGTCATTGCCATGCCGGTGGCCAACACCGGCGCGCGCCGCCTGCGGCTGAGCCTGATCCCGGAACATGAACCGGCGGCCGCCTGGCTGAAAACCACGGTGAGCGAGATGCCGGTGTTGAAGGTGTTTTCCGCCTATACGGATCGCAGCTATTACACCACGGAAGAGACGGCCGGCATCGTCTGCCAGGTCGGACTCCCCCCGGCCAGTTGGACGAATTTGATCGTTGCCGGCACGGGCGGGACGCCGACGCTGGTCTTTGCCGGCGCGGTCACGGCGGCGCAGACCAGAATCGTTCTGCCGCTGACCAATCTGGCGTCTGGGCGTTATCCGCTGGCACTGACACTGGTGACGCAGGCCGCGTCGTCCCAGGCCCTCGCCCGCGTGGATTTGGAGTTGATCAAACGCGAGCCGTTTCCAGGCCGCGAGTGGAAAATCGATCGGGAAAATTGCCGGGTATTGCGCAACGGCCGGCCGGAATTCATTTACGGCGTGCTCATGGGCCATCGGATCGCCGCCTGCGCCCAAAACCTGGAGACCAACCTCCAGGAAATCGCGGCGGCCGGGTTCAATACCCTGGTTTACTGGAATACGGGCGCTTCCAACCAGGAACTCATCCGGGCCATGGACCTGGCCTGGAAATACGGATTGAATTTCATTGTCCGCCTGGAAATGTTCGGGGACGGGGCGACTTTTCAACCCAAGGTTCCCTGGCTGACATGGCCTTACGTCGGGTTAACCTTTTTAAAGATGGACATGGCCAGCCGCGCGCAACTGGTCAACCTGCCCCGCAAGGAAAAATCGCGCCGGTTTGCCGAGGTTTTTGACCAGGCCGTCCCGCTCATCCGCGACGGCATTCTTTCGATCCGCAACCATCCCGCCCTGGCTTTTTACGATTCCTTCGACGAGCCGTCGGTCGAGCGCTATTTCGATCATTATGTCCAGGGACGCCAGCTCTACCGGTTGGCGGGTGAATTGGACGGTTATCATCCGGTGCATGTGCTTTGGAATGCCGATCTGCCGCCGGCGGAAGAAAAATACACCGACTGGCGCGACGTTATCTCGCGCGATCCTTACTGGGCGCCGCCGGTACGCGGCGGGCGCACGTCGCCGCTCTTTGTGGGGATGCAGACGGATGAGATGTTCCAGCGCGCCCTGGTGGAACGCAAGCCGGTCTGGCCCACACCCGTGCTGGAATCCTGCGGCTCCCGGCATTTCAAGCGGCTGACCGCGCCCGATGAGCAGCGCAGCCAAACCTATCTCAGCCTGATTTACGGGGCCTCCGGGTTCCTGTATTTCATTTACCCGGTCATGCACCAGGCCACCTGGGACGGCATGGCTGCCTTGGGGCGCGAAATCAAGGAGATGACCCCCTGGCTGGTCACATTGCCGGTTCCCGTCGAACTTGACTACCTGGCCGGCAGCAACCGGGTGGCCGCATCCGACATTGCCGCCCGCGAGGTGCATGTGACCGTCCGGCATGTCGCCGGGCAGGGGTACCTGCTGCTGGCGGCCAACAGCGCGCTCCATCCGGTGGATGTCGCCATGACGCTGCCCTGGCCGGGACTTGAAAAACAAGTTCGGCAACTCTTCGCCGGGCGGACGCATAACCTTAAGGACGGCGTATTGGCCGACCGGCTTGAGCCGTTAGCCACACGGGCTTATCAACTGCAGGCCGACGCCTGCGCAGGGCCGTTGGCCCTGGGTGTGCAGGTCACGCCCCATCCCGAGCTGGGGCGGCCGGTGGAGGAGGAAGCGCCGCGCACGGGCCGGGCGGGGCATCGCAATGTCATGCCCAACCCCGGCTTTGAGGAGGCCACCTTGCCGCAATATCCCGATTACTGGTTCCCGCAAGCCGGCGGCATGGCGTGGAATCCGGAACAACGCGTGGGGCGTTCCACGCCTAACCTGGCGCTGGATGCCAACGATCCTTATGAGGGCAAGGTCTCTTTCCGTCTGCATGCGCCGGCGGGGGCGCGCGGGCGGAGCGTTTATATCCGGTTTGGACCGCAGCATGACCAGCCCACGCCCTATGTGCTTTCCGTGTATCTCAAAGGCAGCCGGGATGGCCTGCCCGCGCAGTTGAATACCCCCGGCGGCAGCAAGACGGTGCAGGTTACGACGGCCTGGCAGCGTTATTTTATGCCGTTCACCCTGCCGGCAAACTCATCCCGTTCCGCAACGTTTGCGCTCGTGCTGATGGATGAAGGCACCCTCTGGATGGATGCCATCCAACTGGAGCCGGGTGTTGAGCCGACGCCGTTCGATCCGTGAACATGATTCAGCTTATCGGGAGAATATGAAAAATTTACATAAAGTTATCATTCCCGCCGCGCGGCTGTCCGGCGGGCCGAAAACGGTGTTTCAAGCGCATGATATTGTCACCCGGCGCTATTCCGAGCCGCGGTTATGCGTCGGTCTGCGCCGGCATGCCGTCACCGGAGCGTTCGATTGGCCGTATCCGGTCGCTGATATCCATGCCGTCTTCCGTATCCGCGGAATGTGGGACATGCTCCGGGAAATGCCTTTGTCATTTTTCAACTCCGTGGACCTTAAAACCTGGGGCGAGTTCGAGGTCCGGCTCAACGGCCGGCGCGTTTTCCAGGGAACCGTCCAGTTCATGAATTACCGTTCCTGGCGGTTCTGGCCGGCCCTGGAATTTGACCTGGCGCCGGGTGCGCTGCAGCCAGGCCGGAACGAATTTGTCATCATCAACCATACGCGCCCGTTCAAACGTCTATCCTCGGCGCACATGCCCATCCCCCGGGTGTTGCTGAATAATACCGCCTACCATGTCAGCGATGTGCAACTGCTGGCGTTTGACCGCCAGCCGCTCCACCCGCCGGAAAACATCCCGGCCGGCGTCTGGCTCGGACACCTGATCGGCGGACATGAAGGCGTGCACCTGGCGGAGGAGGATTTTACGCGGACGATCCATTTGTTTGCGCAGGAGCGGCAGGGCAACCTGCTGGCATTCCTGTTCAACTCGCATTTCTGCGAGATAGACCCGGCGCGCATCAATGCCGGACTCATCCGGCAGGCAGGCTTGTCCGTCGCCATCCGCAACCACTTCAATTACGCCGGCCCGGAAAGCCACGCCCTGCGGGAAGCCGAATACAACCGGCGGCTGCGCCGGTTCATCGGCGCGCTTGGCCCGAATTTTATCGGCTTTGCGCCCCATGAACAGCATGGCGCCATGGCGAAGATCGTGGCGGCGGCGCCGGACCGCGACCTGGCTGCAATCACGCGCGCCTTCACGGAACGCTTCCGCCAGACCGTCATGCGCCCCATCCGCGCCCTGGCGCCCAAGGCGCCGGTCTGGGAAACCGATCCGAGCTTTTACCACCGCTACTACCTGGCGGCGGGCACGGCCTTCCCGGCCACGGAATTCCTGGGCACACATGCTTCGCTGCTGGCGGCGGCGGCGCGCGGCGCGGCCCGGGCGTTCGGCCTGGACCGCTGGGGCGCCATCAATTCCTGGGAGTGCCAGTGCTACGGCGGGTTGAGCACCCGCTCCCAGGATGCCCGGCTGGATCCGGACTTCGACCGCAAGCGCCTCAATCTCTGGTGGCTGACCCAGTACCTGCTGTATCTCGGCGGCGCGCGGACAATTTATTCCGAGTCCGGGGCGTTTTATCACCGGCTGACGCGCGAGCGGGAATGGGACGATCCGGCCGTGGAAGCTGTCCGCGCCGTGCAGCGCGGTCTGGTGGATTTTGCCGCCCGCCGCAACCTGCGCGGGCAGCCGGCGGCGGATATCGCCTATCTGCAGGGCAAACACGATATCGCCAGCCTGACCATCAATCCCGCTTTTTTCAAGACGACGGGCTTTGCGCCCTGCTCCTGGCTGAACCTGGAAGTATGTTACCCGGAATTCACCATGTGGCCGGAACTTGACAATGCCGTGAACTTTTTCCGCCCCGGCGGCTGCCGCGAGGATACCGTCTCGCACACACCGTTCGGGCAGGCCGATATCACCCCTGTGGAAGCCGCCCCGGCGGCTTTGCAACAGCATAAAATGCTGATCATGTCCGGCTGGAACACCCAGACCGCCGCAACCCAGGCGAAGTTGATGCGTTACGTGCGGCAGGGCGGGGTGCTGACAGTGCTGCTGCCGCAGGTGACTTCCGCCACCAGCGCGGACAATCCCTGCGCGCATATCAATCCGCGCTGGCTGCGCGCGCTGTGCGGCGTGGAGCTGGCCGGTCCGGCCGATGGCGCGGATGCGCCGATCAACCGCCTGGCGCCGGCGCGCGCCTGGCGCCGGCAGCTCCCGGAATTTTGCCGCCTGGCGCGCCGGCAGCCGGAAACGCCTTTTTACATGCACGTCGGCACGTATAATGCCATGCTCCGTAATTTGCGGATTGCCGACCGCCGGGCCGAAGCCATCATCACGGAAACCTGCTCCGGCTACCCGTTCCTGGTCGAACGCCGGCTGGGCAAGGGCCGGGTGTATTTGTTCAATTTGGCGGATTTTACAAAGTTCCCGGCAATCTACCTAGCGATCAACGCCGTGCTGCGCGACCTGATCGCGCGCCTGCCGCGCGCGATCCGCCTGCTGGCCGGCGAAAAGGTCAATTACTTTGTCTATCCCGGCGCGCCGCGCTCCGGCGTGCGTTGCCGGATTTATGCCGTCGCCACGGATTGGCATAGCCGTTCGGCGCCGGGATCGGCGCTTTTTTCAATTTTCGGGAAAAAAGTTAAAGTCGCCTTGCATCGTAACCGGGTGGTTGTGATCGAGGTTAAGGACCGCGGGCGCGACCGGTGCATCACCGTTGATGGAAGCGATTAGCCGCTTGCCGAATAATCTAAAGCAATGAGACCTTACCATGCAAGAGATCATATTTTATATCGCGCCAAACGGCGATGACCGCTGGTCGGGCCGGCTGCCGGCGCCAAACGAACGCGGAACGGATGGTCCGTTTGCCGGACTGCATCGGGCACAGCAAGCGGTTCGAAAAGCGGTGAAAGGCCGGAAGGGTCGGGGATGCCCCGTCCGGGTGGTCATAGGCGCCGGCACTTATTATCTGCCGCGGCCGCTGGTGTTCCGGCCGGAGGATTCCGGAACCGCCGCCGCGCCCGTGGTCTATGCCGCCGCGCCCGGCGCCATGCCGGTAATCAGCGGCGGCCGCCGGATTGCCGGCTGGCGCCGCCATGGCAAAAAACTTTGGGTGGCCGATCTGCCGGACGTCCGGGCGGGTAAAAAATATTTCCGGCAGTTGTTCGTCAATGGCGCGCGGCGCTGCCGCGCCCGGTTGCCGGACCTCGACGAGTATTATCCCGTGGGCGGGGCGCTCCATCCGCAGGCTGCCGGCGACCCGCGCAATCGCGCTGGATTTTACTGCCGCCGGGGCGATCTGCGGGCCTGGCATAATCCGGCGGATGTGGAAATCGTGGTGCTGCACCGCTGGGAGATTTCCCGGACGCCACTGGGTTCCGCCAATCCCCCCACCGGTCTGCTCCGGCTGAAATCCCCGGCTACCTGGCCGATTGGCGAGCACCGGCGGTTCTTCGCGGACAACGTTCGGGAAGGATTGACCGGCCCCGGCAAATGGTACCTGGACCGTCCCGCCGGCAAGCTTTATTACTGGCCGGCGCCGGGCGAGGATCCGCGCCAGGCGGAAATCATCGCGCCGGGCCTGGAACAGTTGGTCATCCTCCAGGGCCGTCCGGCGGCCGGCGCATTTGTCGAGCATATCCATTTCGAGGGATTGTCATTCTGCCATGCCGACTGGGCCATGCCGGCAAAAGGATACCCGGGCTTGCAGGCGGCATACAATGTGCCGGGCGCGATGGCGGCGGTGGGCGCGCGGCATTGCCGGATCGCGGCTTGCACGGTCGCGCAGGTGGGCAACTATGCCATCGAGTTCGGGTGGGGCTGCCAGGACAACCAAATTATCGGCAACCATCTGCATGACCTGGGCGCCGGCGGCGTCAAGCTCGGCGAGACCGCTGCGCCCGCCCGGGAAGCCGATGCGGCTTGCCGGAACCAGGTGACCGACAACCGCATCCATGCCGGCGGCAAGGTGTTCCTCGGCGCGGTCGGCATCTGGCTGGGGCGCGGCCATGACAACCGGATTGCCCACAACGAGATTTACGATCTTTACTACACCGGCATTTCCGCGGGCTGGGATTGGACCCAGGCGTCCAACGGCACCTATGGCAACATCATCGAATTCAACCACGTGCATCACGTCATGAACCGGACCTTGAGCGATGGCGGCGGCATCTACACGCTGGGAATTGCGCCGGGGACGGTGATTCGCAACAACCTGATTCACGACATTTACGGCCATACCGACAGCCGCGGCATCTACCTGGACGCCGCCACCTGCGGGGTGCTGGTGGAAAACAATATCGTCCACCATACCCTGGGCCCGGGCTTCCGGGCGCAGGTGTTCACCACCGGCAATATCATCGTCAACAACATCTTTGCCATGGCCGATACCGCCCAGTTGGGGTTTGACACCGACCGCCCCAATGTCTTCATGCGCAACATCGTTTATTGGGCCGCGGGCAAGTTGTTTACGCGCGATCAATGGGACAGTTACGACACCATGTTCGACAATAATTTGTACTGGCGCGCCGGCGGCCGGCCGGTCCGGATGGGGCGCTGGACGTTTGACGAGTGGCGCCGCAAAACCTGGGTTAAAATGCCCAACCGCGAAGCGCGCAGCGGGTTTGATCCCACCTTGTGCCTGGACCAGCATTCGCGCGTGGCCAACCCTCTGTTCGCCAACCCCCGGAAAGGCGATTTCAGGCTCAAACCGCATTCGCCGGCCTGCGACCTGGGCTTCCGCCCGATTGACCTGTCCGCCGTCGGCCCGCGCCCATAGCGGCGCCGGCGTCCCGCCGGGACGCGGCTTTGCCTGGCAGCCGGCGATGAGGCGGGGAATGCGCCGGAAGCTGGGCGTAAGACAAATTTGTTGGTGTAGTGCCGTGCCAGGGATGCGTCGCGAATTCCGTTCGAAAAGCACGGCGGCGATTT
>CAZYXU010000086.1:0-15517 GCA_964650945.1 uncultured Verrucomicrobiota bacterium | reverse complement strand
ATGGCGTCAATTTCGTTTTTTTGTTCACGCGCCGCGAATTCATAAAAATGATCCAAAGCCAGCACGGCGTAGATCACCTGGTCGGAGCTGGTCTCGCGGGACGAGCGGTTGTAGATTTTCGGGAAAAATCCTTCCTCCAGCCCCCGGCCCATCTCGTAGATATGCCTCAACGCCTGGTAGCCGCGCGCCATTTTTCCCCGGACATGCGGCGCAGGTTCAACGCGGTATTGGAAACAAAGCGACTGCAGATACGCCCCCGTACACATGCCGCAGTTTTCATAGGCGGCATGCTCGCTCCGGGTATAATACCCATCCACGCAACCATCCCGCCAACTCATGCCCGGCTGATATGCCGGGAAAAAATCCTCCCGGGGCGGGCGCAGGGTGTCTTTATCCAGGAAGGTAAAGACGACATTGTGGCTGTCCAGAAAATGCCGGACGAGGAATTCCTCAACCATGCCGGCCTTGGCGCGCAAAGATGTTTGAACCATAATTTTCCATCATCCGCCGGCCGGTCTGGCGGGGGGCTATGCCGGCAATTGCGCCGCCCCGGCCCCCGGACATTTTTCAAGGCGCCGGAGCGGCATGCCGCCGGATAAAGCCGACAATCGGCGCCGGATCCGGCAGGCCGTGGGGATGGTGGCGGCCGCCGGGTTTGGCGATCAATTCAATTTTGCCACCCAAGGCCCGGTAGCGTTCGGCCAGCACACCCGTGTTTTCCTCCCAAGGCACCACTTCGTCCGCATCGCCATAAATATGCAGGATCGGGATGGACGCCGCCGCCAAAGGCGCAAGATTGTCCACCGGATTCAACGGATAAGCCATGGCTTCCGCTTCGGACGCAAAACCGTAAACATCCTGCAATTTCCGCCAGTTTTCGGGCGACCCCGGCCCTTTGCCCTTGCCGCCCGGCCAGCTCCGCATGTCGCAGACCGGCGCATCGCCGAAGATGCAGGCCACTCTGCCGGGATTTCTGGCCGCCCAATTGTAACAATACAAGCCGCCGCGGCTCAGCCCGATCAAGGCCGGTTTGGCGGCCAAGCCATACGTCCCGGTTAACAAGTCGTAATACTCGTCCCATTTCTGCATGGCCGCGGGACCGCCAAACTGATCGGGGAACCGCAGGTAGGCGATATGAAAACCCTCCTGCAGCAGGGCGATCTCCGTTCCCGGAAAAGAGTCGAGGAACTCGCCCTTCCACGCCCAGGGGCGCCCGGGCAATTCGCGCCGCGGGCAAACCACCGTTGCCATTTTCCCGCCGACCGGGAATTCGCGTTTGGCGAACCCTTCGAACCATGTTGAATTTTCACCCGGCAAATTCATATCATAATTTTCCGGCCGGCCGTCAAAGGCCATCCGCATCACCGCACCGAAAACATGACCCCGGGCGCGACATATTCATAGGCCCCCATATCTACCCGGCGTGAAAACCGATCAATGCGCTGATGCCGGCCCAGGTCCAGCTCGAACGGCATCCAGGCCAGATTCACACCCGCGTCGATGCAGGGCGAGCCGGGCGCCAGCCGGTAATCGGCATTGGCGGCATCCGCAAACAAAGGTTCATTGGTGATGTTATTCTCGCCGTAGGCGCTGATGGAGGGCACGGTGCAGGAGTTTGACACATACAGCTCGTTCACGCCCGCTTTCCGCCAATTATTATAAGTCGGGGTCGTACACAAGTTGGAATAAATAATGCAGTTGTCCACATGGCCCGTCGAGATGACCACCGTGCCGTTGTAGAAATAAAATCCGCCAGCCTGCGACGCCGCGTAATTGCTGACAATCGTGCAGTTTTGGATTTCACCCCGATTGCCGCCATGCGCCATGGAAAACAACCCGCCGCCGCAGGCGGTGGCGCCGGTGGCGGAATTGTTGACGAGCAGGCAATTGCGCAAAGTGCCGCCAGTCCAGAAACAAGCGCCGCCGCCCCCGACATAGCTTGCGGAATTATTCGCAAGGTTGCCGGAAATCGTGCAGCCGATGGCGGTGTTATATGCGGAGAAATACAGGCCGCCGCCACTTTTCGCGATGTTATCGGCAATCACGCAGTTGGAAAGGGTGATCCCGGGGGCATAGGGCGCACCATGGACCCCGCCGCCATTCGTCAAGGCGGTGTTGCCGGCAATCAAGGAGTCCCGAACGGTCAAGACGCCCGAATCGCCGTAATGATAAATACCGCCGCCATCGTTGGCCGCGTTGCCGAGCAGGCGGCAGTCCTTGACCAATCCGGCATTGACCCGGGCAACAATCCCGCCGCCCATTTTCAGGCAACTGTTGGATGCGATCGTGCAATTTTCGACGAAACTGGTCCCGCCCAGGTACAACCCGCCGCCGCCCCAGACGGAGTCCGCGGCATAATTGCTGACGATGAGGCAATTGCTCGCCATGCCCTTGAAAATATAAATGCCGCCGCCGGACATGACCGCCTGGTTAAAGGCGGCGGTGCTGTTGATGAAAAACGAGTTGGTGGCATTTAAATACACGCCGGCGCCGTGATTGGAGGAAACATTGCCGGAGACCAGGCAATACGCGGCCGTGGCCGCTCCGATAAATACGCCGCCGCCATTGCGCGCCGCAATGTTGTCATAAAACTCGCTGTCGGCCAGCGTCCCGTTGACCATATACGCGCCGCCGCCGTCATACCGCGCATTGTTATTGCTGAAGATGCAAGCGCGCGCCATCCCCGCGCTGATATAGATGCCGCCGCCCGAATGCGCGCTACCCAGATTGCCCGCGAAAAAGCAGTTGGAGACCAGCGCCTGTGCGCCGCTGCAATAAATGCCGCATCCGCCGCCGGAAGCGCCGCCGCCGACATTGTCGGTTATCCGGCAATTGCGCACGACGCCGGCGAGGAGGTAGACGCCGCTGCCATAGCCCGCGCCGGGGGCCGCGCCGGCATTGCCGTTGGAAATTGTCAGACCATCCAAAACGGCCTCGGCATGGTTGACATAGAAACAGCGCAGGCCATTGCCGTTGACCACCACGTCGCCGGGCTGCCCGCTGGCGCTTTTGACCGTGACGTTCGTGACATAAACCGTGGCGGACAGAGTATAAACGCCATTCGATATCCAGACGGTGTTAGGCGGCGCGCTGGTATTGGCCAGGTCCAGCGCCTCCGTGAGATTGGTGGCCGCGCTGGTCCAATCGCCGAATGGCGCAATATGCTGGCCGCCGTTGGCCACAAATATTTCCAGCCCCCCGGCGGGCGGAGCGAGCCACAGGCCGGCCAGGGCCAGGCAGAACCAAGCGCCGCGGTTTATCTTCACCGACGATTTCCCTGATGTTTTCATCTCAAGCCCCCTTTTCGGTTTACTCTTCGAACTCCGTGGCGGCATATCCCTTTTCCAATTGCAGGCCATCCAGCCAGGCCGTGCCCACGCACCATAAGCGCACTTCCATCTGCTGCCGGGTCGCGACACGGGCTGGAATTGTCATCGGCAGATTATAACGCTTCCAGGCGGAAGTCAATGTGAACCGCATGACGCCCCCGTCGGCGTTGATCCACGGTTTTCCCCCTTCGCTCGGTCCCCTTAACCACAGTCTTTCTCCGCCTTGGGCGCCTTTCGCCCAGAACGACCAGACATAAGGCGTCTCCCCGTCATGCTGCGGACAGCAATTCCAGCCCACGCGCGCGTAATATTGCTCATTGGTATTGACCAGCCGCAGGCATTTCCGGCCGAACTTAGCCGCCTCGGCGTCGGCAATCAGCGTCACCGTGCCGGGATCTCCAAAATAATAATCCGCCATGCCCTTTGCCGTTTCCTCCTCGAAACTGGGATTAGGCAAAACGTTTTTCCGGCCCATGCGCGCATTGTCCGGCCAGGCGGTCTCCGGCGGCGGTATCTCCGCCGGCCGCCAAACGGCGATGGTCGCTGCCACCGGTTCCTGCAACGCGGTTCCCAGGCGGTAGGCGCGCACGGCAAACGGTTCCAGCTCTTCGGAAAATACGCCATCCTTGACCGGCAAGGCGGCTCTGCCGAACAGCGGTTCGACATGGCCGCCAAGTCCGGCAACCGTGAACGCCGCCGTTACCGGGTAATACCGGCTGTTGGCTGCCAGCAGCACCAGGCCGCCCTGGGGATCCCGGAAAATCCGCCCCTGGACGTCCGGGAATTCGTCCTTGTCCGGATTGAATGCCGCCGCCTGGCAGGCTTGATCCGGTGCGGACGCGCCGAGGTAGGCGATCTGCTGGGCGACCTTGGGCTGCACCGCCATCGGTCCGATGACTTTGATCATGGCCATGGATTCCTTCAGTATTTCCCAGCAGACATCCGGCATGGGGTAAACGTTCCAGAAGAGTCCTTTCGCGCCATGGATGACCGCGAGAAAGTTCTGACAGTGCTGCTCGGGGCCGGAAAGAACTCGTTTGCTGCGGATGACGCCATTCCAGGTCGAACCTAAGGGAATGATCCAGACGGCTTTACGGAATTTTTCCGCGCGCCGATCGGTCCAGGCAACGATTTTGGACACGAAATTCGGCGTGCGCCGGACGCCCCATTGCGCGGCGCCGCCGGGGGTCCAATAGGGATCGGTGCAGAGAATGTCGCAGCCGGTCACATATTCGTCGCCCTCCGGGATATAACTGGAATAGTTCAACATCACCGGGTGGTAGCCATCGGCGCGCTGCGCCAGCCGGTAAATGGCATCCATGGATTTGGTCATGTCCAGCAACTGGCTGGCGAACGGCTCATCCAGGGAATTATACGCCAGGAAATTGTCGGCGTCCTTGACGGAGGCTACCATCCGCTCGGTCGCCGGCAGGCATTGGCCGACATACTCAGCATATACCGCGTTTTTTGCCGGAACGGGCGCCTTGGACCGCATCAGGTGGCCGCGCATTTCGAGATCGCTGCCGCGGGTATCGGATGTTATTTGCACCGCTTCCTCAGCGCTCAGAAGCTGGGCGGGCATTTTCAGGCCGGCATCCTTGAAACTCGGCCAGCCGTTTTCCAGGCGGGCAACAAGGTGCAGCCCGTATCTTTTCGTTGCCGGCAGATAGGCGGCAGCGTCTTTGGTCGCCCAGGAAAACTCGCAAAAAGCGTTGCAACCCGCGGCGGCAATCTTCTTGAAGTCCGCCTCATGCTCCGGATTGCTCGAGCTCACCACCGGGCCAAACGGGAAGAACGGCCGGCCGTCCTTCAAGACGATCCGGTTGATCTGGTCAAGCTTGACCTCCCGGCCGGGCCGCGGCGCGCGCTTGACCAGTTCCGCCGCTATTTCACAGAATGGCCCGCCCGCCTTGCTTTGCAGGATGATCTTGACCGGATGGTTCCCGTCCGCCAATTGCTCGAGCGGGAACCTGACCATGGTTTCACGCGCAGCCGGGGCCGACCCGGCAATTTTGCCGCCAAGCTCGACGGCCACGGTCATGCCCGACAGCATTTCTCCGGCCATGGCGATTTCCGCAACGGCGACCGCCTCCGCTTCCGCCGTGTAGTAATTCCGGTCCAAGTAGGCCGCCATCACTTTGAGACAGGCCGGATTCTCGACCGTAATGCTCTGCATGATTTCCCCGCCGGCGCCATCCCGGACCGTCACCGTGATGGAGCGCTCCGCGGGCGCCGGGGCGGGCACCGCCACCGACACCGCCAGCGGTGTCGTATGATTAACCGCCACGCGTTTGCGCACAGTCCGGGTTGCGCCGCCGCCAACCGGCCGATCCGTGATCTCCAGTTCCGCCTCGCCCCGGGTGGGATTGGCCCCTTTCAGCGTGATGTCCGCCTGATAATAATTAGTGCCGTCCTTGATGAAATACGGCTGTATTTCCACATTTTCCAGCCAGACCAGGAACGGCACCGCCAGTTTTTCCGGCTGGAGCGGCGCCAGCGCGCCGAACGCCGCCGGCTCGTGGAAAGAACGCTGCACCGGCCGCCAGACGCTGTGTTCCATGGTCTCGTGGGTAATGACGTTGTTGGCATCCATGACCGGGCAGCGCCGGTTGCGTCCGATATTCATCCGGATGCGGTCGAGGTCGCCGTATTCCAGCAGGACATAAAGCGGGAGGGCGATTTCAGCGGTCCAGCCTTGCTCGTCGGCGGCCGTCGCCGAGCGCCAGGGCAGGTTCCAGGTTTCCCGCTCCGGGGCGCCGTTGAGCAAACGCTGCTCGGCCCTGACGTTGAAACAGCTCAGCATGAAATGATAATAGTTTTTGCCTTGCTCGTCGGCGGTAATGAACAACTCCACCGACTCGTCCGTATGGACCGCGCTATCATGGTTTTTGACCTTGGGCGCCAGGATGAGTTTCTGGAGCGGATTGCGGCAGCGCACTCCCAGATAGAGCCAGGCATTGTCGTAGGCCAGCTTGACCGCCGTGTCGTCCGCCGCCGGGCGGTCTGCCCGGCCCAGAAGCTGGAATGCGCCGAGCGGCCGGGCGGTCTGCCAGAACGGTTCGTCAAGCCGGCCGTCTAAAATCGGGGCCGCGTCAATTTTCAAGGGTACGGCGTCAGACGGGGGGGCGGCCGAGCACGCCAGCGCAAAGCTTGCGATGACCGCCGCGGCACAGGCTGAAAATATTTTCCGGCTTAGCATGATTGAGGGATGATAATTCATGGTTGTCTCATAATTCACTCTCCGGGAAGAATCAGGTTTGCAATCTTCCAGGATTGGTCGGGCACGAAGCCGGCAATGCTTGCGCGCCGGCCTTTTTGCTCCGCGGTGATGACGTAAGTGAACGCCTGCATATCCGGTCGGTCGGGCATGTCAGTCGCGGTTTTAATATATTCGGTTAACTGCATGGGGCCGGCCTGACCTTTCCCCGGCGTCCGGCCGTCCGGGCCGGTCGCACAGGTGCGGGTCAACAGCAAATCGCACCCCGGCTGCTCCGGCTTGAATGACACGGTTGCGCCGGCAACCGGTTTGCCGGAGGCATCCGCGACCGCGACGACGACATGCCGGCGGCAGGTGAATTTCGGCCGTTGAATCTTGCCTGCCGCGTTGGTCCATATCCCGTAGACATCGCCCCGGCCCGGTTCATCCCAAACGCAGTCAATGCAGGTCAGGCCTTTATCGGAATAAGTCAGCGACCAATTGCGCGCGTTGCCCCGGAAAACGCAATCGGTCAGCTCGGCATCAATGCTGCCGCGGTCCAGTACGGCCGTGCCGCAGGCGATGAACCGGCAGCCTTGCATTTTTTGGTGTCCGCCGGCCAGCGGCGTCGCAACGCGTTCAAAAGTCGTGTCTTTGATCGAGTAGTCCTTGTTGATGCCGGGCCCCATCCGGTACAGCATGCCGTTGACGCCGCTGATATCGGCGTTTTCGAACACCGTGCTGCCCATTAAATAAATCCCCACGTTGCCATCGCCGATCGCATGCCCCGGCGCCGGATTCAGCGGGGCAATCCGGCTGTTGTAAACATATAAACCGCCGCCCCACTCCGCGTCGAAAACCGCCCATGGCAGATGGCCGCAGGAAAACATCCGCCGATTGGTTGGGGCGCAATCGAACAGCAGCGCCGCGTTGACCGCGCCGTTGGT
Organism: uncultured Verrucomicrobiota bacterium; assembly: GCA_964650945.1. Classification (GTDB taxonomy): domain Bacteria; phylum Verrucomicrobiota; class Kiritimatiellia; order JAAZAB01; family JAAZAB01; genus JAXGPF01. The sequence goes on along the minus strand of CAZYXU010000086.1, from coordinate 8,045 downwards.
CCGGTCGCCCAAAACCAGGGCATTCATCTTCTTGGGCGCCTGCCAGTATTTGCCCGGGTTGGCGCCGCGGATAAAATAAGGGTGTATATAAAGATTCCCCCGCATGATCAGCGTCTCGCGCAAGCGGTCCGCGGATCCGACCTGCAACACGGATTCCGTGCCGTCGTTGGCGCCAATCACCAGGTCGCCGGTAATGACACAGGTGTTGGAGACGCTGTCGTAAACCACCCGGCCCCAGCCGAAGGCGCGGTCCACTGCCGCCAGGCGCGCCAGGCTGCATGGCGCGGCCGGCGGATAATCCGTCATGACGATGGCGTTGTGTTCCAGGTCCAGGAACACCGCGGCCGGCGCCGGGGCGGCGCAAAAAACCGCCGGCATAATTAACGCATAGGTTAGCAGATAATTTTTGATCTTCATTGCAACCGGCATAATATTTTCGTCCTGCCGCCCCGCCAAGCGTCAATCCTCAAACTCCGTGGCCTGGTATCCCGCTTCCAACTGCATCCCGTCCAGCCAGGCGGCGCCATTCATCAGGTAAACGAGGAAATCATCCCGATCGGGCTTTTGCCGGGGCGGGATGACGATGGCGGGGAATTCCCAGCGCCGCCAGGCGTTCGTGAGAACGATGGTCGTCTGGGTCTGCGAAACCCTATGCCTGACCAACAGTTTTTCGCCGCCTTGCGCGCCCTTGGCCCAGAAGGACAGGACATAGGGCGCAGGCTGGTCATGCTGGGGCGCACAGGACCAGTTTAACGGCGTCGGGGCCAAAGCGTCCGCGCGCCTGGTCAGCATGATCGCATTTTCACCAAACCGCGCCTGGCCGGGCGCCGCCAGCACGAACTCGCCATGGTAGTAATCCGGCAGACCCGGCACCGTGGTCTCTTCAAAACTCGGATTGGGGAAGACGTTCTTTTTGCCCGGGCGCACATTGTTGGCCCAGGCGGTCTCGGGGGGCGGAACGGATTCCGGACGCAAGGCGGCAACCGCCAGCGCCACCGGCTCCGCCAGTTTCCCGCCCAGCCGGTAGGCGCGCACGGCAAACGGTTCCAAGACTTCCTGAAAAACGCCGTCCTTCAACGGCAACGCCTTATCCGCGAAAATGCGCCGGACCGTTCCGGACAGGCCGGCGACGGTGAAGGCGGCGGTTACCGGATAATACCGGGAGTTGGCCGCCAGCAACACCAGTCCGCCGTCCGCCGGATCGCGGAAGATGCGGCATTGAACATCCGGGTATTCCTCCTTTTCCGGGATGAACCGCGCCGGCTGGTAATTGCCGGCGGGGGCGGCCGCCCAGGTGTAGGCGACGTTCTGCCGCACCGCCGGCTGCACGGCCATGGGCCCGATGATTTTGACCTTGGCGATGGGGCGGCGCATACTTTCCCAGGCCGCGGCATCCATGGGGTAACGGAACCAGAACAGCCCTTTGGCGCCATGGATGATAGCGAGAAAATTCTGGCAGTCCAGTTCCGCGCCCGTGAGCACGCGCTTGCGCAATTGCGACCAGGCCACCGGCGCGTTGGGCACAATCCAAACCGCCTTGCGAAACTGCTCGGCTCGTTGATCGGTCCAATGCACGATCTTGGAAACGAAATTCGGGGTGCTGCGCCCCGGCCCCGGGATGGGCATCCCGCCCGGCACCCAGTAGGGATCCGTGCACAGGATGTCGCAGGGCGTCACGAATTCGTCGCCCGCCGGGATGTAGCTGGAATAATTCAGCATCACCGGGCGGTATCCGTCCGCCGCATGCGTGGCGCGGTAGATATCGGCCAGGGAACCGGTCATGTCGAAAATCCGGCGGTCAAACGGCTCGTCGATGGAAAAATAGGCCAGCAAATTGGTGCTGGACTGGATCGCCCGGACATACTCCTCCAGGACGGGCAGGTTGTAATTGACGTATTCCCGGTAAATCGCGGTTTTCGTCGGCTGGTCGTAATGGGCCAAATCGCTCATCAGCAGGCCCACACAATCCTCGCCGGACAGCAGTCGCGCCACGGCGGCGGTGCCCAGATTGCCGGGCGGATGAAAACCCGGCCCTGGATTTTTCCAGCCCAGGTTCAGGCGCGTGGCATAGGTCAACCCATGCTGCCGGGCGCGCGCCGGGAACCCGGCGGCAACCGCCGGTGACAGGCGCCAATGCCATTCCAGGAATGAATTGCAGCCGGCATCGGCAATGTCCTGGAATGCCGCGTCATTTTCCGGCGCAATGCCGGCCATGATCAGCCCGAGCGGAAAAACCGGCGCGCCATCCTTGAGGACCACCCGGTTGACCTGGTCAATTTTCACTTCGCAGCCCGGCCGGGGCGCGCGTTTGATGAGTTCCACGTCCAGGGCTGCGAAGGGCGCGCCGTCGGAGCGTTGCAAGGCGATCCTGACCGGGTGGCGCCCCGCCGCAAATTCCCGGAGGGAAAATGCAAGGGCGGTTTCCTGCGCGGCGGGCGCGGCGGCGATGGTCTTCCCCCCAATTTCCACCGCCACCCGCAGATCCCGCAGCGCCGCCGCCGGCATCCCGATTTCCGCCACCGCCACCGCCTGGGTCTCCGCGGTGTAATAATTACGGTCCAGCCAGGCGTGCATCACCGTTAAAACCGCCGGTTTTTCGAGGAAAACATTCTGCCAGGTCTCCCCGCTGGCCGGATCGCGCAGCGCCACCGTGATCGAGCGTTCCGCCGGCGCCGCCACCGGCACGGAGAGCGCTAATGCCACCGGCCGCGGTCCCGGCAACCCCACCCGTTCCCGGACTACCGTTGCCGCGCCCGTCACCGGCCGGTCAACGACCACCGCCTCCACTTCCCCCGTCACCGCATTCGCGCCTTTCAGCGTGAGCTCCACCCCGTAATAATTCGTGCCGCCGTCAGTGAAATACGGCCGGACTTCCGCGCGCTCCAGCACCGGCAGGAACGGCATCCGCAGTTGGCCGGGGTTCAGCGCCGCCAGCGCGCCGAAGGCGGACGGTTCATGGTACGATTGCGCCACCGGCCGCCAGACGCTGTGTTCCTGCGTCTCATGCGTGATGGCATGGCTGGTGTCCAGGTGCGGCGCGCGCCGGTTGCGCGCGATATTCAGCCGGATGTGTTCCAGGTCGCCATACTCCACAAACAAGTACAGAGGGATGGCGATCTCCGCCGTCCACCCGGTGTCCGTGACGGCCGTGGCCGACCGCCATGGCAGGTTCCAGGTCTCGCGCTCGAACACGTCATGGATGATGCGCTGCTCGGTCTTGACGTTGAAACAACTCAGCATGAAATGATAATAAACCTTGCCGGCGCCATCGGACGATAAGAACAACTCCACCGCCTCATCCGTGGCGACCGGCCCGTCATGCGCGCGCGTCTTCGGGTCCAGCACCAGTTGCTGGAGGGGATTGTCGCAGCGGCAGCCGAGATACAGCCAGGCGTCATCATACGCCAGCCGGATTTCCGTATCCCGCACCCGCCGGCCGGCGGCGTCCTTGCCGAAGACGTGGAAATCCCCCAGCGGCCGGGCCGATTCCCAGCAAGCCTCGTCCAGCCGTCCGTCCAACACCGGCGGGGTTTCAAGTTTCAAGGCTTCCGCCGCCGGCTGTTCACCGGCATACGCGTAACCGCACAACAAAAACACAAGCAAAGCATTCAGAGAATTGGACATAATTTGCTTTGAGAATTATTGTTCAATGTTATAGTATTTATACAACATAATTACATGATACGCTTTTGATCCTGGCCGGTAAATTGATGGAATAACTTTTTTATGTATAATTTTGCCGCGGCATTCCAGGCGGTTTCGCCCAGAGCGGACAGCAGCGGCATGGCAAGCCCGAAATGATCATTGACAATATTTTCCAAGACCCCCGGTTAAGGTTGTGGCGGTGCGGGTATCAACCTCTGGCGCCCGGCGAATGGAATCATTCTGGCGTTACCGCACCAAGCTGGCACTTGTATTGGAATGCCACGCCCGGCGCGGTGATTCATTACGGCAGCTCCGATATAAATCTCAAGCCGGCCGGGTTGGTTTTGATTGCACCGCACACTTTTTTTTCGACTTCCAACAAAACCGCCGTCGCCGGCCACTTGTATGCCCACTTCCAGATTTCGGCATTACAGGCTGGCGTCCTGCCGCAGATTATGCGCGTACCGGCCACGAAACCATTGCTCAGCCTGATTACCGAAGCAATTCACGCGCTGACCGCGGCGCCCGTGCCACCATGGCAATTGTCGCTGACCATTCGCGCTCTGATAGAAATCGTCATGTCCAAGAGTTTAAATCAACTCACCGCGTCGAAGTTGGATGCGCGGGTGCTGGCTGCTTTGGAATTTCTAGATAACCGCCTGGATGCCGACATCAGCAATGCCGACCTGGCACGGCAGGCCGGCATGAGTCCCAGCGCTTTCTGCCGGTTGTTCAAGGAGCAGATGGGCCGCCCGCTGCACACTCACATCAACCTCAAGCGCATTGAACGCGCCTGCCTGATGCTCGCATATACTGAAATCCCCATCAAACAGATTGCCGCCGCCACCGGCTTTTGCGACCGCTACCATTTTTCCCGGGTATTCGCCAGCATCAAACACATATCCCCCGCCAGATACCGCGGCTCAAACCGATTTTAAAGGCATGGGGCATGGGCTGGCTGTTGGAGTAGATATCCCTGCAATTTTTCCATTCTGTTTTTCCGCTTTCGAAATTTTGCCCGGCGCCGCGCCGCGTTGCGCCGGGGCCGGGGATGCGCCTTCAGCGCCAGATGCTGAACCCGCCATCCACCACGAGATTCTGGCCGGTGATGTAATCCGCCGCGGCCGACGCCAGGAAGACCACCGCCCCCTTGAGGTCGTAACCGTCCCGGCCCATGCGCCCCAGGGGCGTGCGGTCGCTGTAATCGCGAATAAAACCCGCCGGCTGGCCGCGTTGGAATCCGCCCGGCGAGATGCAATTGACGCACACGCCGTCCGGCCCCAGCAACCCGGCTAAATCCAGGGTCATCCCGATCACTCCCGCCTTGGCGGCCGCATATTCCACCGGCTGCTCGCGCATCTGGTTGCGGTCATACATGCGGCGGTCGCGCCCGACCAGCCCGGCCATCGAGGCGATATTGATGATTTTCCCCCGGCGCTGCCGCGCCATCACCGGCCCGATTTCGCGGCAGCAATACAGCGCGCCGGTAAGGTTCAAGGCGATCAAATCGGCGATATCCTCCGGCGCCCGCTCGAACAAATTGGTGGCCTGGGCGCGCGGATTGCCGCCGGCGTTATTCACCAACACATCAATGCGCCCTTTCCAGGCCGCCGCCTGGCGCGCCATCGCGGCCGTCTGGGCATGCTCCCGCTGGTCCATGGCCAGGGGCAAAACCTCCACGCCGTAAAGTTCCCGCAGCCGCTGCCCCGCCGCTTGCGCGGCGGACAAATCGCGCGAAGTAATGACCAGATGGCTGCCGGCCTCCGCCAGGGCGCTGGCCATGTCGAACCCCAGGTCGCGGGCGCCGCCGGTCACCACCGCCACCTGGCCCTTCAGCATGAATGAATCGAATAGTTTCATTGCTCCCCCAACCCTGGAACCGTGAACGGGAAAACCCGGGCGGTCAGATTTTTTCAATCAATTGCACGCTCATCATCAGGCTGCGCGTCACATGGTAGCATGCCAGATAATTATTCCCCTTGCAATCGTTCGTCACGTTGCCGCGGCGGTCCAGGTAGCCGAACCAGCCGCCGTAGCGCCGGTCCACAAAATGCCCGAAAGTGTAATCGTGCAGTTTCGCCAGCCATGCCAGCCAGCGTTTTTCACCGGTCAGTTTATATGCCAGGAGGACCGCATAAATCGCCTCTAGATGCGGCCACCAGAGTTTCATGTCCGATTCCAGCGGGATGGTGGGTTGGTTTTCGACATCCATGAAATAAAACAGGCCGCCATATTTTTTATCCCAGCCGAACTCCAGCGAGCCTTCGATCGCATCCAGCGCGATTTGGCGGTGCCGCGCATCGGGGCAATGCTCCAGCATGCGCAGCAGGAACCAGGCGGTTTCGATGGAATGGCCCGGGTTGAAAAACCGGCCTTCCGGCCAGGCATTCAGGTCCTGGCGCGCATCCAGGGGGACGTTTTCACGCAGCAACCGCCGCCGGGCGTCATAGTGCCGCAAAACCCCCGTGATGGCATCCCGGATAATGCGCACATAGCGGGGGCGCTGCTCCTCCTTCATCAATTCCAGCGCCATGTTGGCCAGCACCATGCAGTTGGCCAGATTGCTGGTCGGCGGCTGGCCGGAGAGCGGCGCGCGCCCCAGCAAGCCGGGGTTTTTGATCCACTGCGCTATTTTCCCGCAAACCTCCAGCGATTCGGCGCGGCAGGCTTGGTCGCCGGTAGCCCGGTAATATTCCCAGAGCCCGAGCATGTAGAAAACCGCGGCGTAAGGCTTGCGCTGGAAAAAGACCGGCCGGCCTTCCCGGGTCACGGAAAAATATACCCGCCCGGCCGGATCGCGTCCATGTTTGCGCATGAATTTTACGCCGGCGCCGGCCAGTTTAAGATACTCGGGATTTTTATTCCACTCGTTGTAGAGACGCGCCAGCAGCCAGATCATCCGCCCCTGGAACCAGAGATATTTTTTAGTGTCATAAATTTCGCCCGTACGCGTCAGGCAGGAATAAAAACCGCCATGCTTCCGGTCCGGCGAATATTTCAGCCAGAACGGCAGCACATTCCGATCCAGGTTCTGCCGGTAGATCCGCCCGTATTGCGCCAGGGTTTTCATGGTCGTCCTTTTTCCTTCAGCAGCAGGTTGAACATCCTCCAGTATCCCAGCAACCAGCTTGACAGGGCCAATTCGCACAGGCTGGCGGCCAGCGGGCCGTGAAAATCACGCGGCTGGGCCTCCCAGTTTACATACAGCATTTTGCGGGGGTCGGTGTTTTTGCCGAGCAGGAACAGGCCGGCGCGGCAGGGATGCCAGCCCGGGAAATATTCATGCACGACCGGGGCGAGCCCGGCCAGGCGCAGGACTTCGGAGGTTTTGCGCGTCCGCTCCTCGTTCAGGAATCCCAGGCCGCCGCGGTCAATCCAGGGCAGGTTGGCCTGCCATAATTTGCCGATGGCTTTGACATAGCGCCCGTCGCGATGCCCCTCGCGCAAGGCCAGGTGCATGCCTTCGATCACCAGCGCCGCCTGGTTGAATCCCGGCGGGAACCGGCCGGCGGCGCAATCATCCACCATCGGGTCGAATTTGGCCAGCGCCTGCAGGTACCGGGCGTCCCCCGTGATTTTATGGGCAATCACCAGCACGGGCAGGAGGATGGCAATGTAATGCGGCCGGTTTTCCGCGTTGACCACGAAACTCTCCCGGCGCGGATGCATGAATTTCCGCGCATAATGGTAATCCGCCAGGGCGACGATATACTCGTCCATCCGCCGGCTCAACGCCGGCGGCGCAAATTGCCGGTAATCGCGCAAGGCGACCAGCGCCTTGATCTGCTGGTCATGGCTGAGTTCATGGGAATACGCGCAGCGGCGCACGCCGCCGAACGGCTTTGGCAAAAAGCCCTTCTCGAACAGTTCGCCCTGGTAAAAAACCTGCATGATGGCGTGAACCTGGCAGCCGGCGGCCGCCAGCGCGCCGGGAGCGCCCGTGGCCAAATACCTGGCAACCTGGCTGGAGGCGTACTCGCCCGTCCCCATTAATGAATTCTCATAGGCGTAATATTCCGCCGGGCTGTTGACATTGGCATGGCAGACGGGCATGAGGTTATGGGCCTTGAGTTCCTCATCCGTCCAGGGCCGGAGGGTTTTGGCATTCAGGAATGAATACATCAGGCCGTGGCCGTCCAGCATACGCGTCTCGATCAGGTCCCGGATAGCCGCTTCCGGCCGGGCCAGCCGGCGCAACGCAGCCAGGGATACCGCCGTCCGGCGCCAGAATGTTTGTTTTTTGCTCATTGTCTGATTTCACCTTATGGGTTGCTTTCAAAAGTGTTCAGTGTTCGGTGTTCAGTGTTCGGCATTCAGAATTTCACGACAGCGTAATGTGTTGATGTAGAATCGTATGTGTTAATTATGAATTCTGGCTCCTGAATCCTGAATTCATTCAA
>CAZYXU010000085.1:4539-15741 GCA_964650945.1 uncultured Verrucomicrobiota bacterium | reverse complement strand
AGGTCGCCCGCCGCGCGCGGGCGTGGATTGAAACACAAACAGCGGCGGGGTTTTGAGATTGCGGGCGTGTCGCCCCCCGCGTGGGGGGCGTGGATTGAAATTAGCGCGGGTGGAACCGCGCCCTCCAAGGGATGGTTGCCCATAGAAGCGGTCAGCGGAAGTGAAAAAGCGCGCCCGGTGGCAGGAATTCGTAACAACCCATGTCCGCCCGGCGTGAGAACCGGTCAAGCCGCGCGTGGCCGTCCAGGTCAACAGCCCCGGCCATCCAATGGAGATTCGTTCCGGCATTGACGCAGGGCGACTGGCCGGTCAACCGGTAATTCCCCTCGCTGTAACCGGTAAACTCCGGCGCATTGGTGATATTGCCCTGCTCCGCATTGGTCAGCTCGGGGCTGCAGGAATAATAAAACGCATCCTGGTCGGCTGGATTAATATCCGGATAATTCCATGTGGCGCCGCAGCGGTTGGACGCAATTACGCAATTCAGGATTTTCGCATGGTTGGACACTACATTCAGGCCGCCGTAATCGCGCAGCGTCGAGTTGTCAACAATCATGCAGGACTCCACCCGCAAATCCAGCGGATTTGGTCCGCCAATTTTGCACATATTGTCACTGGCAAGGTAAATTCCCCCTCCCTGCGCATAGGAAATGGTCGAACGGTTGCTGGCAATCAGGCAATTCTGCACCACCACGCAGGCGCTGCCGGTGCCAATGGTCATTCCACCTCCATACATGCTGACTTCATTGGATACAATCTCGCAGTTAAAGACAAAAGCCGTGCCATGGGTCCAAATCCACATTCCGCCGCCGTACCGGCCGCCATGATTGCCGAAAATCTGGCAATTGGCCACCGTCAGAGTTCCGGTGGATGTGTTGGGGGAGGAAAAAGGATATCCATCCGCGATCCCAGCCCCATAGCCCGCATCCGCACTACAGGTGTTGTGACTGAAGACGCAATTGCTGACCAGGGTGTTGCACTCCGGGCGGGAACGCATTATATTCAATCCCCCGCCGGTGCTTAGCGCGTAATTGTGAGTGATAACGCTGTCGCGCAGGATCAGCGATCCGGAGGAAAACACATAAATTCCTCCGCCACGCAACGCGGATGTGTTGTTGCTGATGATACATTCCACGATCAATACGTTTGTCCCGGTTATGAAGATTCCACCGCCGTCAGCATAACTTGCTCTTGTCGCTGCATTATTGGCAATCCGGCACTTGGAAATAACCGTATTGCCTTCAGCATATATGCCGCCGCCGTCATCGCCAGTGGTATTGCTTACTATCAGTGAATTCAAAATGGCGTTGCCGGCTCTTAAATCAATCCCGCCACCATACGTGTCTGTCGGGTTGGTCAGCCAGTTATTGCTGATGTTGCAATTCACAATCAACGCGTTAGCGCCATATTCCGCGGCTGCCCCGCCGCCCCGGCTGGCAGCGTAATTCCCTATAACCAGGCAGTTGGAAAGTGTGCCGCCCGACATGTAAACTCCCCCGCCGCGGCCGTCGTAAACGCCCCGCACGGCATTGCCGCCGGTGATGGTGAATCCGGAGACGATGGCGTTCGAATGGGCGAGATGCAGGGGCGAGCAAGCCTCGTTCCCATCGATGACCGTGTTTGCCCGGTCTTCGCCGCCGCCGCCGGCTTCATTCCAACTGCGCACATGTACCGCCTTGTCCAGCATAATTCGCTCTGTAACGTCATATATGCCCGTAGCCACCATCACCATGCCGCCGATCGGCGCCTGATACACGCCGTTGCTGATCGTCTGGAATGGGTTTACGGCCGTGCCGTTTCCCGCCACGTCGTCGCCGGAAGTGGCCACGTAAATGGTCTGCGCCCAAATACCCGTCGCGCCGGCCAGCCACAATGCCAGCCAGGCAATCCGCCCACTGCATTTCTGTTTCCGTGTCTTCATTCGTGAAACAACCTTTTCAGAATTATATCGCCGCGAATTTTAAATATAGCATAATACAGGCGACCCGCATTATATAACACATGTGTTTTCATTGGCAGGTAATCTGCAAGTTCATATTTTGCCATACACCCCGGCTGCGCTATGCGCGCCGGCTCGTTCAGAGATATCGTCCCTCCTGTCGCTATTAAAACAATTTGCTGATTTTAATTATGCCGGTAATGGCTGCCGCATTCATCAACTATTTCCTCGACTATGCTCTATCCAGGAAATGATTCCGGAACAAAACCGGACATTATGGCAAAATGGAATCGTCCTGGAAGGCCGTTGCCGTGGAACCCAACTCCAACTGCAACCCGCTGACCCAGATCGCATCCCCACGGGACGGGCACATCAATATCTCGCGGCCATTCTTCACAAAACTTTCGGCGCGGGCCTCCATGTAAAGGTTGGTCTGAAAGCGCTGCCAGTTGGTCGTGAGATTCACCGTGAATGATTGATAATCCAACCCCGTCCACGAATCGCCGCCGACGTTCAACCGCACCCAGAGTTGATCGCCATTCTGTCCGCCGCGCGCGTAAAACGAGAAGGTCATCCCGGCATCCACCGGGGGATACATCACGCCAAATGTGCCCCAGGTCTCGGGCTCCGGGTATTCGTTGGTCGCACACCGGTAAATCCGCAGCGCCGGGTGAACGCCATCCCAGCAATTCTCATGATCCACGTACCATGTCGAGCCCGTCTCCCCTGCCAGCGGATCCACGCTATTGTTGAAATACGGCCGGTAGAAATCCGGTATGTTCGCGTTGAATTGACGCTCGAAACACGGATTCGGACAGTAATTCTTGCCCGCCTGTATCTGGGCGATAATCGCGTCTATCGCCACGCTGTCCGCCGGCAAATCCGTCCGCTCCGTCATCGCCACCGCCGCCTGCACCGGCGCCGAACCGGCTGCCAAGGTCAGCCGGTAGGCCCGTGTGCCATAGCCTTCGACCAGGTCGCTGAACGATTCGCCGTTCAACGTCAACGCGCTGCACGTGTTGAACAAGTCATCGCCCGCGAGCAAGCCTGTCACCGTAAACGTGGCATCCACGGCGTTGGAATTGACGTTGACCGCCAGCAGCAGATAATCGCCCGCCGGATATTTGAAGACCGCGGCGTTGACCATGGGAAATTGCTGCGCCGCAGGGTTCAAGATCCCGGGCGTGTAGGCGATGTTCTGTGCGATATCGCCATTGAGCAGCGCCGGCTCCAGTTCCTGCATCTGGCCGGCAACCTCCTGCAAGGCCTCCCAGGCATGCATGCCGATCACGTTGGGATAGGCAAAATACAACAAGCCGCGGGCGCCGTAGATCACCGCCGCATACGCCTGACAAAGCATGTGGGTCTGGTTCAGGCCGATCGGCGTGCGCAGGGGATCCAAGGTGTTTGCCAGCGGCACAAACCACATCGCTTTACGGTCGGCCCGGCAGCGTTCGCGCAACTGCCAGGCATAATACGCCGTGCCGCGGCCGGGATCGTTGTAGAGCCCGCCCATGAAGACCCCGGGATAGACGTCATACCCCAAGACGTCGCCCCAACGTGTCCAGTTTTCGCCCACCGGGATGGAACGGGCATACAACAGCCACTTCGGCCGGTATGGGTCAATCGGGTGCACCGTGTTCCAATACCATTCCGCCACGGCGATGGCCTCGTCGGGATTGTTCAGGTTGGGCTCATCCACGCTATAGTAGGCCAACAGGTTGGAATGCGCGCTCAAGACCGTTGTTTCGTTGTTGATCGCCGGCAGCATGTTGGTGTACCAGGCCCAATGCACGGCCAGCCGCTCCGCCAGGGTCGGATACAAGTTCGTATCCAACGCCGGCGGCCGGATTGCCGTATTCCAATTGATGACCGCCAGGCCGTATTGATCCGCCAAATTCATGAATTGGGGCGTATTGGTGTAGCTGGCTTGCACCCGCACCAGGGTGTTGAAGCCCACCTGATTGAACAAGGCAAAAACATCCTCCTCGCCATCCGGGAGGTTGCGCGCGCCCAAGCCGTTGCAATACAAACCGATCGGGAAGAACGGCGTTCCATTGCGCAAGACGATCCCCTTGCGTAAATCAACCTTGACCTCGCCCCCGCCTGTCCGGGGGCTGCGCACGAGGATATCCATTTGGCAGGCGCGCAGTAATTCCCCGGAATTCCGGCGCAACTCCACCGTGATTGTGTTCGTTCCGGCCGGCAGCGTGGATGTGGAAAATACCAGGTCGGTTTCCATACCGGGCGCGGAGTTGGTTCCCAGCACGGCGCCCTGCGCATCCTTGGCGACCAGGCAATAATTTCCCACCAAGCCCGTGGCGCAGGCGATATCCAGCGTACAAATTGCCACGGCATCCTCGCCGGTATAATAATTCCGATCCGGCCGGGCGGAAAGCATTTGCATAAACCGCGCAACTTCACCGGCGCTGAATGCGCGATCATACAAGCGCACATCATCAATCACACCTTTATAATAGTGACCAGAGCTGGAACGTCCGATTTTCAGCGATGTCGTGTTCGAGGCCAGTGTCAGCGCCCTGACCTTGACCGCCTGTTCCACACCGTTGAGATAACCGCGCAGCGTCTGCCCGTCATACGTCGCGGTGGCATGACACCACGCGCCCACCGCGAAATTGGTTGCCGGGATGCAGACATCGGCCCAGTTGGTTCCGCCGCCGCCGATACACATGCGTAACCGCCCATCAGCATAAAACATCCATTGGAACGGTGCGGCCGCCCACCCGCCGGGGTATTTTCCGATTACGCATTGGTTGGTGTCGAGTCTGTCAGGCTGCAGCCAGCAGGCCACTGTAAATGCGTTGTTGTCCTGGAAATTGAAAATGTTGTCAGTCCCGCAATCCACGTAATCGTTGATCCCATCAAAAGACAGCGCCGTGCAATTCCCGCCGGCATCAAGTTGTCCCGGCGTCCAGGCCGATTCATCCATGTCGACCAAGACGGCATGGTTGGTAAACACAGAGCCATCGGCCGTGATTGTGCCGGCGCCTTCGTTCATTTCCCAACAACCGATCTTGTTTTCATAAAGGTCGTGAATATTCGCCGGATCAAGCGCGTAATTGCATATTACAACATCATCAATATCGCCATCATAATAATAGCCATAATATTCGCTGCCGGAACTGGAGCGTCCAATCCTCAGCGTCACCGTGTTCGAGGCCAGTGTCAGCGCCCTGACATTGACCGCCTGTTCCACGCCGTTGAGATAACCGCGCAGCGTCTGCCCGTCATATGTCGCGGTGGCATGACACCACTCGCCCAGCGTAAAATTGGTCGCCGGGATGCAGACATCGGCCCAGTTGGTTCCGCCGCCGCCAATGCACATGCGTAACCGCCCATCGGCATAAAACATCCATTGGAACGGCGCGGCCGCCCACCCGCCGGGATATTTCCCGATGATAAATTGGCGGTTAGTGAGACAATTGGGGCGCAGCCAGCAGGCCACCGTAAATGCGTTGTTGTCCTGGAAATTGAAAATGTTATCCGTTCCGCAATTCACGTAGCTGCTGCCCATGGTTCCATTAAAACGCATTGCCGTCCCGCCCACGCCTGGAATCCAATTTTCCGCGGCATTGGTCGTGTACAGTGTGCCATGATGCCCATAATCCGAAATGTCGGCGATATTGGTCCCGGCGCCATCATTGAACCGCCAATAACCCACTATGTTGCTGTTCGCCGCGGCGGTCATGATCATCGCACTGAGCCAAACCGTGCTGCCACTCAACAGGCGCGGCAACCATCCTGCACAATGATATTTCCTCATAGCTGGCTCCTCCATATTTGTTCCTGCGACTGCCGGCGGCATGGTCCCGCCATGCTTCCCGCTGTGTGCTTCGCCGGCAGTTCAAGCCGTTCCGTCAATTAATAATAATAGCGCAATATTGCGCTACTATTTAAAATACTCCATCTTTGATGTTTGTCAAACATTTTTTTGCCCGGATGGATGAATTGGACACGACTGCGTCATACTCGGAGAAGACGACTCGGCAGGGATCACGCCGCCGGTGTGAAAGCGCCTGGCTGCGCCGTTGAAGGCGCAAGTTGTAAGCGCGAGTGTGGCGTTACGGGGAAACGATCCATCGCCGCGCTCGCCATTTGAAATCTTAAATTTGCAATCCCAAATGGGCGGCGCGGCGGACGCGGTCCATGCATTTTTCCAACTGGGCGGTGAATTCGGCGTCGGAGCAATCGCCGCCCATGACGCGCCGGGCCAGGGCCGCCAATGCGGCGGGATTGTCGGGGATGGCATGCACCTGGCGGTCTTCGAAGAGTTGCAGGCAATGCTCAACCCGCCGCAGCAGCGTGTAATCCGCCCGCAGCGCACCGGCCAGGGCGTCGGGCAGGATGCCGGCCTGGGCCAGCAGCGCGAGGCTGGCCAGGGTGTTGCCGTTGAGCAATTCCGGCCGGCGCCGGGCATGGATCAGTTGCAGGCCCTGGACCAGGAATTCCAAGTCGCGGATGCCGCCGGGCCCGTTTTTAACGTCGCGCTCCGGCATGCCGGCAGCGGCGGTCTGCCGGCAGGCGATGGCGCGCAGGCGGGTAATGGAGGCGATCACCTGCGCCGGCTGGCGCGGCGCCTGCAAGATGAGGCGCGCGCCTTGCATGAATTGCTCGCCCAGCGCCTGGTCCCCGGCAACCGGCCGGGCCTTGATGAGCGCCTGCACTTCCCAGGCGGCGGCGGTGCGGCGGTAATAATCCAGGAGGGCGGGCAGGGGATAGACCAGTTGGCCGGCGCCGCCGTATGGGCGGAGGCGGAAATCCACCCGGTAGGCATAACCCTCGGCGGTATGGCCGGCCAGGTTGGCGGCAACCCGGCGCAGGGCTTGGTTGCAAACGTCCTGGTGGCGCGCATCGGCCTCGGCGCAGATGCCGAGCAGGTCAATGTCGGAACTGTAATTCAATTCCCGCCCGCCGAGTTTGCCGAAGGCCAGCACGCAAAAGGCGGGAGCGGCGGATCCCTGCTCGGACCAGAAGCGGTCCAATGCCAGCCGGATGATGGATTCGGCCAGGGCGGTGATGTCGGCGGTAATTTCCTCGAGAGGCGCGCGCAGGCAGATGTCGCGGGCGCCGGTGCGCAGGATTTCCCGGCGGCGGAACCGGCGCGCGGCATCGCGCCAGTCGCCGCCGGCGCCGGCGATGAAGTTGCGCAAGTCGGCTTCGATTGCCGGCAGGGGGCGGGCGGCGTTGAAGACGGTCGGCGTGGTGACCCAGTCGAAAAAATCGGGATTGCGGATCAGGGTGTCGGCCAGGAACTGGCTGGCGGAGAAAATCCCGAGCAGGATTTCCAGGCGGCGGGGCTGGGAGAGCAGGAGGGCATAGTGGCTGGCGGCATCGGGCAAGGCTTGGACAAAACGCTCCCAGTTGTTGAGCGCCATATCGGGGTCGGCGCTGTGTTTCAGGCTGTCGCCCGCCAGGACAACCAGCCGGGCAAAGGCGGTGCGGCGCGCGGCATCGCCGGCCAGGCGGCGCAGGTTGGTGGCGGCGCGGCAGTGGTCTTGCAAACCGGCCGCGCGCAGGATTTTTTTGCTCAGGGCTTCTGGAATGGCGTCGGACAGCACCAGGTCGGCCAGGTTGCCGCCCGGCGGGCCGGGCAGGGCATCGCGTCCGAAATGGCGTTCGACGAAGGCGCGGACGGTGGCGGTTTGGGTCTCGAAATCCACGCGCAATTCCTGCTCGGGCGTCATTTCCGGGGTTTGCCGGTAACCCATGCGGCGGGCGAGGTGGGCGAACTCGGGCGCGCCTTCCGGCGGCAGGCACAAGTCGCGGGCCGAGCCGCGCAACATGCGCAGGCCGTTGATCAGGCGGCGCAGGAAATAATAGGCGCCGGCCAGATCGCGGCTCTCGTCCGGGGTCAGGATTCCCAGTTCCGCCAGCGCGGCCAGGGCTTCGTGGATACGCGGGGTGCGCAGTTTCGGGGAACGGTGGGCGTGCATGACCTGGAGGATTTGGACGTCATATTCGAGGTCAACCAGGGCGCCCGGGCTGAATTTGGCGTTGTAACGCTGGCGGCCGGCGTTCCGGTCGCGGCCGGCGCTCCGGTGGTGGCCGGCACTCCGGTGGTGGCCGGCGCTCCGGTGGCGGACGGCACTCCGGTCGCTGTCGGCTTCCAGTCCGGCGGGGGCTTCGGCCTTTTCCGCCCATTGTTTTTCGCGCAGCCGGCGCAGGGCCGGCAGGTCCAGCCGCTGGCCGGCATAAATAAATTCATCACGCAACCGCTCCACCCGGGCTCCCAGGGCGGGATCGCCGGCGACAGCGCGCAGGCGGACGAGCGCCAGGCGCTCATAAGCCTGGGCCGGTCCGTCAGGCGCGTAATAGCGGCAGAAACTTTCCAGGCTGCTGGCCAGCGGGCCGCTGTTGCCGTAGGGGCGCAGGCGCAGGTCAATATGGAAAATGCCTTCGCGTTTGGCGCGCACTTTATCCGCCAGCAGGCGGGCGAAGCTGTCGAAAAACTCGGCATTGGCCAGCGGGGCCGGGCCGTCCGTCTGGCCGTTATCGCTGTAAATCAGCAGCAGTTCGATGTCGGATGCATACCCCATGGCGGCGCCGCCGAATTTCCCCAGGCCGAAGATCGCCCAGGGCGTGTCGAGTCCGGCGACGGTGCCGGGCCGGCCGTGGCGCTGGACCAACTGGCGGTAAATCAAATCCGCCGCGGCTTGAATCACGGTTTCCGCCAGGTTGGTCAGCATTTCGGCGAAAGCCCGGACGTCGGTCGCCGGGTTCAGGATGTGGTCCAGATCAATCAGGAAAATTTCGCGGTCCTTGAAGGCGTTGAGGCGCTGGAATTTTTCCTCGAAACCGGCATTGGCCGGCAACGCCGCCTGCAAGGCGTCCCGGAGCGCGGCGGGCGGATGCGCGAACCGGCGCCCGCTGACGTGGGGCTGGAGGATGGGGAGCAGGGTTTCGTATTGCAGGCGGATAAAATCCTCCCAGATGAAATCGCTGGCGCCGAGCAGCCGCGCCAGTTCCTGCAGGGCGTCGGGCCGCGCCAGCAAGTCCGCCCATGCGCCGCTGGCCGGGGTGTTGATGATGTTCTCGGCCATTTGTTCAAACCGGCAGAGGGCGGTATAGGGGTCGGGCGCATGGCCGAGGAAGTACGTGAACTGCTTGGTCAGCAGCACCGCGAATTTTACCTGGTCCAGGCGCGCCGGGTCGGTCAGCGGCCGGCCGTCGCGGTCCAGGACGTCGATTTGATCGGTGATCCGTCCGGCTTCCGTGCGGATGCGCACACGTTCGATGGAAATCCCTTGCAGCGCCAGTGCGCTGCTCATGGCGAAGAGAAATGCCGGGGTGTCCTGCGACATGACCTGCAGGCGGGTATAACCGTCAGCCGGGCCCAGGGCGATATTGACGGGATAGAGGACGGGTTGGTCAGCCATGTGCAACCCGGCCAGGCGGCCGGCCACCATTTCGTTCACCCGCCGCCGGGCGGCATCGGCGCCGCCGCCTTCCAGCAGCGCAATCACTTCGCCCAGGCATTTTTGAAACTCCGCCGGCCAGCCCGCCGCGTCCGTTTCCGCATCCAATTCGCCGGTGAAATAATCGATGATCCGCCGCCGGCTAGGGTCGGCATCCGGCCGGCCGGCTTCGGTTGCGGGCTCGGCATCCTCCCGGCTGCCGCTGGCGGTGCGGCGCGCATAAGTGAAGATTTCACCCGAGAGGATGTTGAATCCCCGGGCGGCCAGGGCGCCGGTGATCAGGGAAAACAGCGCCGGGTAATCGAAGGCCATGACGGTGCAAGCCATGGCATTGCCGGGCCCCGGGTCGAAGATCACGGCCGACGGGGCGGCGGGCGACAAGCCGGCCAGGGCGCGCAGGTGGCGTTGGATTTGCGCCGGCTGGAAAATTTCAAAATAATTGTCATCCAGGCGCGCCAGATGTTCGGCCAGCAGCGCGGGCTCGATTTCCGGGCAGGCGGCTTGCAGTTCGTTGAGGGCAGGTTTCATTGGCGTCAAATATAATCCTAGATCCGGATATAGGATAAACAAAATCTCCGGTGATGAAAGGAAAAATTGCGCATATCGCGCTTGACCGCGGGGATATTTTGTGTTTTATTCAAGAGCTTTCATGGGATGCATGCCCGGCCGGTCCGGGAACGTTGTCCGCCGGCGGAAAATTCGGGAAACAACCAGCAGAAAGGTATAACCAGCAATGCGCAAAATACGTTTGGCGATTATCGGGCAGGGACGCAGCGGCCGCAATATTCATGCCGAATATTTGAAGAAAGATCAACGGTATCAGATCGTGGCCGTGGCGGATTTCCTGGAAGAGCGCCGGCAGCGGGCGATGGCGGACTATAAGTGCGACGCCTATGCCGATTACCACGATTTGTTCAAACGCAAGGACATTGATTTGATCGTCAATTCGTCCTTCAGCTACATGCATGTGCCGATTACGCTGGAGATTTTGAAGGCCGGCTTTAACGTGCTTTGCGAGAAGCCGCTGGCGTCGCGGGTGGCGGATGTGGACAAGATGATTGCCGCCGCCAAGAAAGCCCGGCGGCTGTTCGCGGTTTATCAGCAGTCCCGCCTGGCAAGTTATTTCCAGCAGGTGCAAAAGGTGATCAATTCCGGCGTACTGGGCCGGATCGTCCAGATTTCCATCGCCTTCAACGGTTTCTCCCGGCGCTGGGACTGGCAGACGCTGCAGGCTTTTAACGGCGGCAACCTGCTCAACACCGGCCCGCATCCGCTGGACCAGGCCTTGCAGCTTTTCGGCGAGGGGATGCCGAAAGTGACCTGTTTCATGGACCGGGTTAATACCGCCGGCGACGCCGAGGATCATGTGAAACTGATCCTGAGCGGGACGGGGCATCCGACGATTGACCTGGAGATTTCCTCCGCCTGCGCTTATCCGTGCTTCACCTACAATGTTTACGGGTCATGCGGCGGGTTAAAGGGCTCCACCTCGGCGATGGAGTGGCGTTATTTCAAGCCGCGCGAAGCCCGCAAACTGAAGTTGGTGAAGACCCCGATCTCAACCCCGGCCGGTATACCGGCGTATTGCGACGGCTGCAGCCCGGACAACTTGAAGTGGTACGTTGATACCTGGCCGGTCAGCGCCCAGCCGGGCAAGAAACCGGCGGGCGGCGGCTATACCGCCTCGCATCCGCCGGCGGACATGGCGGCCAGTTTTTACACCATGCTCTACAAGGTCCTGGTCAAGAAAGCCCCATTGCCAATCACGCCCGAGCAAGTCCGCCGCCAGATTGCCGTGATCGAAGAGTGCCAGCGGCAGAATCCGCA
>CAZYXU010000085.1:0-4439 GCA_964650945.1 uncultured Verrucomicrobiota bacterium | reverse complement strand
AACGACACATTCATCAATCCCGCCGCGATTGAAAAATTGCTGGCGGATAACGCCAAACCCGACCGGCGGCGCGCCTTGGAGATTTTGGACCGCGCCCTGGAAAAAAAGGGGCTGGCGCCGGAGGATGTGGCGGTTTTGCTGAATACCGACGATCCGGAGGTGACGGAACGGCTATGGGCCGATGCCGGCCGGGTGAAACATGAAATCTACGGGCGGCGGCTGGTATTGTTCGCGCCGCTGTATGTCGCCAACTACTGCGCCAACAACTGCCTGTATTGCGCCTTTCGCCGGGACAACACCGCCATGCACCGGCGCGTGTTGAGCATGGAGGAAATCGCGGAGGAAACCCTGCGCCTGGAAGAACAGGGCCACAAGCGCATTCTCCTGCTGACCGGCGAGGACGACTTGCGCTCGGGCCCGGATTATTTTCTGGAGGCCATCCGCACGATTTATCGGACCCGGACGCCCGACGGCAAGGGCGCCATCCGGCGCGTCAACGTTGAGATTGCGCCGCTGGACGAGGACGGGTTCCGGCGTCTGAAGGCCGCCGACATCGGCACTTATGTATTGTTCCAGGAAACCTACCATCCCGAAACTTACGCCCGCATGCATCCCGACGGGCCCAAGGCCGATTATCGCTGGCGGCTGTACGCCATGCACCGCGCCCAGGCCGCGGGGATAGACGATGTCGGCATCGGCGTCTTGTTCGGGCTGCATGCCGATTACCGGTTCGAGGTGCTGGGGATGCTGGAGCATGCGCGCCACCTGGAGCGGGAGTGCGGCGTCGGCCCGCACACCATCAGCGTGCCCCGGCTGGAGCCGGCCTTGAATGCGCCGGCCGCGCAGCATCCGCCCATGCCGGTGTCGGATCATGACTTCAAGCGGCTGGTGGCGATTTTGCGGCTGGCCGTGCCCTATACGGGAATCATTCTCTCCACGCGCGAGAAAGCGGAATTGCGGAACGCGCTGTTCGACCTGGGCGTGTCGCAGATCAGCGCCGGATCCCGCACCAATCCCGGCGGCTACGGCAAGGCGGGGGACGATCCGGCGACGGCGCAGCAATTTTCGCTCGGCGACACCCGCTCGCTGGAGGAAGTCATCCAGGCGGTCTGCGCCGCCGGCTACCTGCCGTCGTTCTGCACCGCCTGCTATCGCCAGGGGCGCACCGGCCGGGATTTCATGGACCTGGCCAAACCGGGGCTGATCAACCAGTTTTGCCTGCCCAATGCCATCATGACTTTCGCGGAATACCTTTTGGATTACGCCGGCCCCGCCGCGCGCGCCGCGGGCGAACGCGTGATCCGCGCGCAGATGTCGGAAATCCGCGACGCCGTCCGCCGGGGCGAGACGGAAAAACGCCTGGCCGCGTTGCTGGCCGGGAAACGGGATGTGTTCTTTTAAACAGGAGCAGTAACATGTTGAAGATTGCCTTTGTCGGATTCCGCCATTCGCATGTCATGGGAGTTTATAATTACGTCAAGGCGCATCCCGCGGAATGGCAGTTGACCGGCGCCTGCGAGGAGGATGAAACCGCGCGCCGGCAACTGGCGGCGGAAGGGAAAGTCGCGATCACCCACCAGGATTACGCCGCCATGCTGGACGCGGTGGAATGCGACGTCGTGGCCGTCGGCGACTATTACTCCAAACGCGGCGGCTTGATCATCGCCGCGCTGCGGCGCGGCAAGCATGTGCTGTCCGACAAGCCGATCTGCACCGATGCGGGCGAATTGGAGCAGATCGCCGCGCTGGCCAATAGCCGGGGATTGAAAGTTGGCTGCCAACTGGATGTCCGCGCCAGCGGCAATTTCCGGCGCCTGCGCGAGGCGGTCCGGGGCGGCATGATCGGCGAAGTGCTTTCCGTATCCGTGGGCGGCCAGCACCCGCTCAGCCTGGGGGTGCGGCCGGCGTGGTATTTCGAACCGGGCAAACATGGCGGCACGATCAATGACATCGGCATCCATGCCTTCGACTTCGTGCCCTGGATTACCGGGGTGGATTTTGCCGAGGTGGTGGCGGCGCGCACCTGGAACGCGCTGGCGCCGCAATTCCCGCATTTTCAGACCGGAGCCCAGTACATGCTGCGTCTGCAAAACAACGCCGGCATGCTGGCCGACATGTCATATTTCAGCCCGGCGCAGTTCAAGAGCCGCCTGCCCCAATACTGGCGGACCACCTTGTTTGGCGCGGAAGGCGTGCTGGAGACCAGTTCCGGCGCCGCGAGCGTGATGTTGGCCCGCAACGGCAAGTCGGAGGTTGAGGTGCTGCCCGCGCTGGCGGTGTCGGAGGAACTCGCCATCCCGCGCAGCTTTGCCCGCGAAGTAGGCGGTGCGAGTGACGGTTTGACGGTGAGCACCGCGGAGGTGCTGTACGCCAGCCGGATTTCACTCCTGGTGCAGCAGTCCGCCGACACCCATGCCACGGGCGTCAAATTGCCCCCGCGCGGATGATGCCGTAGATTTTGGAGTGCGGCGGTTCCACACGATGCCGCACTCCAAAGACCAACCTCACAGAGCGAAAGCGGCGTCAAGCTTGCCCCATCCGAGTGGGGCCGCCGCAGTCCAAAGCGGCTTAGCCAAGAAAGAGCGGCGGCAATTCCTACGGAACTGACTTACGCCTGATTTATTCGAAACCATGGATTGCGCTTGCATGGCGCCCGGGGCTTTGCAATGATGCATGCGTCATCGGCGTCAACCGGCGCCCTGATTCAGCTTGCGTCAATTTACGTCAATTTAAAAATTAAAATCCGGAGTCCTGGCGATGCAAAACAAAGACAAGCCCGCGGTATACCTGGTGGATTGGATGCACGTGTGCCACGGCTGGATGGATCGTTCGTTCGATGAGAGCTTGCTTTCGCCGCGGGGCCGGGAGATCGCCGCCGCGGACCGGCAGCGCACCGGCGGCGTGTTTCCCGATATGGCCGGCCGCTGGATGGTGCGGGTGAAGGTGCCTTACGGCATCCGCATCACGGTGGAAAAAGGCCGGGTGGACGAGCAGCCCTGGCTGACCATGGACCAGCCCTGGGAGGGCGGGTGCGGCTGGGTGACCGTCATGCATGAACAGGACAAGTACCGCTGCTGGTATGGTTGCGCGCGTCATGATCCGGCGCCGGAACACCTGGCCGGCGACCGGGAAGCCAACCGGCGCTTCGGCAAAGACGATGCCCGGTATGTGCTTTGTTACGCCGAGAGCCGGGATGGCCGGCGCTGGGAAAAACCCGCTTTGGGCCAATATAGTTTCAACGGTTCGCGCGCCAACAACATCGCCTGCCCCTACGGCAAGGAAACGGCCGTCTTCCGGGATGACAGCGCGCCGCCGGCGGAGCGTTACAAGTGTTTTGACTTCGATAAGCTTCCGGATATCCCGCCGGGTGAATCGAATCCCTACGCGCTGAGCGGGTTATACGGCGCGGTATCGCCCGACGGCCTGGCCTGGCAACGCCTGCCGGATCCGCTGATCCGCTATTTCTGCGACACGGAAAACATCGGGTATTGGGACCCGGAACTGCGGAAACTGGTGGGATACTTCCGCGGCCATTTTTTCCCGGGCGGCGAATACGGCGGCCGCGCCATCGCCCGCGCGGAAACCGATGATTTCCGCCACTGGCCCATGCCGCGGGTCATCCTGACCCCGGGTTCCGAGGAGGCGCCCTGCGACGATTATTACACCAACGGATTCACCCCGCATCCCGACGATCCGTCGTTGCGCTTTTTCTTTTCCTCCATCTACCACCGCAACAGCGACCTGGTGGATGTGCGGCTGGCGGCCAGCCGCGATGGCCGGGTGTTCAATTGGGTGTCGCGCGACCCGATCATCGAATGCCGGCGCGCCGGCCAGTGGGCGACCTCCGGCATCTATGCCGGGCCCAACCTGCTGTATTTGCCGGACGGCCGCCTGGGATTGCCCCTGCGCTGTACCGCCCAGGCGCATAACGAAAGCCATGCCGCCTATTACCGGGATTATCGGACGCCGCCCGGCGGACTGGGCTGGGCCACTTGGGAGCCCGGCCGCCTGGCGGGGATTGAAGCGGAGAACTTGGGCGAATTTTTCACCATGCCGCAAGTATTCGACGGCCGCGGGATTGAAATCAACGCGCGCACCACGCGCGCCGGCGCCGTGGAACTGGAAATCTGGGAACAGGTTGCCGGCCGCCACAGCCGGCCCATTCCGGGCTTTACCTTCGCCGATCACATTCCCTTCCGCGGGGATGAATACCGGGCAACCTGCCGGTTTAAAGCTCAAAAGGACCTTGCGGCCTTGCGCGGTAAACGGCTGGAGCTGCGGTTCCGGCTCAGCAGCGCCAAGATTTTCAGCTACCGTTTTGCGGAATGATTTTCGAACTGACAATGAATACGACGGAGGAGCAAATTTCATTAGCATCCCACAGGATGCTCAGGCTGTAGGCTGAAGGCTGTAGACTATAGGAAAACCGCGGATTTCAA
>CAZYXU010000084.1:0-15742 GCA_964650945.1 uncultured Verrucomicrobiota bacterium | reverse complement strand
TTCATCAGAAGGATACGCTCTTTTTTTTAAATCCACAACTTTCGGTTATATCTCGGGGAGCTGGAGGGGCTGCTGGCTGGCGTAATGAAAGGAAGGCGGCGGGAGTCATACAGCGGTGAAATTGCGCGCCGGCATACCAGCGTGAGAAAGGGTTGGATCAAGGAGCGGTTGGGGATGGGGACGGCGACGAATTATGCGACCATGCTGAAAAGATCGGAGGCGGCCCGACCGGGCGACTGGGGATACGCAAAGCGGCGGAAAGCGGAAATTATTTTTTTATGGAACTGACCCCTAGCCGTGCTGGATGGGAGTCTTTGCGTCGAGGGTGGTGCATGGGCGATGACGCATTTCGGGAGCGTTTGTTGAAATGCATTGGCAAAAAAGTGTCCGGGGCTCGGGCGGAAACATATGGAGGAGGTGCGAAACATGCGCATGACGAGCGGTATGCGGACAAAACAATTCAGGCTGGAATGTTGACCCTTGGGTTGAAGAGGGCTGAACTGGCGGGCTTGAGGAAGCAAGACAAACGCAAGCAAGTGGTGGCATGGTTTTTAAAACGGCATACAAGCGCGGGGAGCGAATGGATCAGCCGGCAATTGAATATGGGACACAGGACCGCGGTATCGAAGGCGGCGAAAGCGGTTGATGATGGAAGAGATGCGGAACTGAATATTTTTCGAAAAAAGGTTGAAAATATACCAAGAATCACGGACCGACCCCTCGCTCCCGTTTTGCGAAAAAAGGTTGAAAATATACCAAGAATCACGGACTGACCCTCATTCCCCTGCTGGATGTACTGACCCGCCTGCCGGCTATGAAAATCACCGAGGTGGCGGAACTGACGCCCGCCCGCTGGCAGGCCGCCAGAAAAGCCGCTCAAAATCAAGCGGCATAATTATTGCCGAAGCAGTTTAACATGGCCGGACCGTTTGTATAGAAGGTGCTGGACCGGACGCTTACTTTTTAATCCCACCAAATATTTTCAACCGAGGTTTCGACCTCCCACACGCGATTTGTTGTGAAAATATTTACATACCCCGCCATATTACTATAGGCGGGGGCATAACACTGGCGGATAGGCTTTGAATATGATAAGTTGTTGAACCAATTATTGTAAACCCAACAGCCTGCATACGGATTCCCACGGATAGTAACACCGGCAATTCCCTCGGGCTTGAATGTGTTATGGTGAATAAGCATTACGCCTCCGGCAATGGTTGTGCCGTCGCCGCGATCGAGACCGCCGTGAACGTCGAACGAATGCGATGTGGCGTGCTCTAGGACGAGATTGAAACACGCTTCATAATTTTGATTCGAGTAGCCGGAAGAAGCAATACTGTGCCGCATGTAGTCAAACTGATTGGCTTCGATTACACAATCCACGGGACCGTAAACTAGGCTTACGCCGTAGCCATAACCCGTCCGCTGGCAATGATGAATATAATTATGATGAATGTAGGCGCTTGGGGTATAATACAACGCGATACCGGACCATCCACAGGCCGATATCTCGCAATTATCTACCTCCAAGTTCGCGCGGTATGCGGAAAAAATGGCCACAGAAGCATCCAGGTCGCTGGTCGTAGGCTGCGGGCCCTGCAGGCGGAGGCCGGTCACGCGAACATTATCACCATTTACCCGGAACAAAGAAGCATCGTATACGGTAGAGTATAGCAAAGCGCCCGACGACCCGTTTACGCCACGGCCGCTGGCCAAGGTTACCCCGCCGGGTATTCGAATGGCCGTGTATGCGCTAAGATACTCGCTGAGGTCAATCTGCGCCGTATCGTCCACATAAATCACATCGCCCGAGACCGCGGCCGCCAAGGCCGCGATTAATGTGTTGGTTGTGCTCACGAAATACGTTGCCGTATCCGGATTTATCATATCGCCGTAGCCGGCGCCGCCGCCGATCGGATTGCCGGTGGGATTGCCTTCGCAGCCGAATCCGAATGCGCCGCCTTCGCTCTGGCATTGATTGTAAAGCTCATCCGCCGCCAGCGCCCGGTTATAAACACGGATTTCATCCAACGTCCCTTGAAACAAGTAAGTCGAATTATAGTAGGATCCCAGCGATAGATTGTAATACGAACCGATAGCCTGAGCGGTTCCGGTGGCGCACGCGTCGAGTCCGCCGTTTACATACAAGCGCCCTATTCCATCCTTATAAGTGCCCGCCAAGTGAACCCAGCGGCTGCTATCCAGCGCGTTCGTGCCCAGGAGGCTTACGTTCCAACCGCCATGGTCAGCGTTGCCGATCGCAAAATACGGGCGCCTGGAACAGACGGCCAGAAAATATGTGCAAGCGTACCTGGCGGCAATCACATGGTAACCGTCGCGGGTATCCGGTTTGACCCAGGCCGACACGCATATTTCGTTGGTTGCGGTCAGGCTGACATTATTGCCGCAATCCACGTAATCGTTCGTCCCATCCAACGTCAACCCGCCTCCGATCGTTCCATCGCCCCACTCGGCGGTCGCATCGCCATCCACCAACGCGCCGCAATTACCCATGCCCGAACTATCCGCGACCGCGCTTCCCGACCGATCGTCACACCGCCAGTACCCGCACAGCCCCCCCATGAAATAATTTCGATATATATCATTTACCGGCAAGGCGTGTTTATATACGCGCAGGTCATCAATTGTCCCGTTGAAATGGCAACTACATCCGGCCGCGCCAATGGTCAGCGACGCGTCGGTGGCATAAATCGTTTCTACCGCGCCTGCGCCGACGCCATCCAGCATGGCATTGACATAGACACTGGCTTGGCCGGCGCGATACACGCCAGCCAAATGGTACCAGCGCGAACTATCCATCACGGTTGCACCTTCGGCAATCGCATTCCAATCGCTGCCGTCGGCTTTCCCCGCCGCAAAATAGGATTTCCCCTCGTAGGTGCCCAGAAAATATGATCGTTCCGTTCCCTGGCAGGCAATAGCGTGAAAACCAGCGCCGATATCAGGTTTGACCCAGGCTTCCACACAGATTTCTTTTCCCGCGGCCAGGCGGCCATCATTCGGACAAAACACTTCGTCATCCACCCCGTCAAACCGCAGCGCCATCCCCTTGGCGCCCGGCGCCCAGCATGCGGCGCTATCCATATTCGACAAGACACCATGGGCGCCGGCACCAGAAATATCAAAGACTCGCGCGCCATAGCCTTCATCAAAGCGCCAGTGGCCGCTGGCGCGAAAAGCATACCGGTTATAAACTTCCATCTCAGTCAGGGCGCGGTCGTAAATCCGCATATCGTCAATTGCTTCATTGTAGGTATAACCCGCGCTGGCGCCAATGGTTAACGCGGAATCGTTCGTCCTGATGCCGGCCGCCGCGCACGTGACCACGCCATCCGGTTGAAGCTGGCCGTCAATATATATTCGCGACAATCCCGGCCGATACGTGCTGACAACGTGATACCAATGATTGCTGTAAAGGGGCTTTTGCACGATGTGGCAGACGTTATAACCGTTGGTGGGATTGCCGACCTGCCAATAAATTCGGCCATAGGCGCCGGTGCCGGCGCCGGTGCCTCCAATGGTGTATAACGAGTAAGCGTAACTGCCTTTCGTCACGATGGTATGGTAATTGCCGCGCACATCCGGCTTGAGCCACACTTCGACGCTGATTTCGTTCGTGAGATTGAGCGACGAACTGTTGGGACAACTCACGCAACCATTCGACCCGTTAAATATCATCGCTTTGCCGGCATACCCCGTCACCCAACAAATGTTGGTGTCCATATTCGTCAGGGTCCCAACGTTGGACTCGCCCGATAAATCTAAAAGTATGCTGCCGCCTCTTTCGTTGAACGACCACCAACCGCGCACGCTATTGCCCAATTCCGCTTGATAGTGGTTTTGGATTTCCTCCGCGTCCAAGGCGCGGTCATAAATCCGCATATCGTCAATAACTTCATTGTAGGTATAGCTTGCTCTGGAGCCGATGGTTAACGCGGAATCGTTCGTCCTGATGCCGCCCGCCGCGCACGTGACCACGCCATCCGGTTGAAGCTGGCCGTCAATGTATATTCGCGACAATCCCGGCCGATACGTGCTGACCACATGATACCAATGATTGCTGTAAAGGGGCTTTTGCACGATGTGGCAGACGTTATAACCGTTGGTGGGATTGCCGACCTGCCAATAAATTCGGCCATAGGCGCCGGTGCCGGCGCCGGTGCCTCCAATGGTGTATAACGAGTAAGCGTAACTGCCTTTCGTCACGATGGTATGGTAATTGCCGCGCACATCCGGCTTGAGCCACACTTCGACGCTGATTTCGTTCGTGAGATTGAGCGACGAACTGTTGGGACAACTCACGCAACCATTCGTCCCGTTGAATTTCATCGCCTTGCCAACGACACCCTCCACCCAACAAGCGTTCGTGTCCAGGTTAGTCAGGGTCCCGGTATTGCCGGCGCCCATGGAATCCGCGGCAATCTTGCCGATGCCTTCATTGAATTTCCAGCGGCTGACAGGATCAACATCGCCAATCGCCGCATACCCAACACCGAGAATTGCGACTACGACTACGACCGCCGGATTTATTTTCGCGATCATGATTGCTCCTCTCCGATTGAGTTTCATCGGCGCCGTGAAAAACCGTCATGCGCCCCCATGCTTTTCCGTTGGCTCCTTTCTTTCGAATGTTATTCTCGACAGCTCGCTAACGAACGGTAAACAGCGAACCGGTACGAACAAACTCATAACACCCCATATCCGCCTGTTTGGAAAAAACGTCTATGCGCCCACGCCCGTCCAAATCCACGGCCGGGGTCATCCAGCCTTCATTAATACCCTTGTTGATGCAGGGAGAATCGGCCGCCAGCCGGAAATCATTCGCGGGATCAACATAGTTGGGCTCGTTGGTAATGTTACCAACGCCGGGCGGCAGGATCGGATTCGGCGAGCAGGAATAAAAGACGTTATTTGTGTCGACGTAGAGCATTCCCTGCGAGTTAATATTGCCCGCGACGATACAATTGGTAACGTATAACAGGGGCAACGGCGCCTTACCCCTGATGCCGTATCCGTTATTACGCGCTATAGTGCAGGAGTCCAGAAGCGCGGTAAAAGTCACGTTAAGGACATAGATGCCGTCAGGACTATTAGATGCAACCAGGCAATTGCGGAAGGTACTCGCCGCCTGAATACAAACTCCCGCGCCTTTTGAATAGGTTGACATGTTGGAAACGATAGTGCAGTTTTCCGCGACCCCACCCTCCGAACTCATGTTAAGCCCTCCGCCGTATGCGGCGCCGCCCACAATGTTTGTGGCGGAATTATTGGCGATCAGGCAATTTTTAATTGTGCCACCCCCAATGATACCACCACCCCCGCCCCCGCCCCACGCCAGGTTCATGGCGATGGCGCAATTGCTGATACTTACACTTGCGCCTGCATATATGCCTCCGCCGGAGCCGTTTGCCCCGGTTTGATTGGAAATGATCGTACAATTGGCAACCATGCCCGCGGTAGGAATATAAACCCCGCCACCGTTTCCACCGCTTCCTGCGCACATATTTGCCGAAATCCGGCAGTTCCAGACCTGCGCCCACAAACCCTCCGCTGAAATTGCTCCGCCACGGCTCAACCCCGAGTTATTATTCAGCGTGCAATTGGTGACGACTAAAGTCGATGCGGCATCAATTCTTATACCGCCGCCAAAATCGTTGTTGGTGAAATTACAGATGGTGAATCCATCAATGACGATATTCGTCGCACCATTCCAAATATATAAGCCCGGGAAGTCGATGCTACCGGGTGCGGGCCGCAAAATGGTATTATTTGGATCCGAGACGCCATTATTATAACTGCGAATCGTCAAATTATGGATGCCGCCGACTGAGATTTGTGTGCTTTGCGCATAGGTGGCATTGGTCACCAAAATGACGTCATGCGTGGCGCTTGCCGCCTTATTAATGGCGTCCTGTATATTGGTGGCCGCGCCCGCCCAATCCGGAAAGTCGCCGTCCGCGTCGTTCGTGCCCGCCGCCGACACATACATGGTTTTAGCCTGCGCCAGGACGGCCGACACACCGACGCATACCATCAATGCATAACGGAATAAACGCTTCATGACGCCCTCATTTATGTTTAGATGCCGTTTATTAATATGATCACTATACTCTAGATCATATCCACCACAATAACGAAACAGCCAAATCTTTTTAGTTTTTGGTTCTATTGCCGAATCAATTCCCGCCACTGGTCGCTCCGCAATACAAAACGCGCAAGTTTCGTCCTCCCGCCATACACGCGGTATCCGCACAGCTTATACGAACATCTCAAACCATCAGCTATTTTCAGCGGCGCAAGCCTTATGCTCCGCGCATGAACGGGATAGTCCATGTTGCAGGAGCCGGCATCGAACGGCATCACCAGCGTAAACGCGATACGCACCGGCGCATGCGGCGCATTCAGGAAACGAAACCGATCCATCAGGAGATGATCGTCGGTAAGGAACGTTTGTGCTTCCATCCACAGCATTACATCGTTGCGGTTACCGGACAGGCTGAAAGCTGTTGCAACCGTAGTGGTTCGCGGATCGAAGGCCTGGCGCGCATCGAGCAGCATGAACTGCTCATCCCCAAAAACAGGGATGTGCGCGGGTCCGCCTGGAACAGGCTGATTCCGTAACAGGTGTCGGATCAGAAATATTTGCGGTCCGGTTTGAACCAGTCCAGCGAAGAACGATAGAGCAAAAGCTTGTTACAAATATCATGCCGCTTGAGATCTCTCCCCGAGAGGCTGCCGTCTACGGCATCCGTGCCGTTGGTCGGAATAACGGGGAATCAGGGACGCGCCGGGAAAGTCGCGCAGGGGGCCATTATTCAAGATCGCCTGGCGATTAATACACCAGCATGATAAATTCCTTGCGCGCACTTTTCCGTTGATTCAGCGGCATTGGTATGCTAATAAAAATAAACATACGCCTTTAATAGCCGCCTCTTACTATATCGCGGAGGGCGCTTTCGGAAAACAGCCAAATGGCCAAATTATTTGATAATACGGCTCAACATGGCGCGGCGCCGGGTTCCTGTTCCCTTTTGGAATATCTAGTACGGGACATCCCCGACCCGGTGAATTACAGACTCGGTCTAAAAAGGCCGGACATAGAACTCCCCCACAATATCGTTTTGTTCGCGCGCTGCGAGGGAATTGACGTGTATCCGCCACCAAGACATCCAGCGCAATATGTCCTAGCCATGAATTTGCACGGCAAGGGCGATGTTATTTTGGACAGTCGGCGCATCTACCTGTTCCCTAATTATGCTCTTTTGATTTTTCCCGGTCAATTGCACTATTACGAAAACTTGGATTCCCGGCGTATGACATGGTTTTATATCGGTTTTCAAAACGGTCGGCCCGATCCGTTTGCCTTGCTTCGTAATCAACCGGTTCCGATGTCCGGCCAGGCATGGCAATATAGCGAATGGCTGGTTCGCGATTATGTGGCGCAGGCGCCCGTGATCCGGCCGGCAGGCCGGATCGCGGCAACCTTGTGGTTGCTACTAATGGAATTGGTAAAGACACACCGGCTGCGGGAACCGGCCATTCCCCCTCCCAAAGACCCCATCCTGTTGAAGGTGGACAACCTACGCCGTTATATTGAGGAGCACGCGCCGGCGTCGTTACATCTGCCAGAATTGGCGCGACACATGAACATGTCGCTCAGCGCGCTTAAGGATTTCAGCCGCAAAAACATGAAAATGGGCCTGGCCAGCTATGTGCGTAAACAGCGCATATATCTTGCCAACGGGCTGATGGCAACTACATGCTTGACGATGACCGAAATTGCGGCGCAATGTGGATTCAGCGGTATTTATACGTTCAGCCGAACGTTCAAGCGGGTCATGAAAATGCCGCCGTCCGCTTACCGGAAGCGCTTAACGGCTTTGTCCGACGGTAATCGCGGAGAAACAACCATATGACTAAATCTTTTAATGTCTGAATTTTGTCCCGCGCAAGTTTAGCGCGGGCAAGGCGGCGAGGGTGATGGTGTATTCTTATACATGGGACCCTTGCCAACGCCGCCCCGCGCCAAAACTTGTCCGCCATAGTCGCACGACGGCGGGTCGCGCGGCCGGCTGCCGGCTATGACCGACATAGCTCTGAGCTTTGTCGAATGGGCCAATATTGGCGTTTTCTGAAACTATGTGCGCGTAACCATATGGGTGACGGCGAGTAACCGTGCAAAAATAATTTGCACGCTCAATCATTGCTTTAAATCGATTTAACGCCAATATTCGTGCAAAATGCAGGAAATAATGCGACTGATTTCGTGGCCAACGCGCCGCCGCCCAGGCTGGCGGCCTTGTTGCGGCACATCCGCGATCCGGCAAATCACGCAGTTGGCTTGCCGAAACTGGATGTGGACGCACCCGACAGGATCGTCTTATTCGTGCGCCGGCAGGGGGTCATTATGCATTCCCCAAAAAGAAATTCCGCTCAATATGTTCTCGCCTTAAATTTACGCGGTAAGGGCGACGTTATTATGGACGGCCGGCGCATTCCTTTGTCGCCCAATCATGCCTTGCTGATTTTCCCCGGCCAACTGCATTATTACGAAAACCTGGATGAGTTACGGATGACCTGGCTTTATATCGGCTTCCATCTCGCCCTTTCGGAGTCTTTCGCCATGCTGCGCAACAGGCCGGTCCTATTGTCCGCCCATGCGCGGCATTACGTCGAATGCATCGCCAGCGATTACACAGATCCCGAAAGGTCCCTTGTTCACCTTGCCAGCCGCATTTCGCTTAACCTCTGGTTGCTGCTCATGGAACTTGTTACAGTGCGCCGGCGGTTGGAACCGGTCGTTTCGGCGGCGAACATCCCACCAAAAATGCGCGCCGCCGAATTACTGCGTTATATCGAGGAAAACATTGGAACGACGTTGCGGCAAAAGGATGTGGCCCAACGTATGAATATGTCGTTAAGCATGCTGAAAAGATTCTTACGGGAGCACTTCAATCAGGGATTGGCAAGCTATGTGCGGACACAACGGTTATATTTTGCTCGCGGTCTGATGGCGACCACCAACCTGACGATGACCGAAATCGCAGCGCAATGCGGATTCAGCAGTATTTATGTGTTCAGCCAAACGTTCAAACGGGTCATGAAAATTACGCCCACAGCACACCGGGCGCAATTAACGGCTGCTTCTTCCTGCGGCAGCAAAGGAAACGCCGATCTTCTTAATTCGCATTCCTAATGAAATTACGTAAATGAGGGGCAGAATTAGGGGTCAGGGCAAGGGGTCAGAAGGGCAAGGGGAAAGCCGGGCGTAACAGTATAGCCCTTTTTCATGCGCTTGAAATCATGAGGAATTGGCGTAAAGTGCGGCTTGAGCGGTGGAGGTGTTGGCGGTGAAAAGTTTATAGAGCAAGGGGATGGGCGGTTGTTTTTGCCGGCGGGCAGTGCCGCGAATGCTGGCGAGGATGGCGAAGGCCTGGACGCCGGCGTTGGAGCGCGAGCCAAAAGAGATTTTGCGGGCGAGAGAGTTGGAGATGAGCGCCAGTGAAGGGCCGTGGCAGGCGGATGAGCTGTGGGGGCGGATCCGGCGCGGCTGCTGTATGGGGGAGGAGACGTTTCGCGGGGAGCTGGAGGGGATGCTGGCAGGCGCAATGAAAGGGAGGCGGCGGGAGTCATACAGATGGGAAATTGCGCGTCGGCATGATGAAGTGGAGGCTGCCTCCCCGTCCGTCCTGATAAAAATTATCAAATTGACATCTGCCGCGTTAGGCCTTATTCTGATACAAGAAATGCTTCCAAATGGGCTGATTGTATGACAGGCGGGTTGTTTAAGCGGAAAGTGATGGATGATTTGGTCGCCTGGATGAATTCGGCGACGCGAAAGCCATTAGTTATTCGGGGTGCCCGGCAGGTTGGCAAGACCTCGGTGGTGCGCCATTTTGCCGCAACTCACGCCAAGCGCTTCGCAGAACTCAATTTGGAGCGCCTCGAGCACGCGGAAATCTTCCGCAGGGGCCTTTCGCTTGAGGAAACAATTCAAACCATCCTCTTGGAATGCCGTGTCTCTCCCTGACCTGAGCCCCTGCTTCTATTCCTGAACGAAATTCAAGTTCGAAGATGTTGCTTACCGGTTGATCAACGTCCCATACTACGCCGCCACCTTGATTCCCCGTTACGTGCGCTGGGGCGATGCTTCATCCACAACGCAAGATGTATAGACCCTTGCATAGAACGTCACCAATCTTGTTAATCATCCTGGCGGGATTGGCCGTGCGGGTGCTGTATTTGCTGGAGTTGCCCGGCAACCCCGATTATGCCTCCCCAGCGATTGACGCCGAGTTTCACGATCGCTGGGCCTATGCGACGGCTACCGGCGGACGGGATGCGGGCATTGCTGATTTTGCCGCGCGGCTGGCCGCGCATCCCTATTTACGTCCGCCCGGCTACCCGGTTTTTCTGTCCGGTATATATAAAATATTCGGCACGGACTGCTTCCCGCCGCGCGCCGTCCAGATGCTGCTGGGGCTGGCGAATGCCCTGTTGGTGTATGCGCTGGCGCGCCGGATCGTTTCCCCGCCGTTTGCCGGTCTGGCTGCCCTGCTGACCGCCACATACTGGGTGTTTGTTTATTATGAAGGCGAACTCCTGGAGCCGGCGCTGCTGATTTTCCTGCTGCTGGCGGCGCTGGATCTTTTGCTGCGGCACGCGGAGCGGCCGGCGTTTATCCGGATGGCAACCGCCGGGCTGCTGCTGGGATTGGCGGCGCTAACCCGGCCGAATGTCATGCTCTTCGCGCTGTGCCTGCCCGCCTGGCTGGCGGCGGTGTCCATCAAGCATGTCCGTGCCGGAACGCCGCAAATTGCGCCAGCCTGGCGGCGGGCGCTGCCCGGGTTTGGCATGGCCGTTGCCGGCTTGATGCTGGGCCTCTGCCTGCCGGTGGGCGGGTCATTCCTGCGGAACCTGGCGGCGTCAGGCGAATTCACGCCGATATCCGCCAATGCCGGAATCAATCTTTACATTGGCAATCATGCGGATGCGGACGGCATGTTCACCATGCCCGCGGAGTTGGGGCGCTTTGACAGTTGCAACGATTATCCGGAGATCGTCCGCTACCTGGAACGCGCCGCCGGCCGGCCGGTCAGTTATACGGAGGCGTCCCGGATTTTCGCCCGGCGCGCCTTGCAATACATGCGCGAACATCCAGGGCGGATTGCCGCCTTGACCTTGAAAAAGGCCTGGCTGTTCTGGGCGCCGGTGGAAATTCCGCATAACAAGGCGGAGCAAAGCGCCCGGCGCCATTCCGCCGTCTTGCGCCGGCTGCCGGTTTCTTTTGCGCTGATATTTTCCTGGGGGCTGGCCGGATTGATTTACGCCGGATTATGCCGGCGGATTCCGCCGCCAGCGGCCGCGCCGCAGGCCGCGCGGCGCACGGCCGTTCCGCTCCTGCTGATTTTCACCATCGCATATTACCTTTCATTTCTGCCGTTTTTCATCGTCGGGCAATACCGGGCGCCCGTGATCCCGATCTTGATTATTTTTGCGGCAACGGCGCTGGAAAAAGTATATGGCGCGCTCCGGCAGCGGGCGTTGCGACGGGTCGGCTGGATGCTGGCGGTCTGGCTGGGAATATTTTTGCTGGCGCGCCTGGATTTCAGCGGGATAACGCCGGCCATGGTTGAAAGCCGCTGGCACTTTGACAGGGGGGCGGCTTACGAGCGGCTGGGCCAGCTGGAACTCGCCGCGGACGAATACGCAGCGGCGCTGCGGATTAATGCCGGCCATGAAAAAGCCCGGCTGAACCTGGCCAATTTGATGCTGGAGCGGAACCTGGCGGACCAGGCCATCACACAGTACATGGAGATCATCCGGCGGAACCCGCGCGCCGCGGCGGCGTATAATAACCTGGGCCGGGCGCTGGCGGCGGCCGGCCGGCGGGATGAAGCGCGGCAGGCCTATGCCAGGGCGCTGGAGATTGCGCCGGACGAGCCGGTGTTTCTGAGAAACATGTCAGATTTAAGACTTCCTGAGGCGGGGGAGTAAATTCGGCAGGTAGGCGCCGGCTGACTGCAACCGCCGCTGCAAGTCGGGGATGGCGATGGCGCGGCAGTCCCGGCCGGTTTCGACCATTATGGCGGCTGCCATGCCGGCTGCCATGCCGGTGATGTAGCAACCGGGCATGACGCGCAGCGACGCTTGCATCCGGCGGTCGGTGCTGACGCAGCGGCCGGCCACCAGCACGTTGTTCAGTCCGCGCGGCGTGAGGATGCGGTAAGGAATGCCGTAACTTTCACCCGGCCCCAGGCGCAGGGATTGGATTTCCCGGGAAAATTTCTGGAAGCTTTTGCGGTCGGGCCGCGCGGCATGCATATCCACCGGGTAGGCATAGCGGCCGATTTCATCGGCAAAGACCGCCCGGCGCTTGAAATCCTTGACTGACAAGATATAGTCACCCAGGATGCGCCGGGTTTCGCGGATGCCCATGAGCGGCGCGGTGGCCGTCAATTCCATGCGCTCGAACCCCTTGAGGTATTCCTTGTAATAGCGTTCGTATTCCAACAACTGGCGGCGGCTGCGGATGTAAGCGCGGGTCAGCGATTCCTCGTCCGTGCCGTCCACGCTGAAGGCATGGCCGATATTCCCGCCGCCCTGCCGGCGGCCCACCGGCCAGATGCCGGGCAAATGCCGGTCGGGAACGGAAAACACGCCGTCCGCGATGGCTTCCTCGATGCGTTTGGCGCCGCGGCCCAGGCCGCCTTTTTGCACGGCCGTCCAGTTGATGTCAGACCACAGACTGCAAAGCGTGCCGGGCATCAGATTGCCATGTGCGTCGCCTTTTTTGTACGGTGCGCCGGCATAGGCCGCCAGGTCGCCGTCGCCGGTGCCGTCAACAAACACCCGGGCGCGCGCGGCATAAAGGCCGGATTTGCCGGCGCAGACAACGGACTGGATGCGTCCGCCCTTCTTGATCACGTCCACCACCTGGGTATGGAACACGAATTTTACGCCGGCGCGGGTGAGCAATTCATCATACACCCGTTTCAACACTTCCGCCTTGATGCCCCGGCCGTCCCGGGGATAGACGCCGTCCTGCCGCCGTAAATTTTCCAGGATTTCGCAGCCGATGCCGCCGGCCAGGAAATTGACGCCGTCGGTGAATTGCATGAAAGCCGGCACCAAGCCGGCTGTGCCCATGCCGCCGAGGCAGTTTTGGGCCTCGACCAGGCAGACGGAGCATCCCTGGCGGGCGGCCGTCAGCGCCGCGGCGACCCCCGCCGGCCCCCCGCCGGCGATCAGGACATCCACTTCCCGGCGCACCGGCAGGCGGCGGCTCCAGTTGATGAATTGCCGCGCGCGGCGCGGCGCAGATGATGGGCGGGATTGAGTCATGATGAGTCTCTTCTAAAAGTGTTCAGTGTTCGGTGTTCAGTGTTCGGTATCTCTGCCCCTTTGATTACAGTGATCAGTGTTCGGCTTCCGGCTGCGCCACACCGTGGCGCTACTACAGTCCGGAACGGACGCAAAGCGCTGGCTGCACTGCGCACCCTACCTTTTTGATACAATTTTAAATGAGTTTGGTAGGGCGGTCAGGCCCTGGCCGCCGTTCATGTAGTAGCCGAACGGTGTTCGGCTTCCGACTGCGCCACGCCGTGGCGCTACTACAGTCCGGAACGGACGCAAAGCGCAGGCCGCGCTGGCGGCGCTGCGCGCCCTACCTTTTTGATACAATTTATTCGTTTCGATTTTTGAGCAAGAGGCTATGTTATTTTGAGAACCTTAATAATTTGCCCCGGGCTTTAAACGACATTTACCGGGAATAAAATATCGTCACGGGGGGAGCATACTCGTAACAACCCATATCCACCAGGCGGGTTATCCGGTCCAGGCGGGCATGCCCGTCCAGGTCCGCGGCGGTCTGCATCCAATCCAGGGGCAGGCCGGTGTTGATGCAGGGGGAGCCCTTCAGGAGCCGGCAATCGCCCGCGTCCGGCGCCGCCAGGGCGGGGTCGTCGGTGATATTGCCGGCGCCGTAGGCCGCCAGGGTTGGCGTGGCGCAGCAATTGCTGAAGGTGACGCTGGAATTTTGCCGGCGCCAGTTAGGATAGGGCGACGTGACGGATTCGGAGCGGTTACTCTGGATGATGGTGTTGATTACATGGCTGTTATTATGGTAATTGCACCACAAGCCGCCGACACCGGCCAGGTTGGTCAAGGCAACATTGGAGACGATGGTGCAGTTTTCGAGCAAGTTAGTGTTGTTGCCGACATACATCCCGCCGGCATTCTGGGCGGTATTGCCGTAGATCAGGCAGTTGTGGACCAGGTTGCTGCTGCCGTTCATGTAGATGCCGCCGCCGATGCCGCCGCCGCCGGCGCCGGCGATGTTATTCTGCAGCCGGCACTCTTCTATGGTTAAGCTGTTGTTGGCCGAATACAATCCACCGCCATTGCCGGTGGACTGGTTGTTAAGGATCTGGCACCGGCGGATCTGGTTGGTGACGTATTGCGCCCAGACGCCGCCGCCGGAGCCGGCGGAGTTGTTGGAAATAACGCAATCCTGCAGCAGGCCGGCGGAGGCGGCCCAGTAAAAACCGCCGCCCATGCCGGCGGTGTTACCGATGATCCGGCTGCTCACCACCGTCCCGCCGCCCAGGTTGCCCACGCCCACGCCGCCGCCATAGCGCGTCGTGGAATTGCCGCGCACGAGGCAATTGGACATCCCGGTCAGCGTGCCGTAAAGCACCGCGCCGCCCCCGACGCTGAGGGTGGCCGTGACGGAATTGGATTCGATGGTGCAATTAACGATCTGCGCGTAATCGTAAATATAGGCGCCGCCGCCGTCGCTGGAGCTGGTGTTGTTGCGGATGATGCAATCCACAACGCGTGTATCGCGCCGCACCAGCAGCCCGCCGCCGCCGGCGTATTCGCTGCGGGTGGCGCGGGCATTGGTGTTGGCGATAAACTGGCAATTACTGACCAGGCCGTACATAAGGTAGAGGCCGCCGGCGCTGTCATTCGCACGGTTGGCCTGGAAGATGCAATGCTCCACCGTGGCCGTGGAAACAATGTAGGCGCCGCCGCCGTAGAGGCTGTTGGAACCGTATTGCACGGTCAGCCCTGACAGCAGGGCGTTGGTTGTGCCGGAAATGTAAAAACCGCGGCAGAGTCCGCCGGCATCCACGATGACGTTGGACGGGTTGCCGTCCAGTCCGCGGATGGCCAGGTTTTTATCGACATTAATGGAAGCGGTAATCGCGTGCGTGCCGTTGGAAACCAGCACCGTGTCGCCGCCCCCGGCGGCATTGACGGCATTGCTGATCGTGGCAAACGGCAAGTCCCAGCTTTCGCCGCGCCCGGGATCGCTATTATCCACGCCGTTGGTGGCGACATGCCAGGTGGCGGCGCCGGCCGACAGGATACCGGCCAGCCAGACCAGGGCTAACGAACTTAATATTTTCATTACTTTGCCTCCTGTTTTACTGATGTTTGACTGTCTTTCAAAAGTGTTCAGTGTTCGGTGTTCAGTGTTCGGCAGTCAGAATTTCTTGTCTGAATTCTGATTCCTGAATACTGAATTCTTTCGAAAAGTTAGTTTTGAAATTGGCTCGTTTGACTGTCATTTCCCCAACCAGTTTCACAAAATATTTTGCCACAAAAATGCACAAGATGCATAAAATTCATTGGCGCGCCGGCGCCTCCTTTCCGGAAACCGCAAAGAGCAGGGTCTTGAACAATTCCTCCGGGTAAACGCCTTCCGCCGCGGGCT
>CAZYXU010000083.1:0-15785 GCA_964650945.1 uncultured Verrucomicrobiota bacterium | reverse complement strand
GACGATGCCATTGCCAAAAAACCGGAACTTAAGATTATAAGCAATCTCCAATTTCATTAAAGAATATCGTCGTTTCCAGGTGATAAATTATATCTATGGGATGACAGTGGAAAGAATTCAGGAGTCAGAATTCAGAATAATAGTAAACAGCATAAGATCAACGTGTTACGTTGTTGTAAAATTCTGAGTGCCGAACACCGAACACTGAACACTTTGTCCAATGTCAGACATTCGGCGCTTCCTGCTGGGCCAGCCGGGAATGCAATTGCAGCAGGTCGGGTACGGTGAAATCCTTCAGCGCTTCCGCGGCGCCGTTGTCCACTTTGCCTAAAACATGCCGGATGGCCGGATTCAGACGCTCCAAACCCAGGCTCTGCGGGGAGGCGCCGGCCTGCAGCATGACATTCATGATTTCCCGCACCCGGATGGCGGCGGGCGTTTTCAGGAGCACATACTGGCCATCGCCGCCGGCGATTTCGCCCAGCAGGCCGGCATCCACCAGGTCGTCCACCACCTCGTTGATCAGGCGCACCGGCACGCGGTGGTCGCGGGAGTACGCGGCTATCTCGAAATGCGGCACATTCACCATCATGGACTGCGCGGCATGGGAAATGACTGAAAGCGCCAGCATGATGCGCGCTTGCATGCTGGCGGCATGGGCGCGCTGCTCCAGCTTGTAAGTGGCGTAATTTTGCAGCGCGAAACCGATTTCCGCGCCCAGCAGGACGATTTGCCAGGAGATATACAGCCATAAGAGAAAAATCGGCACCGAGGCGAAAGCGGCGTAAATTTTATTGTAATTGCTGACGCCCAACTGGGTGGCAATGTAAATCCGCTGCCACCCCACCCAGAGCGATCCGCCGATGATGCCGCTGACCAGCGCCGGCCCGATGCGCACCCGGGTGTTGGGCATGAATTTATACAGGAAGGTGAACGCCAGGCAAATGGCCGCCAGGGGCGTAAGTTCCATGATGCGCAAATACCAGGCATGCATGATGCCCAGGTGATTTTTCAGCAAATCCGTGATCACCGCGCTGTTCAGGGTGGTGTTGACGGTCGTGGCGGTGATCATCAGCACCGGCACCACCATCAACACGCTCAGGTAGTCGGAAAATTTGCGCAGCAGCGGGCGCGCCGTATGGACACCCCAGACCCGGTTGAACGACATCTCCACCTGCCCGATTACCTGCACCACCATCCATAACAGCAGGGCCAGCCCGATGCCGCCCAGGGTGGCGAAATTAGTGTTGCTCACATAGCTCAAAATATTCACGACAAACTCTTGAAACTGCGGCGGCATGGAGGCGATGGAGCCCACAATGCGCTGCTCCGCCCAATCGCCCGCGCCCAGTCCCCGCAAAACCGAAAGCGCCAGCGCCATGGTCGGCACCACCGCCATCAGCGTGCTGTAGGTCAGCGCCGAGGCGTGCAGCGGGCATTCGTTTTCCCGAAAACCGTTGTAAACCAGGTGCAGCACCCGGACGATGTTGACCCCGCACCGCCGCGCCAGCGGCAGCCCGCTGAGTTCAATATCCCAGATGCCCTCGGAAAAGAAGCGATAAACGCGTTTAAAAAAGCTCATGATGGCCTGCCTTTCACTGCGCCGGTCTGTGGCTGGTTGCGCGTTTGCGCCAGGCTCCAGGCTGCCAGAGTCTTGGCGTCCCGTACCGTGCCGCGGGCAACCATGCCGGCAAATTGCGCCATGGTAACATGCCGGACGGCGATTTTTTCATCGAAATCCGGGCGGCTGGCGGCCGGCGCCGCGGCGGCGCGGGCATAATAGATATCGATGGCTTCGTTGCAAAAGCCCGGAGCGGTGTAAATCCGGCCCAGCGCGGTCACGGCGGCAACCGTATAGCCGGTTTCCTCGCGCACCTCGCGGATGGCGCAGGCTCTGGCGGATTCGCCCGGCTCGCGCGTGCCGGCCACCACTTCCAGCAAATGGCGCTCCAAAGCCTTGCGGTATTGGCGCACCAGCACTAACCGGCCGTCCGGCGCCACCAGCCAGACCGCCACGGCGCCGGGATGCCGGACTATTTCCCGGCGCCCGGTCCGGCGGCCGCCCAAGTCAACCGCCAGAACGTCCAATTGCAGCAGGCGCCCCTGGAAAATCCGCTGTGATTTAATGGTTTTTTCCGGCATAAAACTTAAAGAAATTTGCCAGTTTGATAATCAAAACACAAAAGTATCGTGCATCCGGGTGGCGATGTCAATATTTAATCCTTGACATGTCGGGGGGCGCCGTTAACATGCATTGTTGTAAGCTGTTTGCCGTCAACACTAACGGATAAATTGTATGCGGAGGAGGCGGTTATGTCGCTGGGAATACCGGATATCGGAGTGTGGTTGGCGTATGTGCTGTCGGTCATGAGCGCGTTGTTATGCCTGGTCTGGGGCCTGGCGCGTTGGAACAGCGATGCGCCGGCGGGGAGTGCGCCGGAGAATGCCGTACGCGATTGGGCCGACGAGGAAGACAAACTGGAAGAAGAACTGTAATCTTAGGGGAGGATGGCAATGATCAGTTTCTGGGGAGCGGTTGCGGTTATCATTTATTTTGCCGCCATAGGGTACCTGGGGTACCGCGGCTACCGGAGCACGCATTCCGTGTCGGATTACATGGTGGGCGGCCGGAAGGTGCACCCTTACGTCATGGCCATGTCGTATGGCGCCACCTTCATCAGCACTTCGGCCATTGTCGGATTCGGGGGCGCAGCGGGGGTGTTTGGCATGGGGCTGTTATGGCTGACTTTCCTGAACATTTTTCTGGGTATTTTCGTGGCCTTTGTGGCGTTCGGCGGGCGGAGCCGCAGCATGGGACTGCGCCTGGATGCGCATACGTTCCCGGAATTGCTCGGGCGCCGCTTCCAGTCGCGCTTCATCCAGGGCGGGGCCGGACTGATCATTTTCGTGATGATGCCGCTCTATGCCTCCGCGGTGTTGATGGGCGCCGCCAAATACCTGGCCGAACAACTGGGCATGCCTTACGAGACCGCGCTGCTGGTGTTTTCAGCCCTGATCGCCCTGTATGTGATCATGGGCGGGATCAAGGGGGTCATGTATACCGACGCCCTGCAGGGCTCGCTGATGATGGTCGGCATGGTGGTGCTGCTGGTGTTGACCTATCATAAATTGGGCGGCATCGTCTCCGCGCACCGGCAGTTGACCGAAATGGCGCCGCTGGTGCCGGCCAAATTGGCCGTCGGCGGCCATCTGGGCTGGACCGCCATGCCGAAATTCGGCTCGCCGCTGTGGTGGACCCTGGTCAGCACCATCGTGATGGGAGTCGGCGTGGGGGTGCTGGCGCAGCCGCAACTGGCGGTGCGTTACATGACCGTTAAAAGCGGGCGGGAACTTAACCGCGCGGTGCCGATCGGCGGCGTCTTCATCCTGATGATGACGGGGGTGGCCTTTGTGGTCGGCGCGCTCAGCAATGTTTACTTCCGCGATACGCTGGGCAAGATCGCCATTGCGGCGGCCGGCGGCGACGTGGAAAAAATCATTCCCATGTATGTTAAGTCCGCCATGCCGGTCTGGTTCGGGCTGTTGTTCATGCTGTCCCTGCTTTCAGCGGCGATGAGCACGCTCAGCAGCCAGTTCCATGTCATGGGGACCTCGCTGGGCCGGGACCTTTACGAGCAGGGCATAATGCGCGGGCGCGCTTCCGGCGGCGGGGTGCTGGCCACGCGGCTGGCGATCCTGGCCGGCATCATTCTCAGCGTCTACCTGGGATACGAATTGGAAAAAAGATTCGGCAAAACCGGGACCGAAATCGTGGCGCGCGGCACGGCGATTTTCATGGGGCTCTGCGCCTGCGCCTTCCTGCCGATGTATATCGGCGCCTTGTGGACGCGCGGCATCACCCGGGCCGGCGCCATCGCGGGAATGCTGAGCGGCGCGCTGGCCAGCATGCTTTGGATGCTGTTCGTGCATGAGAAGGAGTCTACCGCCCTGCTGCTCTGCGAAAAATTGTTCGGCGTGCGTTCGCTGGGGATCAGCGTGGTGGAGGGCAAGGAGGTGTTTGCCCACATGGGACCCATGGTCTGGGCTTTTGTGGACCCGCTGATCATCGGGTTGCCCCTGGCCGCGATTGTGACAGTGCTGGTCTCGCTTTGGACCCGCAAGTTTTCCATCGAACACCTGGAGCGGTGTTTTAACGGCGGCCCCGGGGCGGCCGCGCCGGAGACGCCCGCCGTTTGAGCCGGCCGGCAGACAGGGCGCCATGTCCCGGTTGAAAATGAAAAACCCGCGGACGGCCGGGCCGCCCGCGGGTTTTTTTGTGCATTCAGACTGCGATGGCTTAGAAGTAGCTGTTCATGCCGATGCGCAGGCCGTAATTGGTCTTTTCCATCTCGTCCTTGTCGGAGTAAATTTCCTTGTTGGAAAAATCGAAGAAGGCATAGGTGGCGATGGCAATGTTATTGGCGATAAAGGTCTTCACGCCCAGTTGCGCTTCGCCCATCCAACCAGTCTCGGATTCCGAGCCGAATTCTGCCGTTTTCAGCTTGGCGTATTGCACGCCGCCAGCTATGCCGGCGAACGGCACCAGGGGGCTGGCCAGATCGAGATGGTATTGGGCGAACACGTTGGCGCCGTAAGAGGAGAATTCGTTGTCATTGCCGAAGTCCTCGTAAGCACCATTCACACCTAAGCCTAAAATCAGCCCGTCAATCACAAATTGTCCAAAACTCACCCCGAGCGCCGCGGTGTCCCGATCCAAGTTGCCCGCGATGCCCAGCTCCCGCGTGCCCTCATTCAGCATGGCGCCGAACGCCGTTGAGCCCGCCAGACCGATTGCCATTAAGATGCCCGTGATTTTTTTCATCTGCGAATTGCTCCCTATGGTTTTAAACTCTTGATTTTCAATGCGCCTACCGGCTGGATACAACCGGCGGTTTTCCCGGCTTTGATTGTGCCGGGAGGATGTTTTTAGCGGGTGCGGCACCTCCTTTCAAAAGGATTCAAAATCACACATTTACACCGGATAAATTAGTCCATTTACGTAAACTGTCAATCACAAATTGCCGGAATGCCTGTAAATTAACGCGGATATTACAATCAGGCGCGCGCCCGCGCGGCCATGACCAGGCGGCCGGGCAGCACCTTCACCAGCCTTTTCATCTCCATGGTCAACAGCAGCACATTCATGCGCGCGGCCGGGATGCCGGTCTGGCGGATGAGCGTGTCGAAATCCTGCTCTTCCTCCCGCAAGGCGGCCAGGATCAGCCGTTCCTCGTCCGGCAATCCGTCCGGCAATGCCGCCGGGGCCGCCGGGGATGAGTCTGGCTGGGCGGGACGTGCCGGGAATAAAAACTCGAATTCCGCGAGGATGTCGTCCAGGTCCTCCACCAGCCGGGCGCCGCTCTTGATCAAGGCGTGCGTGCCGCGGGAGGCGGGCGAGTCCACCCGGCCGGGAACGGCCATGACGCTGCGGCCTTGCTCCAGGGCCTGGTTGGCGGTGATCAGCGCGCCGCTTTGCCGGCCGGCTTCAATCACCAGCACCCCGCGCGCCAG
The DNA here is from genome assembly GCA_964650945.1 of uncultured Verrucomicrobiota bacterium. Lineage (GTDB taxonomy): Bacteria > Verrucomicrobiota > Kiritimatiellia > JAAZAB01 > JAAZAB01 > JAXGPF01. The sequence continues at coordinate 10,274 of CAZYXU010000083.1, read as the reverse complement.
ACCGCTCACGATCCGGTTGCGCATGGGAAAGGTCGTGCGGTCGGGGACGCGGTCCAGGGGAAATTCGCTCAAGACGGCCCCCTGCCCGTCGGCAATGCGCCGGGCCAGCGGCAGGTTCTCCGCCGGGTAAACATGGGCCAGCCCGCCGCCCAGTACGGCGATGGTCCGGCCCCCGGCGGTCAGGGCGGCTTCATGGGCCGCGGTGTCAATTCCGCGCGCCAGACCGCTGACCACGGTCCAGCCGGCGCGCGCCAGTTGCGCGGAAAGCCGCGCCGCCGTTTCGCGGCCGTAAATGCTGGCATGGCGCGTGCCGACCACGGCCAGGGCGCGCTGGTCGGCGGGGCGCAATTCACCCATGACGTACAGCGCGAGGGGCGGATCATGGATTTGGGTCAGCCAGGGCGGGTATGCGGGGTCCGCGCGGGTGACCAAACTGGCCCCCAGCTTGGCCGCCCGCTGGATTTCCTGTTGGGGATCAATCGTGTCGCGCTGGCGCAGGATTTTATCCGCCAGCCCGGGCCCGATGCCGGAAGCCTGCAGCAACGCGTCCCGGTCGGCCTGCCAGATCGCCTGGGGCGCGCCCAGCGCCGCAACCAGCGCCTGCACACTTACCGGCCCGACGCCTTCCATCATGTTCAGCGCGACATATGCCTCACGCGGATCCAAGGTCCGGGACTCCTTTGCGCCGCCGGCTGGCTTTGCGGCGGGCGAACAATTCCAGTTGGGAGGATTGCAGCAGGTCGTAGATTTTCATGATGCGGATCATTTGCAGGACATCGGACTTGTCGTAATTCTTGGCGGCATCCACCTGCTTGATCAGCGTCTGCAGGATGGCGCGGAAGCACAGGACGCCGTTGACGCCTTTTTCCCGGAGCCGGCTTAACAGGCGGTCTTTTAAGTCCGCGGAAGCCGGCAGATTCGGCAGGCAGAGGATGGTGGCGGCCTGGTCGGAACCCAGTTTCATCCGCGCGGCGCGCAGGGCTTCCGGCGCGGCAAAACGCACAATCTCCGGGAGGTTTTCCAGCATGGCGGGGTAGATGCGTTCGGCGTGCCAGCCGTAAATGCAGACCACCGCCTGGTTGATGGTCTGCAAGTCGTCTGCCGTCCAGAGCACATGTTCCGGAATGCGCAGTGCGGCGATGGCAGGGTGGCGGATCAACAGGTCCGCCTCCTCATCCGGGCGCTTGGCGCGCCCGCCGACCAGGTGTTTGCATGGCTGGCACACCTGATAACCCAGCGCCTCGAAAAATTCGCGGACGATCATCTCGCTTACCGCCGACATACCATCTCCTTTTTCGGTACAGCATAAAAGCAAAAGGGTGGCCTGTCAAAGCAATTGCGCGCCGATGGATATTTTGGGCGGGCGTCCGCGTCCGCAGAAATCAGAATTGCAAAACAAAGTAAATATTTGATCCCAAATTTTTGCTTTTATTCTGAAGGCGCCGGAGTCCCGGCTGGCGTCTTGGCGGCGGCTTTTTTCGCACCCTTGGCCGGGGGCGCGAATTCGAATTTAACCTGGCCGTCCTGCAGAACCAGGAAGGCTTTGAATGGCCGGTTTTTTTTGGAAATAAACCCTTGAATCAGGTCGGTGCGGCCGGTAGCCAGGAGTTTTTTGATTTGTTCCGGCTCGATGGGTTTTTTGAGGATGATCGCGCCGGTCCGGAAATCGCAGCCCGGCGGCACTTCGGCGGCCTTGGCGCAAATATAAACGCGGCCGTTGGCGAAAACGCCGGCGCCGCATTTGGGGCAGCGGCCCAGCGGCTCCTGTCCGGTGAAATCGGCGGGCGGGGCATTGGCGTCGGCCTGGCCGAAATCGAAGGTGATTTTCAAGTCGCCATCCATGCGCACCAGCGCGCTGAAGGTGCGGCCGCGCTGGTTGCGGAAGTTTTCGAGGGGGCCGACGGCGCGTTTGGCGAGCAGTTCTTCCATTTCCGGGATTTCGAATTGCCGGCCGGCCAGGGTTTTCCAGCAACTGAAATCGCAGGACTGGCATTGAAACTTTTTGTAATTTTCATGCACCGCGCCGCCGCATTTCGGGCAGGGGGTCTTTAATACGCCAAAGTCGCCGGGGATGGTGTCGTGTTCGAAGCTCTTGGCTTTTTCCACCATGCGCCGGGTCATGGCGGCGATTTCCTGCATGAATTTTTCATGGTCGAGTTGGGCATGCTCGATCTGCTTGAGCTGGAATTCCCAGTTGCCGGTGAGTTCCGGCGAACAGAGTTCCGGAATGGACAGGCCGCGCAGGAGGGTGATCAGCGAAAAGGCTTTGGCGGTTGGCTGCAGTTCGCGGCCCAGGCGCACCAGGTAACGCTCGTAGATCAAGCCTTCGATGATGGCGGCGCGGGTGGCGGGCGTGCCCAGTCCCTTGGCCAGCATGGCCTCGCGCAGGTCCTCGTCATCCAACAGTTTCCCCGCGCCTTCCATGGCGGAAAGCAGCGTGGCTTCCGTAAAGCGCGCCGGCGGCCGGGTTTGGGTGCCCTTGATTTCCACGGCAGTGGTCTGCACGGTTTCGCCCGGCGAGACCGGCGCCAGGTTGGGGGCGTCGTCCGCGGGGATTTCCCGTCCGTAAACCGCCAGCCAGCCGCGTTTGACGAGAACCTTGCCTTCGCTTTTAAAGTTTTCCTCCGCGACGCAGGTGATGCGGGTGGTGATCAGGTATTCGGCTGCCGGGTAAAACACCGCCAGGAAGCGGCGGGTGACCAGGTCGTAAATCCGGCGCTCGTCTTCCGGCAGATGTCCGGCCGCCAGGGTGGTGGGCGTGATGGCGAAGTGGTCGGAAATCTTGGCGTTGTTGAAAATCCGGCGGTTGGGCCTGACCCAGCCCTCTTTCAGGATGACCGCTGCCAGCTCGCCGTAAACGCCGCCGGCAAGGTTGGTCAGGACCTGCCGCACGGTGGGCTGGTAATCCTCGGGCAGGGCGCGGGAATCGGTGCGGGGGTAAGTGAGCACTTTATACCGTTCGTAGAGCGCCTGGGCGATTTGCAGCGTGCGCCGGGCCGAGAAACCGAAACGATTGTTGGCTTCGCGTTGCAGGCTGGTCAGGTCGAACAGCAGCGGCGAAAGCTGGGTGGACGGCTTGGATTCCTCGGTGACCGTGCCCGGTTGGCCCTGGCACTTGAGCTGGATGGCTTGGGCGCGCTGCACATCCCAGATGCGCTCGGCGCGCGCGTCCTCGTCTTCCTTGTCCTTGATGAAAGCCGGGTTGAACCAGCGCCCGGTATACGCGCCGGCGGCGGCTTGAAAAGTGCCCAGCGCTTCCCAGTAGTCGCGCGGGATGAATTTCTTGATCTTTTCCTCGCGTTCCACCACGATGGTCAGGGTGGGAGTCTGCACCCGGCCGACGGTGGTCAGGTGGAACCCCCCCAGGCGCGAATTGAAAGCCGTCATGGCGCGCGTGCCGTTAATGCCCACCAGCCAGTCGGCCGCGGCCCGGCAGGCGGCGGCATTGGCCAGCGGCTGCAACTCGACGCCGTCGCGCAGTTTTTCAAAACCCTCGCGGATGGCGTTGGGGGTCATGGATTGCAGCCAGAGCCGGCGGATGGGCGCGTCGGTTTTGGCGTATTGGGCGATGTGGCGGAAAATCAACTCGCCTTCCCGGCCGGCGTCGCAGGCGTTGATGAGGCCGGCGACATCCTTGCGGCGGATGAGGCGCAGCAGCAGCTTCAGGCGCGCGGCGGTTTTTTCCAGCGGTTGCAGGTCGAAATGCGGCGGGATGATCGGCAGGTTTTCGAACTTCCACTTGCCGCGCGGCGCTTCACACCCTTCGGGCGGATGAATTTCCAGCAGGTGGCCGATGGCGGATGAAAGGACGTAGTTTTCGCTTTCGTAATAGTCTTTTTCGCGCTTGAACCCGCCGAGCGCCTTGGCGATATCCGCCGCCACGGAGGGTTTTTCGGCAATGATGAGCGTTTTGGTCATTTTGATTTTGTCACCTTGTTGAGGCTGGGCCGCCATGCCGTTCATGCGGCGCGCCGGATTCAATCCGCATGCGCCCGGGGGTCATCGCCGATCCGGCTTTGCCCGAGCACTTTTTCCACAAAATAGCGCGGGCGGGCCCGCACGTCCTGGTAGGTGCGGCCGATATACTCGCCCAGCAGCCCCATGCCGACCAGTTGGGCGCCCATGAAGAAAAACAGGATGGCCAGCAGGGTGAAGACGCCCTGCGCCGCCCATTCCGGTCCGTGAATCAGGCGCAGGGCCAGGATCCAGATGCCCAGGCCGCCGCCGGCGAGAAACATCAGCACGCCGAACACGCTCAGGCAGCGCAAAGGGAAGGTGGTGATGCTGGTCAGGAGGTCGAATTGCAGGTTGATCAATTTCCAGAAGCTGTATTTCGAGGCGCCGGCCTGGCGCTCGGCATGCCGCACCTCGACTTCCGCGGTGTACCGCGCGAAACTGTTGGCCAGCGCCGGGATGAAAGTGCTGCGTTCGTGGCATTGCAGCATCGCCTGCACGATCGGCCGGCGATAAGCGCGCAACATGCAGCCGTAATCGTGCATGGTGACACCCGTCACGCGGGCGGTGACGCGGTTGACGAGGAAGGAGGACATCCGGCGGAACAGGCTGTCGCACCGCGGCACCCGCACCGAACCCACCACGTCCAGCCCTTCCCCCATCTTGGCCACCAGCTTGCCGATTTCTTCCGGCGGATTCTGCAGGTCGGCGTCAAGGGTGACGACGATTTCGCCGCGGGACTGGGCGAAGCCGGCCATAACGGCGGCATGCTGGCCGTAGTTGCGGTTGAGCATGACGGCGATGATTTCCGGGTTCTGTTCCGCGGCTTCGGCCAGCAATGCGCTGGAACGGTCGCGGCTGCCGTCGTCCACCAGGACGAGTTCAAACGGCGCGTTCAAGGCGCGGCCGGCGGCCAGGGTGCGGCGCAGCAATTCCGGCAAATTGGCCTCCTCGTTGTAGACGGGGATGACCACGGAGACAGAGGCGGTGGTGTTCATCTTTTCAGGACTTCCTTGATGGCGGCGGCCACATCGTCCACATCCTCCGGGCGCATGCCCGGAAACAGCGGCAGCGAGCAGATGCGGTCGGAATTCCATTCGGTCTGCGGCAGCATGCCGCGCTGGAATCCCATGTGTTCGCGGTAATATTTTTGCAGGTGCGCGGCGCGGAAATGCAGGCCCGTGCCGATGTTGCGGCGCTTGAGCTCCTCCATGAATTCGTCGCGGTTCAGCCGGGCGCGGTCGGTGTCGAGACGCACGATATAGAGATGCCAGGCATGGCGCAGGGGGTAAGCGGGCTGGGACAGCGGCAGGATTTCCGGGATATCCGCCAGGCATTCGCGGTAGCGTTGCGCCAGTTCCGCGCGCCGGCGGTTGAACTCGTCGAGCCGCACCAATTGGCGCCGGCCCAACACGGCGGCAATGTCGGTAAGGTTGTATTTATAGCCCGGCTCAACGACCTCCGCCTGGGGCGACCGGCCCTGGGTGCGGCGGTCGAAGGCATCCACTCCCAGGCCGTGGAATTTCAGGCGGCGGATATTGTCGAGCAGGGCCGGATCGTCGGCGCAAAACATCCCGCCCTCGCCGGTGGTGATGTTTTTGATCGGATGAAAGGAAAAGATGGCGATGCCTTCGCTGCCGATGCGCCGGCCGCGATATTCGGTGCCGGCGGCATGCGCGGCGTCCTCGATCAGGCGGATGCCGCGCCCGCCGGCCAGTTGCCGGATCGGGTCCAGGTCCGCCGGTGCGCCGGCGAAATGCACGGGAACGATCAGCTTGGTGCGGTCGGTGACGGCCGCGGCAATCTGGTCGGCCGTCACCATCAGCGTGTCGCGGTCCACATCCACCAGCACCGGCTTGGCGCCGGCCAGCACGATCAGGTTGATGGTGGATACCCAGGTCATGGAAGGAGTGACCACCTCATCGCCCGGGCCGATGTTGAGCGCCTTGAGCGCCAGGTGCATGCCGGCGGTGGCGGAAGCCAGCGCAACCGATCCGCCGGCGCCGGTGTAAGCGCTGAATTCCTTCTCGAATTCGGCGGCATGCAGGCCGGTGGTAATCCAGCCCGACCGCAGCACCTCGCCCATGGCCTGGATGTCGCCCTCGTCGAATGTCGGCTTGGAAAACGGCAGGAAATCTGGTCGCATAGTTTACCCCTCAAAGGATCTCTGGTCGTTTTATCTGACCCCGGCAACGTATAACAATTCACGCTTGGCCCGCCGGGTGCCGGGATTGGCCCGCGCCTGGACGGTCCAGGCCGGCAATTCCGCCGCCGGCGGAAAATTCCGGCTGGCGGCCACGATCCCCGTCAGGCGCGGATGTTTGCCCGCCAAAATCCGTGAAAGTTCCAATGTATCAGAAACCGGCGGAAAAACCAAGTCGCAATAATAATAAAAACCGGCGCGGGTGGTTTCATCGAAATTCCAGGCGCCAACTTGCCCCCGACTGCCGGGCGGGATGGCGGCGGCTAGAGCTTGAAATGCCGGCCCCTGGTTCTTGAAATGATCCAGCGCCGGGGGGATGTTGGTGAGCGCCAGCAGATAGGCCAGGGCGGTGAGCGCCAGCCAGCGCTGCTGCCAGTTCCAGTCCCGCCGGCGCCATAAAAACCAGGCGGCTGGCAGCGCCGGCAAGCCCAGCAGGCTGTAAGCCAGGGCGGAGCAGCCGGGCAGGTATCCCGCAAAATAAGCCGCGGCGGGGATCGCGGCCGCCGCGGCCAGGATCAGCAATGCCAGCCATTGCCAGGCTTGCAAATAGCGCCGCACCCAGCCGGTTGGCGGCGTTTGCATCAATATGCCCGTGATGACCGCCAACCCCGGCCAAAGCATGCTCAGGTAAATTTCACGCTTGGTGGATGAAAGCGTGAGCACGGCCAGCCCGCCCAGTACCCATGTCAATAATACCGGCCAGGCGCCGGACAATCGCCGGTCCGGCGTCCGCGTCCCCCCCCGCCGCCATGCGCGCCAGATGCTGTTGCTCCAGAGCGCCAGCCAGGGCAGGGCGCCAACGGCCAGGGCGCTGAAGTAGTAAAACGGTCCGCGGATATGCCCCAGGTGGCGGACCTGGCCGGTAAACCGGCCAAAGTGGTTGTCCCAGAACCATTCCCGCCATAATTCCGGTCCGCCGGCCAGGCGCAATCCCGCCATCCATAACCCGGCGATCAGCAATGCCAGGAAGCCGGCCAGCAAATGCCAGCCGGCCAGGCGGGGTTTCAACCAAACGCGAACTTGGCCGGCTCGATAAAGATGGATCAGCAGCCCCAGCCATGCCAGCCCGATGATCAGGGGCCCCACCAGGCCCTTGACCAGAAATGCGCCGGCGGCCGCCGCGCCGGCCAGCGGGAGCAGAGCGGGCCGGCGGGATAAATAGACTTCGCTGAGCAGCCAGATGGCGGCGGTGATGAAAAACATCAGCGCATTGTCCACCAGCAGCCAGTGGGTTACCTGCACAAACCCCGGCATGACCGCCAGGGCGGCCGCCGACCAGGCGGCGGCCGCCGGGCCGGCCAGACGGCGGGCCAGCAAAAATGTCGCCAGCAAGGTTGCCAGGCCCCAGATGGCGGAAGACAACCGCAACGCTGCAGTCGGTCCGAACAGCGGCTCAAACAACGCCAGCGCGGCGGCGTTGGCGATATAGGCCAGCGGCGGTTTCTCCACGAACGGTTCGCCCGCCAGCCGCGGCACGATCGGATCGCCGCTGCGGCGCATGGCCAGCGCGATGGCCGCCTCGCGCGGCTCGTCCGGCGTCCATAATTCATGGTTGGCGATGCCGGCGAGCGAGATCAAGCCCAGCAGGATGATCAGCCAGACGGCCGGCCGGCGCGCCGGGGACGCGGTGTCGTTTGCATTGCCAGTCATGATTTACTCTTCACAAAACCAACCGTGTCTGTTATAACTCGAAGGCTTTGTTACACAATCTGCCGGTTTTTTGCAAGCTAACTAATCGTTGCATGACCTCTAAACAACGCATTTTAAATGCCCTGGCCCGCCGGGTGGACGATCGCATACCGATCACCTTCGACGCCGAACCCGAAGTCTATGCCGCCCTGCATCGGCGGTTGGGGACATCCGCGAAGGAAGAATTGTTTGACCGGTTGCAAGTGGACACCTGGATGATTTTGCCCGGGAATTTCATCTATACCCCCGCGGAATTGCCGCGCACGGAAAAAACCGCCCTGTGGGGGTATCGCACCACCCGCGCGGTTTATGCCGGCGGCGCCTATGACGAGTTGAGTTTCAGCCCGCTGGCCGGCAAGGATGAGTTGCGCGACATCCGCAATCATCCCTGGCCGGGTGATCAGGCGCTGGATTTTTCGCATTTCACCGCCGAGGCCCGGGCGCATCGGGAGCGCGCGGTGATCGGCGTTTTCACCTGGGGGGCTTATCATATCGCCACCTTCGTCCGCGGCGTGGAGTCCTTGATGCTGGATTTTGCCATGCGGCCGGATTATGCCCGGTGCCTGATCGATACCATTGCCGACCGCTGCCAGTTCTTCCTGGAAAAGATGCTGGCGGAGCACGGCCGCGATTTGGACATCGTTTACATGGCGGACGATTACTGCTCCCAGCAGGGGCCGTTGTTCAGTCCGGACACTTTCCGGGAATACGTCATGCCCTATCTGCGGCGGGTTGTGGCCGCTGCGCACCGGCATGGCAAAAAGTTTTTGCTGCACGTCTGCGGCGCGGTCCGGCCGCTGTTGCCTCAGATAATCGAAGCGGGGGTGGACATGCTCGAACCCATTCAAATCCGCGCCCGCGGGATGGATCCGGCGGGATTGAAAAGGGATTTTGGCCGGGATTTGTGCTTTTATGGCGGGGTGGATTTGCAGGAGCTGCTTTGCAAGGGCACGCCGGCAATGGTGCGCGATGAAGTCCGGCGGCTGATCGACATTCTGGGGGCGGATGGCGGTTATATTCTCGGCCCCGGCCATACCTATATCCAGGTGGATGCCCCGTTGGACAACATCATGGCCATGTATGCAACCGCCGCCGCATATCGGCGGTAAATCAGGGAGAAAGATCATGGAAGTTATCATTCAAAAAGACGCCCCGGCAGCAGCCGGGTTGACCGCCCGCTTGGTTGCCGCGGAATTGCGTTCGAATCCGCGCCTGGTGCTGGGGCTGGCCACCGGGCGCACCATGGAAAGCGTGTATGCGTTGCTGGCCGGCATGCATCAGCATGACGGTTTGGATTTTTCGCTGTGCCGCACCTTTAATCTGGATGAATACGTGGGATTGGCGTCCGCGGATAAAAATTCCTACCGCAGTTATATGAACCGGCATTTGTTCAGCAAGGTCAATATTGACCCGCGCAATACGCATCTGCCCGATGGCGCCGCGGCGGATTTGGACGCCGAGTGCGCCGAATACGAAAAGCGCATCCGGCGGTCCGGCGGCATTGATTTTCAACTGCTGGGCATCGGCCAGGACGGGCATATCGGATTCAACGAACCGCTTTCGGCCCTACGCTCCCGCACCCGCCCCAAGGCGCTGTCGCCCGCGACGCTGGCGCAAAACGGGCCGCTGTTCGATTCGCCGGAGCAGATGCCGCGCCGGGCCCTGACCATGGGCGTGGGCACCATCCTGGAAAGCAAGCGCTGCGTCTTGCTGGCGGTCGGATCCGGCAAGGCGGAAATCATCGCCAGGGCCGTGGAAGGGCCGATCACGGCGATGATTTCCGCCTCGGCGCTGCAGTTGCATCCGCGCTGCACGGTGATTGTGGACGAACCGGCCGCCGCCCGGTTGCAAGGCGCGGAATATTACCGCTGGATTTTTGAAAATGAGCCGGAATGGGCGGAATATCGCGCATGAAATATTCGCCAGCCAAGCCGGGTCGTATTTTTGTCTTGCGGTTGGAGGATGGGGAAGTCCTGCACGAAATCGTGGAGCAATTTGCGCGGGACCATCAAATCGGCGCGGCGTCTTTAATCGCGGTCGGCGGCGCCGATGCCGGCAGCCGGCTGGTGGTCGGCCCGGCGGCGGGCCGGACCGCGCCCCTTCAGCCCATGGAACATATCCTGGATGAGGCGCACGAAATTGCCGGCGTCGGCACGCTGTTTCCGGATGCCGCCGGGCAGCCGGTGTTGCACATGCACCTGGCCGCCGGCCGGCGCGGGCAGACGATCACCGGCTGCGTGCGGCGCGGGGTGCGCGTCTGGCATGTGCTGGAAATCATCATCCAGGAATTGACCGGCACGCCCGCCTGCCGCCGGCTCGATCCCGCCACCGGGTTCGAGTTGCTGTCCATGTGAAAAAAATGGCACCCCCTAGGGGAATCGAACCCCTCTTTCCAGGATGAGAACCTGATGTCCTAGCCGATAGACGA
>CAZYXU010000082.1:0-15842 GCA_964650945.1 uncultured Verrucomicrobiota bacterium | reverse complement strand
CTGCCGGACAAAATGTCCGGCAGTGCGCAAAACGCCTTGCCGCAAATTGCGTTTCCCTCAGGTATTCCCGCCTGGCACGTATCTTGCTTTGCTTGAAGTCAATTGCAAAATGTTTTTACTACACTGAACACCGAACACTTTTCAACCAATTTCAACCTCAAACAACCTTTGAACCTGATTCAACCTCTGGCAACCTCGAACCCCGAACACCGTGTCCATGCATGCCAATCGTAAATTACGCTGGGCGGTCATAGTGCTATCGCTGGTCGTGGCGGTGGAGTCAGCCTTGCTGGCGGTGGCGGGCTGGCGGAGCGCCGGGCAGTTTTTCGGCCGGGAACGCATGACCGATCTGGCGCACCGGCTGTTCGGAAGGGAGGCCGCGCCGGCCGCCGCCGCGTCCGAGTCGGCCCCGGTGGTCGCCCGGGATGGCGCGGACGACATTCAGGAAATCCATGCCCGGATCGAGAGCCTGTTTAACGAATTAACCGCCGGCGGCAGCCGTTCGCCTTTCGCCCCGGCGGCGACACCCGGTCCCGGCAATGAGGCGGTGGAGCATTTTTGCCGGCTGCAGCGCGAGATTGACCGCATTTTTGCGCATGCCTTCAACGACGGGCTGTGGCGGCATACGCGCCATCCGCTGGACTGGCGGTGGGAGCAGGCGTCCGTCTCGCCGGCCTTGCAGATGACGGAGGACGACCAGGCCTACGAGATTACGGTGGCCCTGGCGGATGTTGACCGCCTGGGCATTGATGTGCAATTACAGGGCGACATCCTCTCCATCATGGCGCGCGGCATGCAGGGCAATTACATGACGCGCCTGCGCCTGCCGGGAGCGGTGGATCGGGAAAACATCCAGGCGCAGTATGACGAGAATGTTTTGCGGGTGCGGGTGCCCAAGGCCCGGGCGCAGGAAACGCTTGCCAGCCCGCGTCAAATAATATAGTTTACCCGGATTGTTTTTGGATTTATACAACACGGGCGCGGGCCCGCTTTGGCGAGGAGGAGATATGCTGAAGGTCAGCAAGTTGCACAAGCGGTTCGGTTCGATTCATGCCGTGCGCGGGGTATCGTTCGAGGTGGCCAAGGGTACGGTGCTGGGATTTCTCGGGCCCAACGGCGCGGGCAAGACCACCACCATGCGGATGATCACCGGTTTTCTGCACCCCACATCCGGCACGGCGGAGATCGAAGGGCATGATATTATTACGCAACCGGTGGCGGCCAAGCGGCAGGTGGGCTACCTGCCGGAAAACGCCCCGGTTTACGCCGATATGACGGTCTGGAATTACCTGGATTTCATCGCCGAAGTCCGCGGGTTCTCCGGCCGGGAACGGCAGCAGCAGGTAGGGGCGACGGTGGAGCGCTGCTTCCTCGAACCCGTGCGCTACCAATCCATCGGCACGCTGTCCAAGGGCTACCGGCAGCGGGTGGGATTCGCCCAGGCGGTTTTGCATAATCCGCCGGTGCTGATCATGGATGAGCCGACCGACGGGCTGGACCCCAACCAGAAGCAGGTGGTGCGCGCCATGATCCGCGAGATGGCGGCGGACAAAGTGATCGTGCTGTCCACCCACATCCTGGAGGAAGTGGAAGCCGTCTGCGGGCGCGTGATCATCATTTGCGAAGGGGCGGTGGTTTTTGACGGCGCGCCCGGCGCGCTGAAGGCCCGCAGCCCGCGGCATGGCGCCGTGGAATTGACGGTGCAAGCCGGCGCGGACGAGTTGCGCGCCGGCCTGGAAGGGCTGCGCGCGGCCCTGCGCGTCGAAACCCGCCGGGATTCCCTGGTGGTTTATCCGCGTGCGGCCGACGGCCTGATGGAGGAAGTGCTGGGCCTGATCCGCGCCAAGCCGGCCTGCCGGGTGGCGGGGGTAAAAGTTTTGGAAGGGCGCCTGGAAGACGTGTTCCGGGAATTGACCATGCCCGCGCGCAAGGCTTCGTAAGGATATAGCATTAGCATCAATGTTCAAAGGAGGAAGGCAGTGGATTTTATACGCAATACCAAGGCGATCACCCGGCGGGAGCTGATTTCTTATTTCGAATCACCGGTGGCATATGTTTTTACCATCGTGTTTCTGATGCTGATCAGTTTCCTGACGTTTTTCGTGTCGAATTTTTACGAGGCGGGCCAGGCGGACTTGCGGGCCTTTTTCTTCTGGCATCCCTGGATGTTCCTGATCCTGGCGCCGGCCGCCGCCATGCGGCTCTGGTCGGAAGAGCGCCGCGCCGGCACCATGGAAACGCTGCTGACCCTGCCGATCACCATGCCGCAGGCCATGCTGGGCAAGTTCCTGGCGGCCTGGCTGTTCCTCGGCCTGGCGATCCTTTTGACCTTCCCGATTGTCCTGACGACCGCCTGGCTGGGCCAGCCGGATTACGGCGTGATTTTCGGGGGCTACGTCGGCAGCTTCATGCTGGCCGGCGCGTACCTCGCGGTGGGCGTGTTGACTTCGGCGCTGACCCGCAACCAGGTGATCAGTTTTGTGCTCGCCCTGGTGATTTGCCTGTTTTTGCTGATGGCCGGCTGGCCGCCGGTGACCAACATGCTCGTGCGCTGGGCGCCGGACTGGATGGTGCGGGTGGTGGCGGCGTTCGGGTTCATGCCGCATTACGAGGCCTTCCAGAAGGGCGTGCTGGATGTCCGGGATTTCGCCTATTACATCAGCGTGATGGCTTTCATGTTGTGCGCGGCCAACCTGGCGCTGGAAAATCGCAAGTAAAACGAGACGGGAGCAATTGACCAAAATGACCAAGACCAACTCCAACAAGCATTTGATGCGTTTCTGGAAAATCGGCGGCAGCTTGGCGGGCTTGCTGGCGCTGCTGGCGGCGTTGATCGCCGCCAACCTGATCGTGGGCGCCGCGCGCCTGCGCAAAGACCTGACGGCGGACCAGCTTTACACGCTGTCGGACAACACCCGGCGGATTCTCCAGCAACTGGATCAGCCGGTGACCTTGAAATTCTTTTTCAACGCCGGCGCCCCGGAAATCCCCATGCCGCTGAAATACTTCGCGCAGCAGGTGGAAGATCTTTTGCGCGAATATAAACTGGCGGGCGGCGGCCGGATTCTGCTGGAAAACTACAATCCGGAGCCGGACTCCGACGCCGAGGAATGGGCCGAACGGTACGGCGTGGCGCCGCAGAACCTGGGCATGCTGGGCCCGCCGCTGTATCTCGGGCTGGTGGCCGCGCGCGGGGACGCCCATACGGTCATCCCGTTCATTGACCCCCGCGACGAGGCGATGCTGGAATACAACATCACCCGCATGATTACCCGCGTGACCAACCCCGCCAAGCCGGTGCTGGGTCTGATCAGCAGTCTGCCGGTGATGGGCGTGCAGGCCATGCCCTTCGCCATGGGCGACCAGCCGCGCCCGCGCAACCAGCCGCCCTGGGCGGCTTTCAGCGGCTTGGCCGAGGATTACGAGGTGCGGGAATTGACGGCGGATGTCGAGGAAATCCCCGGGGATGTGGACGCGCTGCTGCTGGTGCATCCCAAGAACCTTTCGGAACGGGCCCAGTACGCCATTGACCAGTTCGTCCTGCGCGGCGGCCGGCTGTTGGCTTTCGTTGATCCGCTCTGCCTGGCCGACGCCATGAGCCAGGAGCAGCCGCAGATGATGATGGGTATGCCGCCGCAGACTTCCTCGGACCTGGGCCGTCTGCCGCAGGCCTGGGGGGTGGAATGGGATGCCGGCCAGGTGCTGGCCGACATCAACGCCAGCACCCGCGTGCGCCAGGGGAATGGCGGCGTGGATGAAAGCCCGCTGTTTCTCAGCCTGCGCCCGGACAATTTCCGCCGCGACGACCTGCTGATGAGCCGCCTGGATTCGCTGATCATGCCCATGGCCGGCGTGCTCCGCGGCGAGGGCGCGGAAGGCCTCAAGCTCACCCCGCTGATCACCTCTTCCGAGCAGTCCAAGACCATCCCCAACATGATGGCGCAGATGGGCGGCGACATGGTCCGGCGCGATTTCCAGCCCGGCTTGCAACGCTTGCCGCTGGCCCTGCGTCTGCATGGCAACTTTAAGACGGCCTTCCCGGACGGCCAGCCCGTCGCGCCGGCCGCGGACACCAACGCCCCGCCGCCGGCCGCGGCGGAAGGATTGAAAGCCAGCGTGAAGCCCACCACCGTGATCCTGGTGGGCGACGTGGACATGCTGCACGACCAGTTCTGTGTGCAGGAAGTCAACCTCTTCGGCTACCGCGGCTACCAGCCGATCAATGACAATCTGAACCTTTTCGCCAACGCCCTGGAGCAGTTGGCCGGCGCGGTGGAACTGGCGGAAATCCGCACCCGCGGCCGGATCGAGCGGCCGTTCGACAAGGTGCTGGCGCTGCAGCAGTCGGCCCAGCAGCGTTGGATGCTCCAGGAAAAAGAACTGCAACAGAAGTTGGAAGCCACCCAGGAGCGTTTAAGCACCCTGCAATCGCGCAAGGACAAAAACCAGCGCTACATCCTGTCGCCCGAGCAGGAGCAGGAAATCCGCCGCTTCAAGGACGAACAATCGCGCACCCAGCGGGAACTCAAGCAGGTGCGCAAGAACCTGCGCGAAGGCATCGAGCGCCTGGGCGTGAAGGTCAAGGCGATCAACATCCTTTTGGTTCCCATCCTGGTTGGACTGGCCGGCATGGTCTTCGCCTGGCGGCGGCAAAAGCGCGCCGCCCTGGCGGCGGGCGGAAAAGATTAATTATCAACGGAGGAACAAATTTCAAAACTAACGTTTTGAATGAATTCAGGATTCAGCAGTCAGGATTCAGAATAAACACATGCGATTTTATAACAACACATTACATTGCAATGAAGTCCTGACTGCCGGACACTGAACACTGAACACCGAACACTGAACACTTTTGAAAGAGACTCGGAGGAATTGCAACTATCATGAAAATGCGTAACCTTGCGGTATTGCTGGCAGCGGCGGTCTTGCTGGGCTTCTGGGCCTATTGGATTGTGGATTCCGGCCGGCAGGCCCGGCGCCCGGCCCGGGTGGGCCAGGCGGTGTTCGAAGACCTGCCGGTGAACGATGTGGCCAGCATTGCCATCACCGCGCCCCAGACCAACTTCGTCATCAAGCGCACCGAGCAGAACTGGGTGGTCGCCGAGCGCTACAACTATCCCGCGAAGTTCAACAAGGTGGCGGATACCCTCGTCGCCTTGCGCGACTTGAAAGTCGGCCAGGTCATCCCCGGCGGCAGCGAGCGGGCCGATGATTTCAACCTGCAGCCGCCTGCGTCCAATGCCGCGGCCGCGGCCACCCGGCTGGAATTGCGCGATGCGTCCGGCAAACCGCTGGCGGAATTGCTGATCGGCAAGCATTTCACCACCCAGCCGCCGGCCGGCGGGCAGCAGCAAATGATGTTCGGCGGCGGCGGATACCCGTCCGGGCATTATGTCAAACTGCCGGACGGCACGGTGGCCTTGATCAGCCGCACCCTGGACAACATGATCGAGCCGGTCTCCTCCTGGCTGGCGGATGATTTCATCAACGTCGCCGCCGCCGATATCGAGGAGCTTTCCATCACCGGTCCGGGCCGCGCGCCGATCAAGGTGCAGCGCGACCCGGTCAGCAAGACGCTGTCACTGGCCGATCTGAACCCGGCGGAAGGCACGGCGGATGCCGGCAAACTCGGACAACTGGCCGGCGCCTTGAATTACCTGTCATTCCAGGATGTCGCCGATCCGGCGCTGCCGCCGGCCGAGACCGGCATGGATCAGCCGGTGGTCTTCACCGCGCGCGCGGCGGATGGCAGTGTTTACACGCTGCGCGTCGGCAAGCCGGTGTCGTCCAACAGCACCGACCGTTATGTGTCCGCTCAAGTCGAGTATGTCCCGCCCGCCAAACCCGCGGATCAGCCCGCCGCGGATGCCGCGGCGACCAACGCTCCGGCTGCCGCGGGGGATGCAAAGGCCGATCAGCCCGATCCCCGGGAAAAAGCCCGCCTGCTGCACGAGACCCTGTCCCCCTGGGTTTACATCCTGCGCTCCTACCGGCTGGACAACATGCTCCTGGAACGCGACAAGCTGATTACGCCGCCGCCCCAGCCGGCAGCCGGGGAAAAACCGGCTGCGGATGCCCAGCCGGAAGCGCCGGCCGCCCAGCCGGAAGCCAAGCAGGCAGCTCCGCCGGCCGCCAAGCCGGTTGCCAAGCCGGCCGATAAGCCTGCGGTGAAACAGACGCCCAAGCCGGCGGTCAAGCCTGAAGCAAAGCCCGCCGATAAACCGGTGGCCAAGCCGGCTGCCAAGCCGACCGATAAGCCCGCGGAAAAGCCGGCCGAACCGGCGGCGCCGGCGGCGGAGCAGCCTGCGGAACAATAAAGTTCCGGCGCGGCCGCACCGTCGTGGCGCATCCGTGTTTGGAGTGCGGCGGCCACGCATTCCGGACTGTAGTAGCGCCACGGGGTGGCGCACTCCGGTTCCGACGAAGGCGGGATATGGTGCAACAGATGCCGAACTCCGTTCGGCTACTACATCCCGGAGCAACTGAATTCTTTCACAAAGAGACTTTTGAAATTGGCTCATCTGAAAACCGGAGGGAACGCAAATGGATCACGATGCAATCACCCAGATCACCGATCGCATCCGCGGCCAGTCGGAGCTGTTGGACCGGCTGCGCCAGGAAGTCATGAAGGTCATGGTCGGCCAGGAGCGCCTGGTTGACCGGATGCTGATGGCGCTGATCACGGACGGGCATATCCTGCTGGAAGGCGTGCCGGGCCTGGCCAAGACCACGGCGGTCAAAACCATGGCGCAGACCCTGGGCTTGCGCTTCCACCGCATCAGCTTCACGCCCGACCTGCTCCCCGCGGATTTGATCGGCACGCTGATTTATGATCCGCGCAACGGCGGCTTTACGGTCAAGCAGGGTCCGATTTTCACCAACCTGCTCCTGGCCGATGAAATCAACCGCGCCCCGGCCAAGGTGCAGTCGGCCCTGCTGGAAGCCATGCAGGAGCGGCAGGTGACGATTGGCGACAAGACCTATCCCCTGCCGCATCCGTTCCTGGTGATGGCCACGCAGAACCCGATCGAACAGGAAGGCACTTACCCGCTGCCGGAGGCGCAGATTGACCGGTTCATGCTCAAGTGCCGGGTGGATTACCCCTCCCGCGACGACGAGCGGCGCATCATGCAGCGTTTCACGCGCCGGTCGGCGATCGCGGTGCAGCCGGTGCTGGATCCGGCGCAGATTGAAGCCATGCGCGAATTGCTGGACCAGGTTTATTGCGACGACAAGGTCGGCGATTACATCCTCGACCTGGTTGGCGCAACGCGCCAGCCGTCCGCTTTCAACATCCCCCTGGATCACCAGATCGAATACGGCGCCTCGCCGCGCGCCACGCTGTGTTTGAACCTGGCCGCCCGCGCGAACGCGATGCTGCACGGCCGGGGATACGCCACGCCGCAGGACGTCAAGGAAGTGGCGCACGACATCCTCCGGCACCGGGTGATCCTGACCTACGAGGCGGAGGCCGAGGAGGTGGACAGCGATGCGCTGATTACGCGGCTGTTGAGCGACATTCCGGTGCCATAAAAGGCTGGATGTCGCATCCTGCATGCTGCAACGGATGAATGCGGCGGGCGTAAAATGGCGATTGACACCAGAGAATTGATGAAGCAGGTCGGGCGGATCCGCATCTACACCAAGCGCCTGGTGGATGAGTTCGTATCCGGGGAGTACCATTCGGTCTTCAAGGGCCGCGGGATGGAATTCGACGAGGTGCGCGAGTATGTCCCCGGTGACGATATCCGCGCGATTGACTGGAATGTCACCGCCCGCATGGGGCATCCGTTCGTCAAGCGTTTTTGCGAGGAGCGGGAACTGACGGTCATCTTCCTGGCCGATATCTCCGGGTCCATGTGCTGCGGATCGCGCCGGCGCTCCAAGGCCGAGGTGGCCGCGGAATTGACCGGGCTGCTGGCGCTGTCGGCCATCAAAAACCAGGATAAAATCGGGCTGGCGCTTTTCAGCGACCGGATCGAACGCTACCTCCCGCCGCGCAAGGGCCGCACCGCCGCGATGCGGCTCGTGCGCGAGGTGCTGGCCGCCGAGGAAACCCGGCGCCCCACGAACATCGCCCTGGCGCTGGAATTCCTCAACCGCGTGCAAAAGCGCCGCGCGGTGGTGTTCCTGATTTCCGATTTCACCGCGCCGGATTATGAAAAAGCCCTGCGCGTCGCCGCCCGCCGGCATGACCTGATCGGCTGCCCGGTACGCGACCCGCTGGAAATGTCCATGCCGGACGCCGGGTTGCTGGAAGTGGTCAATCCCGAGACCGGCGAACTGGCCGTGCTCGATACCGCCGCCCCGGCCTGGCGCGCGCAATTCAGCGCCAATGCCGCGGCCGCGGCGGCGGAACTGGAGCGGCGCTTGCGCCGGCTGAATATTGACCTTTTGCCGCTGGCCACCGATCGGCCGTTTTTGGACGATCTCCACCGCCTCTTCCGCCTGCGCCAGGTCCGCGCCGGCCGGGGGTAGGCGTACGCGCGCCCGCGCCGGCGGGGGGCAGGGCAGTGAGCGGTGAACAGTGAGCAGTGTCCGCGTCCGCGCGGGGAGTGGGTAGGGCGCGATCTCCGGGCGCGCCGTCCGATCCGCGCCCGCGCAGTCGCGAGCGTTTAACCGGCAAGCCATGCATGTTAAAAAGAATATTTTAATTCTCTGTGCCGCCGGTACGGCGCTGACGTTGGGCCTGCCGGCCCGGGCCGCCGCCGCGGCGACGCATGCCGCGCCGGCTGCGCTGGCCGTCACCAATACGCGCGACGCGGTGGAATTGGTGATGATGGCCGAGCCGGCGGAGGTCCGCCTCGACCGCGACCTGTTGCTGACCTTCCGGGTGAAAGCACCGGAAAACACGGCGGTGCGCCTGCCGGACATCGCGCCCCGGCTGACGGGGTTTATCCTGGCCGGCGAGTTTGCCCGGCCGCCGGCGGTGGCCGGCGGGATGCGCGTCCAGGAACATTGCTTCCGGCTGACCCCGGTGATCAGCGATGAATACCGGCTGGGACCGCTGGCGGTCGCCTGCGCCGCGGCCGGCGCGGACGCCGGCGCCGGGGACTGGCTGATCACCCGGCCCCTGGATTTTGCGCCGCCGGCGATCGCCGATCCCCGGGTCGGCGATATCCGCGGGCCGCGCCGGGTGCTGCCGCCCTGGCGGACGATCCTGGGGCGGGCGGCCGGCGCGGCCTTGCTGGCCGCGGGCGCCTGGCTGGCCTGGCGGCTGTTTCGGCGCATCCGGCAGACCTGGCGGGTGCGCCAGATGTCGCCGCGCCAGCGCGCCTTGTATGAACTGGAGCAACTGCTGACATCCAGGCTGCGGGCCGCGGGCCGGCAGAAGGAGTTTTTCGCCGCCCTGGCGCTGATCGTCCGGCGCTATATCGAGCGCGCCCATGCCATCCGGGCGCCGGAGCAAACCACGGAGGAATTCCTGCTCACGGTCTCCGCGGATGCGCGGTTCAGCCGGGCCGTGCTGGAAAAACTGGCGGAGTTTTTGCGGAATGCCGACCTGGTTAAATTCGCCGCCTGGCAGCCCGGCGACCCCGTGGCGGAGCGCGCCGTGCAGACCGCGCGGGAATATATCGAGACGGATGCATGCTGAAATTCTTACATCCAATTTGGTTCCTGATGCTGCTGCCATGGGCGGCCGCCGCCTGGGCGGTGTATTCCCGGCGCCGGCGGGAGGGGCTTTTATTCGCGCCGCCGGGCATGCTGCCGCCCGCCCGGCGCTCCTGGCGCATCCGGCTGCGCGCGGTCCTGCCCGCGCTGTTCCTGGCGGGCTTGCTGCTGCTGATGGGCGCGCTGGCGCGGCCGCAAATGGTCTTCGCGCGCGTGATGCGCTCCAGCGATGCCGTGGCCATCCAGTTGGTGATGGATATCTCCGGCTCCATGGAAGCCCTGGATTTCTCCGCCGGCAATCAACTCCGCAGCCGTCTGGAAGTGGTCAAGGCCACCATGGCGGATTTTATCGGCCGGCGGACCGATGACCTGATCGGCTTGGTGACTTTCGGCGGGTTCGCCGTCGGCCGCGTCCCGCTGACCCTGGACCATCAGGCCCTGGCGCATGTGCTGCAGGGCGTGCAGGTGCCCAAGCCGCAGTTCAACCAGCAGGGCCAGATTCTCAACCAGGAAGAAATGTTGACCGCCATCGGCGACGCCCTGGCCGTGGCCAGCGCCCGGCTGGAAAAAGTGGATGTCAAAAGCCGGTTGATTGTGCTGCTCAGCGACGGCGAATCCAATACCGGGTCGGTCCAGCCGGAGACCGCCATGCAGGCGGCCAAGGCGCTGGGGATCAAAATTTACACCATCGGCGTCGGCTCGACCGGCCTGGCGCCGTTCCGCGGGCGGGATATTTTCGGGCGGGAAGCGATCCAGCAGGCGCAGGTCAGCATGGACGAGGACTTGCTGCGGCGGCTGGCCGAGGCCACCGGCGGGGTTTACTACAACGTGCGCAATCCGCGCGCGCTGGAGCAGGCGTTCACGGCCATTGATTTGCTGGAACGCACGCCGGTGCAGAGCGAGATTTACAGCCGGCATGACGAATTGTACGGGTGGTGCCTCTGGCCGGGGCTGATCTTGCTGTGCTTGGCCATGCTGGGCAATGTCACCCTGGGCCGGCATTTGATTTGAGGTGAGACATATGCATTTTGGCGCGCCATGGGTGTTGTTTCTGCTTTGGGCGGCTCCGGTCTTCGCCGCGTTGTTGTGGGCGCTGCACCGGCGCGGCTGCCGGCGCGTGGAGCGCCTGGTGGACGGACCATTGCGCGCCAAGCTCTGCCCGGCGCCGCGCCCCTGGCGTTTCCGCCTGCAATTCGCGGCCGCGGCGCTGGGACTGCTGCTCGGCCTGCTGGCCGCCGCCGGTCCGCGCTGGGGCTATCGCGAGGAACGCGTGCTGCAGCGCGGGCGCGATCTGGTGATCGCCCTGGACGTTTCCCGCTCCATGCTGGCCCGCGATGTCCAGCCCAGCCGCCTGGAGCGCGCCTGCGCCGATGTCATGGACCTGCTGCGCGCCTTGCATGGCGACCGCGTCGGCCTGGTCGCATTCCGCGGGCGCGCGGTCCTGCTTTGCCCGCTGACCGCGGATTACAGTTTCATGGAGACGGCGCTGGCGGAGGTGACGGTGGGTTCCGCGCCGCCGGGCGAGACGGACCTGGCGGATGCCATCCGCAAGGCGGCCGAAGCGTTCGGCGATGATGTCGGCGCGCATCGGGCGATCATCCTGATTTCCGACGGCGAAGACCTCGCCGGCCGCGCGGCGGAAGCCGCCGCGGAGGCGGCGCGCGCCGGCATTGTGATTTTCACGGTAGGGCTGGGGGATGCCGCCGGCGCGCCGATTCCGGACCGGCAGGCGCCGGGCGGGCAGTTGTTGCACAAGGGCCGCGAGGTGGCCACGCGCCTGGACCATGCGACCTTGAAGCAAATCGCGGAAACTACCGGCGGCGCCTATGTGCCCGTTGGACTCTCGAATGTGCGGTTGGACACGCTGTATCGCGATCACCTGCGCGCCATTTCCGCCCGCGACCTGGAGGAAACCTCGCGGCGCAGCCTGGTGGAACGTTACCAGTGGTTCCTGGCCCCCGCCTTGCTGGCCTTTCTGCTGGCGGCCGGATTGAGCCGCGGCCGGCCGGCCGCCGGCCGGCCGCCGGCGGATGCCGCGCCGCGCCGTGGAAAAGCCGGCGCCGCAGCGCTGGCCTTGCTGGTGTGGCTGGGATGCGGCGCGGGCGCGGCGGCGACAAATTCGCCGCCGCAATCCATCGCGCCGGCCGGGCCGGCCGCCGCGGCCGTGCCGCCCGGCCGCGCCGGAGCGGCGCAGGCCTGGCGGCTTTATCAAGCCGGCCAATACCAGGCGGCGGCCGATGCCTGGCGCCAGGCGGCCGGTATGCCGGCGTCCGCGGCGGCGGCCGGCGGCCAAACCAACCAGGCGCCGGCAGTTGCCGGCGCCGGCCCGGTGGAGCAGCAATTGCGCCAGACCTTGCTCTTCAATTCCGCTTGCGCCCTCTACCGCGCCGGCTCGTTCAAGGCGGCCGCGGAATTATTTGCCGAAGTCGCCGGCCAATCCGGCGCCGGCGATCCCGCCGGGGACGCGCTCTACAACCAGGGCAGCGCCTGGTGGCAGGCGGCCGGCAATGATGCGGATGGTTCCGGCGCCAGCGCGCCGGCCGCCAAACCGGCGGACCGGGTTGACATGCTGGAAAATGCCGGAAAGGCCTTCCAGCAGGCCGCCCGCGCCAATGGCGATGCCGCTGCGGCGCGCTCGGCGCTGGAGGCCGTGGCCGCCGTGCTGCCCCGGGAACGCGAGGAAGCCCGCCTGCAAAAAGTCCTGGAACAATATGGCGGCAAGCCGCCGGCGGAGCTTGCCGGAGAAATATTGCAACGCCAGCGCGCCATCGCCGCCGCGGGCGCGGCCGCGCTCACTTCCGCTCCGCCCGTCCGCATCGAACGGATGGAGGATCTGGCCAAACAGCAGCGGGATGCCGCCGACCTCCTCGGCCCGCTGCAAATGGCGCTGGCCAATGCGGCGCAGCAGGCCGCCGGGGCCGGCGCCACCAATGCGCCCCCGCCGCAGTTGGATATGTATTTCCAGGCATTGCGCGACGCCATGCAGCAAACCCGGACACGCTTGCGCGACCTGGATCCGCGCGCTCCGGAAACGGCCGAAGCGGCCGGCGGCGGCGTGTATAATCTCTGGAAAGAATTGGCGCCGTTCCCGGCCGTCCTGCAGGAGGATCTCCACCGCCAGACCAACGCCCTGGCGCAGGCCCAATCCGCGGATGACCCGGCACCGCTGGTCAACACTATCCGCGCCGACCAGGCCGAAGCGCAGGCATTGACGGAATTATTCATTAACCGGTTCACCAACGCCGTGCCGGAAGCCGGCCTGCCCCCGCCCGCCGCGCCAGACGGCCAGCCGGCCGACCCGGAACAGGGCATCACCCCGGAAAAACGCGCCAATATCGTCAAACTTGCCCGGGAAGCCGTTGACCGCCAGCAGCAGGCATTGGCCGCCTTGAATAAACCGGACTGGCCGGCAGTGCGCGCCGCCCAGCAAAACAGCCATGACCTGTTGCAGGCCATCCAAAAACTGCTGCCGCCTCCGCCGCCGCCAAAGCAGGACCAGCAGCAGGATCAGAAACAAGATCAGCAGCAGGATCAGCAGAAACAGGACCAGAAACAAGATCAGCAGCAAGATCAGCAAAAACAGGACCAGCAGCAGGACAAAGAAAAACAGGATCAGCAGCAGCAGGACCAGCAGCAATCAGACCGGCAGGAAGAGGAGCAGAAACCGGAAGAGGAGCAGAAGCAGGAAGAGAAACAGGACCAGCCGGAGCAAAATCAGACGGAACAGCCACAGCCGGCCGAGACGAACGAGCAGGCTGCCGCTGAGACTGCCGAGGAAGACGACCAGAAAGAGATGACGCCGGAGCAGGCGCGCCGGCTCTTGCAGCGGGCGGCCGAGCGCGAGAAGGAATACCGCCAGCGCCAGCAGCGTCAATATGCGCCGCTAGCGCCGACGGATCGCGATTGGTGATACCTGAATTTTGAATCGCGCAAGTTTGGCGCAGGGCGCGGCGCGCGGGGTGCCGCTGTATAAGCATACTGCAAAGCCCCGCGTAACAAAGCCCTGCGCCAAAATTGCGCGGCCGGCTGCCGGCTGTTCCGACAGCCCTGAGCATGGTCGAAAGGGCGAATATTGGTGTTTCCGGAAACTATGCTCGTGTAACCATATGGGTGACAGCAGTTAACCGTGCAATAATAAATTTGCACACTCTGTGATTGCTTTACATCATTTCAACACCAATATTCTTGCAAAATTCAGGTGATTTAAGATGCTCAAGCCCGTGAAAATCCTGGCGTTGATCGGCCTGGCGGCGCTCATGGGCGCCGCGCCGGCCCGGGCGGAGGTCGCCCTGGAAACGACCGCCAACCGCCAGCGCATTTATATCGGGGAGTCGTTCATCCTCCAGGTGAAAATCTCCGGCGCCGACCAGCCGCTGGAGCCGGATGTTTCCGGGATTGCCGACGCGGAAGTGCGCCTGCTTGACAGCCGCGAATACAGCAATTTCAGCGTGACGATCATTAATGGCCGCATGGTGCGCGAAGGTTTTTCCGGCCGGGTGGTCAGTTATGCGATTACCCCGCGCCGCGCCGGCCGGTTCCGGGCCGGACCGGTGGCGCTGCGTGTGGGCGGCCGCCGGCTTTCCGATCCCGGCCCGGAAATCACCGTGACGGACATCACACCGCAGGACGAGGTGCAGATCACTGTCGAGGCGTCGCGGGAGACGGTGCTGGTGGATGAGCCGTTTGACGTGCGGCTGCGTCTGCGCATCCGCGCCCTGGCCGGCCGGTTTGCCGCGACGGAACCGCTGTTTCCCGACAATCCCCCGCTGCTGCAGGCGCCCTTTCTGGATCACAAGTCCATTGACGGCTTGCGCGGGCCGGACCTCCAGGCGCTGTTGCGGCGGCATCTGGCCCGGCAAGCCAACCAGCCCGGAGTCTTCATCAACGAATATACCCTGGCGGACGATCCGTTCAGTTTTCGCGGTTTTTTCGAGGGGTTCGACCAGCCGCGGCGCGCCCGGTTCAGCTTGCCGCGCCGTGTGGTTGAAGCTGACGGCAAATCGTATTTCGAGTACCAGCTTGAATTGCAATACAACCCGGTGGAGGAAGGCGATTACGTGTTCGGCCCGGTGACGTTCAAAGGGAGTGTGCCGGTGGCCGTGGATGATGCCGGGAATGCTTCCGGACGCGATATTTTCGCGGTGGGCCGGGCTTTTACCGTGCGGGTGGCGCCGCCGCCGGAAGCCGGCCGGCCGGCCTCCTTTACCGGCGCACTGGGAACCAACATGCAGGCGGCGGCGGCATTGGATTGCCTGAGCTGCAATGTCGGCGACCCGGTGCGGCTGACATTAACAGTCACCGGCCATTTGCGGTTTGACCGCATGTTGCCGCCCAGGCTGGAAATGCAGACCAATCTCCTGGAAAATTTTTCGATTTACGACCAGACGGCGCAGACTTTCACGGACTCTCCCACCCAGCGCCGTTTTGTTTACACCATCCGCCCGCGCCATGCCGGGATGCTGGAGCTCCCGCCGATCGAATTGGCGTGGTTTGACACCGCCGCCCGCGCTTACATGGTCCGGCAAACCGCGCCGGTGCCCTTGGAGGTCCGGCCGGCGGCGGAAGTCACGGCGGCGCAGATCATCGGTTCCACGGGCGCGGTTAACGGCGTCCATCCGGAGGTTCCCGACGCGGCGCTGACCCCGGCCGCGCTTTGGCTGGCGGCCGATGGGGTCAGCTCCGCCGGGTTGGCGGGCGGACCGCGGTTATGGGCGGTCCTGCTGGCCGGACCGGTTCTGTTCATGCTGGTGCTGGGCGCGCAACATGGGCGCGCCTGGCGGCGGCGGGGCTTGTCCGCCCGCCGCCGGCGTGCGGCCTGGCCGCTGGCCCGGCAGCGGCTGCGCCGCCTGGCAAGCGGCGGCGGCGCGCCGGCGGAGGATGCGGGCATCTGCGGGATCATCCGCGATTTTATGGCCGCGCGTTTTGAGCTCCATACGGCGGCGGCGACGCCGGCCGACTTACGGCGGATGCTGGCGGCAACCGGGCTGACCGCGGCAGACGCCGAAAAACTGGCGGCCATTTATCAACGCCATTTTGAGGCCGGGTATAATGGCGCGCCGGGCGCAGCCGGCGGGATAGCCGGCGAGGTCTTGCGCCAGGATTGCCGCGAGTTGGAACGGATTTTAGGGGATTTATGATCATCAGGCAGTATCCTAAAATCGGCATGCTGCTGCTCCTCCTGGCCGCCGGCGCGGCGCGCGCCGCCATGCCGGAACGGGTTTTCATCTGGC
>CAZYXU010000081.1:0-16084 GCA_964650945.1 uncultured Verrucomicrobiota bacterium | reverse complement strand
GGCTAGGGCGGATCTCCGCAAAGCTCCGACAGTCCGCTGCTCTACCAACTGAGCTGTCTCGCCATTTGCACTTCCGGATTAGCGTGCCCGGTCTTTTGCATTTGCAAAAACGGAGCGAATAATATATGTATGGCGCCGCCAAAGCAATTGTTTTTTTTAAGGAAATATTATGGATCGCAAATCCTGGGGGTTGACGGCGGGCGTGTCTTTCCTGGTGCTGGGCAACTTGATCGGCGCGGGCATTCTGGCGCTGCCGATCAATACCGGCTTGGCGGGGCTCTGGCCGTCCCTGGCCGGGATGGCGGTTTTGGGCGGGGCGATGTTTTGGTCGGCAGTGATCCTGGGACGGGAGGCGGTCGCGGCGCGGGCAGCCAATTTCAATTACCCCAGCCTGTATCAGCGTTACCTGGGCCAGGTCGGCAAGTGGGTTGCCATTCTGGCCAACATGTTGATTCTGTATGGGCTTTTGGTGGCTTACCTGACCGGCGGCGCCGCGATCATCGGCCAGTTGCTCAATGTGCCGGAGGCCTGGCGGGGTTTGCTGATGCCGGGTTTGTTTGTGGTGGTTACGACCTTGACCCTGATGAACAGCCGCCTGTTCCTGCGCTATAACGCGTCGATCATGGTGGTGATGCTGGCCGCGTTTGCCTTGATCCTGGCCCTGGCCTGGCGGCGCGTGGATCCGGCGCATTTCGCCTGGAAGGATTGGGCCTATCTGCCGGCGGCGGCGCCGATTATCATTACCGCCTTCCATTTCCATAATGTGATTCCCAATGTCTGCGGGAGCTTGGATTGGAACTTCGGCCGGATATGGAAAGTCATGCTGGCGGGCATGCTGCTCGGTTTTCTGATGAATGCGGCCTGGGTCATGGCGGGGCTGGGGGTGCTGCCGCTGGATGGCAGCGCCAATGGGATTCTGTCGGCTTTTCACGCGAATCTGCCGGCGACGGTGCCAATGTCGCGCATCCTGGATTCCAAAATTTTCACCCTGTTTGGCATGATCTTTGCCCTGCTGGCGATCATCACTTCCTACTTGGCGAATGGCCTCGGTCTGATGGGGTTTGTCAGGGATATGCTTGAGAATCACTGCCGGGTGCGCAGCCGTCTGGCCAACGTGGTGGTGACGTTTGGACCGCCGCTGGCGATCGGGGTATTGTATCCGGATATTTTCCTCAAGGCGTTGAATGTAGTGGGGGGCGTGGGGATTGTGGTGCTGTTTGGCATATTGCCGGCGGTGATTTTTATCAAAAAAGCATCCGCGCCGCTGGCCAAGGCGGCGGGCTGGCTTTTATTGCTGCTGTTCACGGCCTGCTTGCTGTGCGAGGTGGGCCACGAAACCGGACGGTTGCAACTGCGCCCGCACATGGAATATTGGAACGCGCAACACTGATCTGCCCCGTCAATCCAATTCCCGCGTTCGCCAGGTGTCGTCCGAGATGGAATAAAGTCCGAGTTCCGCCCAGCCGTCGCCATCGTAATCCGCCGGCGCCGCCGCCTGGCCGGCGCCGCCGAACGGCACGCTTAACCGTTGGTAATTGCCGCCCGAGAGGTGGATGATCCATTGACCGGCAGCGGGCTGGTAAACAGCCGGGTCGGCCTGGCCATCGCCGTCATAATCGGCCGGAACGGCCTGCGTGGCGGCGCCTTCGTCAAATGCGGCGGTGATAGGCCGGTAATTTTCCCCGGAAAGCAGCACCTGCCAGGCGGGCGCAGAATGCACCGCCGGATCGGCGCGGCCATCGCCGTCGTAATCGGCGGGCACAGCCGTCCAGCCCGGGCCGCCGAAGGGGGTCTGGGTGGCCAGCAGGCGGTAATCATCCCCGGAAAGCAGCGCCTGCCAGAACCCGGTGGTGGCCTGGTAGATGGCCGGGTCGGTTTGGCCGTCGCCGTCGTAATCGGCGGGTACGGCCGTCCAGCCCGGGCCGCCGAATGCCGACTGGGTGGCGAGCGGGCGGTAGTGATCGCCGGACAGCAAGGCCTGCCAGTACCCGGTGGCGGCCTGGTAAATGGCCGGGTCGGTTTGGCCGTCGCCGTCGTAATCGGCCGGCACGGCCAGCCAGCCCGGCCCGCCGAAATTGAAGGTGGTGACGGCATTGTTTTGCGAAGACTGCCAGACTTTCCATAAACCGGCGGCTTCATCATACCAGGCCGGGTCGGCGCGGCCGTCGCCATCGTAATCCGCCGGCACGGGCAGGTTGGAAATCCAGCCGGTGAAATCCACGTTCCAGAGGTTGCCGCAATCTGTGCCGCCCGTTTCAGATGTGCCGGTGCGGACAGTGCGGGGGGTGAACCGGTAGCCGGCTTTGGCGACGTGCAGGAACGCTTCGCGGTTGGAAGGGACGGGCGCGAAGGCGTAGATTCCCCGGCTGCTGGTTGTCGCCGTCAGGGTGGGGCCGTTTTGGATGGCAATGGTCAGGGCCGCATCGGCCAGGGCGCGGCCGTAAGCGTCCGTGACGCGGCCGCTGATGATTTCGCCCGTGCCGTGGGTGAATATATTGTAAGCGCAGAATTTAACGACGTTGTAATCAAGCGCGGAAGTGTCCACCGCCGGCAGGGCATACCAGGCATTGTCGGCCGCAAGCGCTGCGCCCCAGCCGAGGTTCAAGTGGTGGTACAGGGTGTCGGCGGCATAGCCGTAGCCGTCGCAAAGCACGGCATGGCCGCTGTCGGCGTAGAAAATCCCCAGCAATGACGGCCGGCCGGCGTCCAGGCCGGGATTGATCATGGCGGGCAGCGCGGCGCCGATTTCGCCGCCGTTGTTCAGGCCGTTAATGGCCTGGCTGTAATAAAAGGTTTCGCGCAAGGCGGCCATGGCGGCGTTGAATTCCGTGGCCGTGGCGTTGGCGGAGTAATGGGCGCCGGCGGCCACGCCGATGTCATGGCAAAGCGCGCCGATTTCCATCCGGCTGGTTTCGGACGTGCCGGCATCCGGGTCCAGGGTCATCCAATCCCAGACATACGGCCCGCCCTGGCCGTCGCCGCCCATCAAGGCGCGGGTTTGCTCGGCGCCGTTGACGCGGATGGTGAAGGATGGCGTGCCGACGCCAATCGGCGGGAAGCGGTGGTAACGCATCAACTGGGCCAGGGCGGTCGCCAGGCAGCCGCAGGGATAATTGGCGGGAGTCCAGTAATTATAACAGAGGGCGCCGCCCTCGCGCATCTGATCCCAGGCGCTTTGCACCAGCGGCGGGACGCGCTCGTCGGAGACGGCGGCAATCCCGGCGCGCCGTTGCGTGATCAAGGATTTCCATTTCAGCCGGTTGGCTTGGCGGCGGCCGTCGGCGGGGCGCCGCCGCAGCGCGGCCATGCGCCCCTCCATATCGCCGGCTGCCAAAGCGCCCAGCGGATGGGTGGGCGCGGGATCGAAGCGGCCGCGCGCGGCGAAGCCTACGACCGGCTCCAACTCGTCATCCGCCGGCACCAGCATAAAGCCGGCCGGTTGCAACGCCACTTCGTAAAACAGCGGCGCGCCGTCCGGGGCGCGGTGGAGTTGAACGGATTCCACGGCGCGTCCGGGCAGGGCGCGCAGGGGATTTTTGGCGACCGCCAGCCAGCCGGCCGCCGCGGCGCTGGCAGTGGCGGGGGGTACCGGGGCGGCGCCGGCCGGCAGCGCGATACTGACCAGCGCAACGCCCAGCATGGCGGTCCATATCTGACGCAAGCAGGGATGTTTTTTCATGCCAGCATTTTCCTGAAATCCGCCAGCCGCCGGTTGAATTCGCGGCAGGTCAAATTGGCCAGCCGGTCAATGCTGAACGATTCCACAGCGAACGAAGCGGCGATGGTGCCATACAGCATGGCGGTGCGCACCGCCGTGGCATTAATGTGCGGGCACGCCGCGAGATAGCCCAGCATGCCGCCGGCGAAGGCATCGCCGGCGCCGGTCGTGTCCACAATTTTAGCCAGCGGGAAGGCCGGCAAAAGCAGGATGCCGCCGCCGGCCAACAGCATGCAGCCGTGTTCGCCCTGCTTGATCAGCACGTACCGCGGGCCCATGGCGGCAATTTTGCGGGCGGCCTGCGCCAGGTTGAGCGAGCCGGTCAGCGCACGGGCTTCGGCATCGTTGATCAGCAGCATGTCAATCCGGGCGATCAGGCGCTGCAGATTGCGGCGGGCGGAATTGATCCAGAAATCCATGGTGTCCGCCGCCACCAGCGCCGGACGTTGGACCTGGGACAGCACGTGCAGTTGCAGCTCGGGGTGAATATTGGCCAGGAAGAGCACGCGGCATTGGCGGTAGGCGGCGGGCAGTTGGGGATTGAAATTTGCGAAGACGTTCAGGTGGGTGGCCAGGGTGCGCCGGCTGTTCAGGTCCGCCGCGTATTCGCCGCTCCAACGGAAAGTCCGGCCGGCGACTTGCTGCAGGCCGGCCAGGTCAATGCCGCGCCGCTGGAGCGTGAGGCGGTGACGCCGGGGAAAATCCGTTCCCGCCACCCCAACCATGCCGGCCTTGGTGAACAGCGCGGCGGCGGCGCAGGCGTAGCTTACCGAACCGCCCAGCACATCCTTGCGGGTGGCGGCGGGGGTGGCGATGGTATCCAGGGCGAGCGAGCCGACGACGGTGAGATTGATTTTTGATTTGGCAGGCATGCTGTTTTCCGGTTTGAGCGTGTTGAAAAAACGTTTGGTGAACAGTTATGGGCGCCATTGTTAAATACTTGCCGGGCATAGTCAAGCCGCATCCGTGCGAAAATTGACGGGCGGTGCCCAAAGAATCTCAATAGTTGCAATACGGCGGGAGTTGTATATTATTTCCAAACGACAGGCTGATGCCATGGCGTTCGATCTCTACAGGGCTCCGGCTTGTCCGCTTTGAATCTCAGGGGGAACGAATTATGGCGAATGCGCGCGAACATTGGAGCGGCGGTCTGGGCTTCATCCTGGCGGCCGCGGGATCGGCGATCGGGCTGGGCAATATTTGGAAATTTCCTTACATCACCGGGGAAAACGGCGGGGGGGCGTTTGTCCTGATCTACCTGCTTTGCATTGCCGCTATTGGCCTGCCGGTCATGCTCTGCGAAATGGCGCTCGGCCGGCATACCCAGCGCAATCCGGTCGGCGCTTTCAAAATGCTGAATCCCGCTTCCTGCCGGGTGGCTCATGCCGTGGGCGCGGCCATCTGTATTGGCGGCCTGTTCCTGCTGGCATTCAAATGGTGGGGGTGGGGTCTGCTGGCCCTGTGCCTGGGGATGGCGATTTTCCGGTGGCGATGGGTGGTGGTGGGTGTCATGGGCGTGCTGGCGGGGTTCATCATCCTGGCATTCTACAGCGTGGTGGGGGGCTGGACCATCGGTTACATTTTTCTCGCCGCCACCGGCCGCCTGAATTTCGCGGACATCGCCACCGCCAAGGACGCCTTTGGCGTTTTTTCGGGGAATCCGGCCTGGGCCCTGGCCTGTCATGGCATTTTTATGCTGTTATGCGTCGGCATAGTTTACAAGGGCATCCGCGCGGGCATCGAGCGCTGGTCCAAAATCCTGATGCCGCTGCTGTTCGTGCTGCTGCTGGTCTTGATTTTGCGCGGGCTGACCTTGCCGGGCGCCCGCGCCGGCGTGCAGTTTTACCTCAATCCCGATTTCAGCCGGATAACCGCCCAGAGTGTGCTGATTGCCCTCGGCCATGCCTTTTTTTCGCTCAGTCTGGGGATGGGTGCAATCATCACCTATGGCAGCTACGTGGATAAGCGGCAGAATCTTTTTGCCGCCGCCTTGTCGGTGGTGATCCTCGACACGGCGGTAGCCTTGCTGGCCGGGCTGGCAATCTTCCCGGCTGTCTTTGCGCAGGGATTCAGCCCGGATGCGGGACTGGGTTTGGTCTTTCAGGTCATTCCGGCGGTCTTCAGCCGTATTCCGCTGGGAGAGCTCTGGGCGGTTTTATTCTTCCTCTTGCTGGCGGTGGCGGCGCTGACTTCCGGCGTCAGCCTGTTGGAGGTGGTGACGGCTTATTTCGTGGACGAGCGGCAATGGCCCCGCCGCCGCGCAGTGGTGCTGGTGGGCGGCGTGATTTTTCTCCTCGGCTGTCTGTGCGCCATCAGTTTGAACGATTGGGCGCGCTTGCCCTGGCTCCACGCCGTCCTGCTGAAAATATTCGGCGCGGTCAAGGGCTCGTTTTTCGACATGCTGGATCACATTGCGTCGAACTGGATGCTGCCGCTCGGTGGCTTTTTCATCACGATCTTCGTGGGTTGGGTTTGGGGCGCCCGCCGGGCTGCCGTGGAAATCCGCGAGGGCGGGGCGGCGTATGCGGACGCTTCGCTGTTGCGGCTGATGGCCGGAATGAATGAGCCGGACGACCGGTCGGCATTGACGCCGCTGACGCTCTGGGGGATTTTCATCCGGTTTGTCAGTCCGGCGGCGGTGCTGATTGCCTTCCTGCACACGATCGGCTGGCTGAATTTCAATCCCAAACCATCCGCGCCGCCCCCGCCCGCCGCCGAACTCCCCGTCTCAGAGTAGCACGCCCGCCGGCGCCCCGGCATCCTCGTCCCACCACCGGGGCTTCACCGTGGAGAGCCGGGCAATCGTTTTGGCCGTCATGCGGTTACCCTGAGCCTTGACGCTCTTGACGGCTATCTGATCCAGGCGAAACACCTGCTGATGGATTTTCTGGCCCTTGGCCGGCGCGTATTTGACATAAACTTCCGACGCCGGTTGGTCGGTCAGCAGCAGCGCTTTGGCGCCTGCGGGGGCGCAGCGATATTCCTTGTCCATGATTACGCCGCCATAGGCGAAATGTTTGACATAGGCGAAATGATCCAAGGTGTAAATCAGCGTCATCTGCCGGTCGCGGTCGTACTTGGCAATGTGCGCCAGATTATCGCCGACAAACAGTTTTTCCGGCGGTTGCAACACCTTGTAGCGGCAGTCGCTCCACGCGAGGATCAGCTTATCGTAGGGCGAGCAGTGCAGGATGGATTCGCCTTTCACGGCGCTGCCGATGTAGCCGCTTTGTTTGTCATGAAAAATCTCCAGCGCCCGGGCGGTCAGCTCCCTGACCGCGATTTCCCCGAACCCGGTGATTTTAGTCTTGCGCGGGTAGGGCGCCCCGTATCGCTTTAGCAGCTCGGTGAGGTAGCGGATGGCATAGGGTTTCAATCCGCCCAGGTTTTTTTCAACCTGCTTGAGTTCCTGGAGGATGCCTTCGATGTCCTTGCGGTTTTTGTTGATGTCGAAAAGCGAAATCCGGCGGATGCGGATGCCGAGCAGCATCTCGACATCGGCCCTGGTGACGTCGCGTTTCAACCGGGGGCGGAACGGCGCGAGTCCGTCGAACACCGCTTGCTCCACCGCCGCGGCGGTTTTGCAGGTTTCGATTTTTTTGTATAGCCGGTTTTCGACAAAAATCTGGGTCAGGGTCTTGCCGTGAAATTCCTCGAGCAGGTTGTGCCGCTTCAGTTCCAATTCGCGCTGGAGCGTTTTCAGCAACCGGGCGGTGTTTTCCACGATGATTTCTTCGACGTTGGTTTCGACGGGCCGGTTCTCGCGCAGGACGATGGCGCGGCAACTGATGGCGGTTTCGCAGGCGGTGAAGGCGTAAAGCGCGGCGATGGCCTTGGCCGGATCGGCGTCCGGTTTCAGCGTCAACTCGATTTCCACCTTTTCCGAGGTGAAGTCGGTGATGGACTTGACCGGGACTTTCTGCCGGCGCACGGCGTCTTCCACCGAACTGATCAGCGATTCGGTGGTGACGCCGAACGGCAGTTCCGTGATCGCCAGTTTGCCGGAACCCCGGGGCTCGATGGCCGCGCGGATCCGGACCTTGCCGTTGCCTTGGTCATACTCGGACACATCCATCAGGCCGCCCTGGGGGAAATCCGGCAGAAGCTGGAATTTCTGTTTTTTGATCACGGCGATCTGGGCCGCCAGCAGCTCGTTGAAATTGTGGGGCAGGATCCGCGTGGAGAGGCCCACGGCGATGCCCTCGGCGCCCAGCATGAGCAGCAGCGGCAATTTGGCCGGCAGCAGCAGCGGTTCCTGGTTGCGCCCGTCGTAACTGGGAATGAATTCGGTGATGGCGTCGTTGAAAATTTCTTCGCGGGCGAGTTTGGTCAGCCGGCATTCGATGTAGCGCCCCGCGGCGGCGCTGTCGCCGGTATAAATGTTGCCGAAATTCCCCTGGCCCTCGATCAAGTAGCCCCGGTTGACGATGACCACCAGGGCGTCGGTAATGGATGCGTCGCCATGCGGATGGTATTGCATGGTGTGGCCCACGATATTGGCGACTTTAATGAAGCGGCCGTCGTCTTTTTCGTGCAGCGAGTGCATGATCCGGCGTTGCACCGGCTTCAACCCGTCTTCCACGCACGGGATGGCCCGGTCGCAGATGACATAGGAGGCATATTGCAGGAAGTTAGTGTCAACCAGGCGCTGGAATATCCCGTGACCCAGGGTGGCTTGGACGGATTCCCCGCCGGCGTCCGCCGCCGGCGCCTTGGCCGCGGCCTGGGGCGCGGGTGCGGGCGCGGGCGGGGGTACGGGAAGCGGATGGGGTTTGGTTGGCGCCGGCGCCGGGGGTGGCGGCGGGGGATTATGCGCCGGGGCGCGGGACTCGCCGTTAAAATTAAGTTCCGGCTGTTCGGGGGGCTTTTTCATCGGGCGTTACAACGCCTCCCGGTCAATAGTCAGGTTGTGCATAATGTAATCGCGCCGTTCCGGGGTGTTGTTGCCCATGTAAAAACTGACGGTCTCGTTGAGCGTATCCTGGCCGATCGTGATGACCGGCGTGAGCCGCATATCCGCGCCGATGAAAGCCTTGAATTCGCCGGGCGATATTTCGCCCAGTCCTTTGAACCGGGTGATTTCCGCGGCTTTGCCGAGTTCGCGCAGGGCGGACTCGCGTTCCGCTTCGGAATAGCAGTAAATGGTTTTGTTTTTATCGCGCACCCGGAAGAGCGGGGTTTCGAGGATGTAAAGATGCCCCTCGTCCAGCAGGCGGGCGAAAAAGCGCAGGAAATACGTGATGAGCAGGTTC
This sequence comes from uncultured Verrucomicrobiota bacterium, assembly GCA_964650945.1. Classification (GTDB taxonomy): domain Bacteria; phylum Verrucomicrobiota; class Kiritimatiellia; order JAAZAB01; family JAAZAB01; genus JAXGPF01. The sequence continues at coordinate 7,114 of CAZYXU010000081.1, read as the reverse complement.
CGGATGTGCAGGCCGTCCACATCGGCGTCGGTGGCCATGATCACCTTGCCGTAACGCAGGTTATCCACCGTCTCCTCGATGTTCAGGCTGCACATGAGGTTGTACAGCTCGGTGTTTTTGTAGAGGGTGTCGCGGTTCAGGTTGCAGACGTTTAACGGCTTGCCGCGGAGCGTGAAAATCGCCTGGCGGCTGACATCGCGGCAGCTCACGATCGAGCCGGCGGCCGACAGGCCCTCAGTGATGAAGATGGAAGATTCCATCCCGGTTTGTTTTTTCTTGTTGTAATGCAACTTGCAGTCCCGGAGCTGCGGGATGCGGATGGAGACGGTCTTGGAGCGCTCCCGCGCCATCTTCTTGACGTTCAGCAATTCCTCCCGCAATTTCCGGGTTTCCTCGAGTTTGGCGATGAGTTTTTCGGCATGGCCGGGATTGCGGTGCAGCAAGTCCGCGGCGATGTCGCGGACCTGGACGACGAGCGGCGCCCGGAGTTCCGTGTTGCCGAGTTTGTTCTTGGTCTGCGACTCGAAAATGGGGTCTTTGATCCGGATGGCGATCGCCGCCACGATGCCCTCGCGGATGTCGTCGCTGGTGAAGCGTTGCTTGGAATATTCGTTGATCCCCTTGAGCAAACCTTCCTTGAAGGCGCTCAGATGCGTGCCGCCGTCGGTAGTGAACTGGCCGTTGACAAACGAATAAAACTGCTCGTCAAACCGGCGGGTGTGGGTAAACGCCAATTCCATGGTTTTTTCGCGGAAATGCAGGGGCTCGTAGGCCTTTTCAAACTGGCTTTCATGCCGGATCAGGTCCAGCAGTCCGTCCCGGGCCGCCACCGTCTGGCCGTTGTAATTCAAAATCAGGCCGGCATTCAGATAGGCATAGAACCGCAGGCGGCGCAGCAGGTGTTCCTCCTGAAACGTGAATTCCTTGAAGATTTGCGGGTCGGGTTCGAACTCAATGAACGTGCCGTCGGGCTCTGCGCCGTTTTTGCCGGCGCGCTCGGAAATTTTCCGGCCGCGTTCAAAACACGCTTCAACAAAGCGGCCTTCACGGTGGCTGCGCACGACAAACTCGCTGGCGAGGGCGTTGACCGCCTTGGTGCCGACGCCGTTCAGGCCGACGCTGAACTGGAAGACATCGTCGTTGTATTTCGCGCCGGTATTGATCCGCGAGACGCATTCCACCACCTTGCCCAGCGGAATCCCGCGGCCGTAATCCCGCACGCGTACGCGGCGGCCTTCCACGGCGATGTCAATCTTCCGGCCGTGGCCCATGATGAACTCGTCCACGGCGTTGTCCACCACTTCCTTGACCAGGATGTAGATGCCGTCCTCGTACTGGCTGCCGTCGCCGGTACGGCCGATATACATGCCGGTGCGGAGCCGGATATGCTCGAGCGATGAGAGCGTCTTGACCTTGCTCTCGTCGTAGACATTCGTTGCTTTTTGTGTTTTTGCCATGTGACTCCGGAAGAATCCGTGGCCGGGCAAGCCTGTCAGCCAAGGAGTCAAAGTCCGGCATTGTGCAAAAAATCCCGGAATTTACAAGCAGTTTCATGTCAAATAATTGTTTGCATTGCCGGGCCGGGTTATGTAACTTAACCGTGTTTTATCGAAGTTGATTGCCGGAACCATTGATGAAAGGGATTGGCCATGGCCAGCAGCAAAAAAACGCGGTGTCTGAAGAATTTCCCGTTAAGCGAATATCGCGACCGGCATGCGCAATTGCAGCGCAAAATCCGGGCGCGCGGCCTGGATGCGCTGCTGGTCCACAGCAACGAGGCGGAATTTGCCAATGTGCGCTACCTGTCGAATTACTGGCCGATTTTCGAGTCGGCGGGCGTGTTCCTGCCGGCAACGGGCCGGCCCTTGCTGATCATCGGTCCGGAAAGCGAGACCTTCGCCCGCGACCATAGCGTCATCGGCGACATCCGCAAAATCCTGTATTACCGCGAATCGGCGGAACCGAATTACCCGGGAATCAAGCTGGACAGTTTTGAAGAGATTTTCCGCAAGGCCAATGGCGGCAAGGGCGTGCGCAAGCTGGGGATCGCCGGTTACACCGCCATGCCGGTCACGGTTTACGAGGCGGTCAAGGCGGCCCTGCCGGATGCCAAAATCGTCAAGGCCGACGAGTTGATGTATGAAATGCGCATGATCAAGAGCGACGCCGAAATCGCCATGCTGCGCCAGGCATTCAAAATTTCCGAGGCGGCCGTGGAGGCGGTGCTGAACCGCATCAAACCCGGCATGACGGAACTGCAGGCGGTGGGCATCGCCCAGGAGGCGTTTTACAATGCCGGCGCGGAGTACGAAGCGCACCCGACTTATGTGCTCTCCGGGATCAACAGCACCCACGCCATCGGCCGCCCGGGGCATCGGGTGATCAAGCCCGGCGAATTGGTGCAGTTGAATATCGGCGCGCGTTACAACGGATATTCGCCCAGCATTGGCCTGCCGATTTGCATGGGCAAGATGGATGCGAAGATGAAGGACCTGGTCAAGTTCGGCCTGGAAGCGCATCACAAGACCATCAGTTGGATGAAAGCCGGGGTGCCGGCCGGCCAGGTGGCCTGCAAGTTTTTTGAATTCGTCAAGAAACGCGGCTACGGCAAAAACCTGCTGTACGGTCCCTGCCATGGCCTGGGGATGATCGAAGTCGAACGGCCCTGGATGGAAACCAACTCCGAGTACCCGCTGCGCCGTAACATGACCTTCCAGGTGGATACCTTCCTGGCGGCCAAGGCTTACGGTCTGCGCTGGGAAACCGGCGCGCGCATTACCGCTGGCGGCGCGGAAGTGTTCTCCACCAAGTATCAGCGGATCGTCGAAATCGGATGACCGCGGGCGCGGCGGGGGGCTGCCGCCGCCCAACCTTCAAAAGGCTGGTTGTCCCGGCGCCGCCGGGACAACCGGCCTTTTTACTTGTTCAAGGCTGAGGCCGTATGCCGATAAATGCGCATGAGATTCAGGGCTTCATCACCCGCCATCAGGCGGACATTGTCGCCAATTTGCGCGACCTGGTGGCGGTCAATACTTTCATCGGGAGCAAAACCGGCCAGGATGCGACCCAGCGGATGCTGCAGGCATGGATGCCGCCGGGGTATGCGTTGGAAATCGACCGCCAGGCGCATTGCGGCGACCTTTACCGCTACGCTTACCCCGGCCCCGGTCTTCGCCCGGTGGCGCTGCACGGCCACCTGGATACGCTTTGTCCGGATGATCCAGCTTTCAACGCCATGACCGAACGCGACGGACGCCTCACTGGCCCCGGCATCCATGATATGAAGGCCGGCTTGATCACATTGGTCTGGTCGCTCAAGACGCTCTACCATCTCGGCTGGCTTAGCCGGATTTCATTCGTCGTGATTTTCAACACGGATGAGGAAACCGGCTCCAATTTTTCTAAAAAACACTTCCTGGGTTTGGCGGAACGGCGGACGCAACTGGGCGTCAAGTTCGAATGCGCGGCCATGGATAACACGCTGGTTACCACCCGCAAGGGCATAGCGCGTTATGGGTTGACCGCGCACGGCCAGTCCGCCCATTTCGGCAATCTGAAGGTCCCCAAAGTCAGCGCGGTGCAGGAAATTGGAGAAAAAATCCGGCTGATTGAATCGTTCAACCGGCCGGATCAGCAGGTGGTTGCCAACGTGGGGAAGATTGGCGGCGGGTTGGCGGGCAATATTGTGGCCGCACAGGCGTGCATGGAATTTGAACTGCGGTTCTGGGAGCGCGCGCTGATGGACCAGACACTGGCCATGGTGCGGCAAAAGGTGCTGACTCCCAGCGTGGACGGAGTCCGGCTCGAACTCCGCGAAACTTCCATGATCCCGCCCTGGCAGCCGACGCCTGCATCGCGGCAGGCGTTTGAGTTGGCCTGCGCCGTCGGACGCGAAATGGGCATGGAATTGGTGGAAGAAAAGCGCGGCGGCATTTCCGACGCCAACTGGGTGGCGGCGGCGGGCATACCGGCGATTGACGGATTCGGACCGATCGGGCAGGGGGATTGCACCCGGGAGGAGTTCGTTGTCCGTGACAGTTTGTTCCAGCGGATTGAATTTGCCGTCCGGTTTCTTGCGAGTTTTTTTGGAGTGACGGGATGATTAACCACGACCGGGAGTTAGAAGCATGAGCATCAAGGTTATGACGGATTTCGATGGCGCCTGCCCGCATGCGGCCAAAGGCGTGAAGCGTGATCGCCAGGGGCGGTTCGTTTTTCATCCGGGCACGCGCCGCGGACCGGGTTTGGGCGAAGAGATTCCGGGCAAGGGCTCGCGTTTTTCCACCCGGCTGATGAATACCGGGAAGGCGGCGGAAACGGTGACGCTGGTAGTGGATTGGGATACGCCGGCGCGGACCGAGCATCATGATTTGGGCTATATCCGCCATGAAACCGACCGGGAATGGACCATGATTCCCGGCCGCCGGGAAGGCGCCCGCGTTGAATACCATCTACGGCTTGCGCCCGGGCTGACCCACCTGGGCCTGTTTCCGGAATATAATGTCGGGCAACTTGATGCGCTGGTCCGGGATTTGAAGGCGGGCGGGGTGCGGGTGGAAATCGCCGGCCGCAGCCGCGAGCGCCGGCCGCTCTGGCTGGTGCGGTTCGATTCCGCCAATCCGAAAGCCATGCCGTTTTTCATCCAGGCTCGCGACCACGCCTATGAGACAGCCGGATCGTATTCCGCCGAAGGGATGGTCCGTTTTCTGGCCTCGGATGATCCGATGGCCCGTTACCTGCTGGATAAATTCAGTGTTTATGTGATGCCCATGACCAATCCCGACGGCGTTTATAACGGCATGAGCCAGCGCACCTGGGAGCGCGGGCCGCGTATGGATCAGGTTTTTGACATTCCCGACAGCTCCCTTAAAACCGTCAAACGGGTGGTGGATAAAATCAAACCCGGCGCGTATCTGACGATCCATAACTGGACGCTGAAATTCACCGACGGCATGCTTTACGGCCGGCATGATGCCGTGGCGGAGTCGCTCAAGCGGTTGATGCCGGAGGATGCCGCGCATTACAAGCATTGGGATAGCCGTCCGCTCGGATACATGCAGATGAAGAAAATGGGGCTGGCTGACCTGGCCGCGTACATCCGCCGCGGCGGAAAACCGGCCGGCGCGGACGATATGGATAAAGCCTTGAATATTCTCAGCGCCCGCGTCAGCCATTGGATCATTTATTGCGAGGAAATCCACGGCGCCGTCGGCATGGCCCTGGAATTCCCATGGTTCGGATTGAATACCGCCGAAATGCGCGACAAGGGGCGGCGCGCCTTCATTGCCATGGCGCTGGCGATGATCGAGACGCAGAAATTGTAAATCGGGGAGGTTCTGCAGCGCAGCCGCGCTGACGGCCTGTCTGCGTGCGGACACGCACAGGCAGGCACTGGCTGCCCTGCCGAAGAATGCAAAAGAATTCCGAGCTAGGGCGCGCAGGCTCTGCGCGCCGTTTCGGGCTGTAGTGGCGCCACGGCGTGGTGCAACCGGATGCCGAACACCGTTCGGCTGCTACATTTCAGTCCTGTAGTAGCGCCACGGTGTGGCGCAGCCGGAAGCTGGAATGGAACGGCTCGCTGCCGGAGCAAATTGGCTTAGTAAAATTAAACAAACCAGGGAGGAATAACCATCATGAACAAGCCGCAGACGATAGACAAATTGCTGGGCGCGCTGACCCCGGAAGAGAAGGCGGCGCAATTAATGGTGCTGGGTTATACCGGCACGTTCATCGAGCCGGAATTGCTGGAGTTTATTGATCGCTATGGCCTGGGCGGGCTGCGCATTTCGCCGGTGCTGGGGCGTAAATTTGTCCGTTACCTGCCGGATGGCTCGCCGGGCTTGAAAAACGTGTTGCGTCCGCCGTCGCCGCGCGAAAAGCTGTTCGATGAAACCATTCCCCCGCCGCATGTGACGGCGGCGGAATATGCCGGCCTGTTGAATGTATTCCGCCGGCGGGCCTTGGATCGCAAGCACAAAATCCCGCTGCACATGGTGATAGATTTCGAGTCCGGCGAAGGCTCGAATTTCGTGCCGCACGGCTTTATCACCCCGCCGGCCTGCATGGGCTTCGGCGATTTAGGCGATGCCGACCTGGTGCGCCGGGTGTCGTTTATTGTCGGAAAACAGTTGAAGGCCATGGGGATTGACATGGTGCATTCGCCGGTGGTGGATGTGAATACCAATCCCAATAATCCGGAAATCTACACCCGGTCTTACAGCGCCAATCAGGCAGTGGTGATCAAATGCGCCCGGGCGGCCCTGGAAGGTTTTCGCAAGGCGCGCTTGATCGGTTGTTTAAAACACTATCCCGGTCGCGGTGATTCGGCCGATGACGCGCATTTCGGCGTGTCGGCCGTTACCCTTGACCGCGAAACCATGTGGCGCATCCATCTGGCGCCCTATCGTGAACTATGCGGCAAAAAAGGCGCGCCGGCGGTGATGCTGGCGCATGCCATCTATCCCAACCTCGATCCGAGCAATGAAATCGCCACGGTATCGCCCAAAATCGTCAACGGCATTCTGCGCGAGGAGATCGGGTTTGACGGCGTGATTACCACCGATTCCATGACCATGGGCGGTTTGATGGCCAAGTACGACGTCGGGGAGGCCAGTGTGCGCGCGCTGGAAGCCGGCGTGGATATTCTGCTGCTCAAGGACGATAACGTCCTGCGCTGGGAAATGCATGCCGCGATTGTTGCCGCCATGCGCAGCGGCCGCATTACCGAGGAGCGGGTCAACCAGTCGCTCCGCCGGATTTGGAGCATGAAATACGATTTCGGCTTGTTTGAAAAGGGCGGCTTGGTGGATGTCGCCGCCGTTGAGCCTGCCATCCATAAACCGGCTTATCGCAAAACCGGGCTGGAAGCCGCGCGCCGGGTGATCCGGGTGCTGCGCGACGAGCAGGGGTTGCTGCCGCTGCAGCCGTCCCGGAAAATTCTGCTGGTGGACCGCGTCACTTACAATCAAAAGGCGCATAATGACGGTTGGAACCACCCGGGCATGCTTTGGGAATTCATGCTGAAACATGCGCGGGATGTCGGTTACATTGATTATACGCCCAAGACCACGGCGGCGGCGATGGAGAAAATCCGGCAGGTGATCGAACATTTCGA
>CAZYXU010000080.1:0-16094 GCA_964650945.1 uncultured Verrucomicrobiota bacterium | reverse complement strand
TATGTTTGGAATCATACTAATAAAAAAGTGTCAAATTTATTTCAGGACTTGACAGGGCGCAACGCCGCTCCCACGGGAAGTGTTTAGGTATAAAGTCAGGGGTAAAGCATGGCGGAAGATAAAATTAAATGCGTGTTCTTCGATCGCGATGGTATCGTCAATGAATCGCCGGGCGCCGGGTATGTTACCCGCCGGGAAGACTTTCACTTGGTCCCGGAATTTGTGGAGTGCCTGCGGTTGGCGCAAGCGCGGGGGTATCGTTCGGCAGTTGTCACCAACCAGCGCGCGGTGGCGCGGGGACTGATAACCCGCGCGGCGTTGGAAGGGATACATTCATGCATGCGCGCCGAGTTGCGCCGGCGGGAAGCGCCGGCGCTGCTGGACATCATATATTGCCCGCACAATCCCGGCGAATGCGATTGCCGCAAACCGCTGCCGGGCATGCTGCTGAAACTGGCGGAACGGCATAACATCAACCTTGCCGCGTCCTGGATGGTCGGCGACATGGAAACCGACGTCGAGGCCGGGCGCGGCGCGGGATGCCGAACGATCCTGGTGAACAGCGGGGCGTCCGCCGCAAACTTCACCCGGGCCGATTATCGGGCGGCATCCATGGCGGATTTGCCGGGATTGCTGGCGCGCGTGCTGGACAACCATCCGTGACCCGCCGCTTATCCCCGGCTGGTAATCTCGATCAGGTGGTACCCGAACTGCGTTTTAACCGGGCCATGGACCATGCCGACTTCGTTATTGAAGACTACCCGGTCGAATTCGGGGACCATTTGACCGGGGGTGAAGACCCCCAGCGCGCCCCCATCCCGGCCGGACGGACAGGTTGAATGTTTTTTCGCCATCGCGGCGAAATCGGCGCCATTTTTGATTTCGGTTTTGATGCTTTCACATTTTTCCAGGGTATCGACAAGAATATGGCGGGCGGAAGCTTTCATGCGGTTTTTTCCTTTTTTCCGGAATGTTATGGTTGCAAATTGGGATCGGCGGGGATGACCATGACGTCGGCCGGGTCCACGCAAAAGGCAATGGACGCACCGGCGGCCCGGGGTTCCGCGCCGGCGGGCACGGCGGCGCGCAGGGCCAGTCCGTCAGGCAGGGAGAGCCAGTATTCGACGGCATGGCCGAAATAGAGTGTTTCGGCGATGACGCCCTGGAAAATGTTGGCGCCGTTATCCGGTCCGGAGGGATTTGTTTGCAGGCGGATGCGTTCCGGGCGGGCGCAAATTGTGACCGGCTGCCCCGGAGTAAAGGTCATGTTTTCCGCCGCCGGCCGGCCCACCCAGACGACTTGCGCGCTTGCGCCGGCGGACACCCGCAGATGGCCGGCGCCGGGCGCTGCCAATATCTTGCCTGGGAGCAGGTTGGCGCCGCCGATGAAGTCGGCGACAAACCGGCTTTGCGGGTGTTCATAAAGCTGCGCCGGCGCGCCGATCTGGGCAATGCGCCCGTCCTGCAGGATGGCGCAGCGGTCGGCCATACTGAGCGCTTCCTGCTGGTCATGCGTGACATACACGGCGGTGATCCCGGTTTGTTTGATCAGCCGCCGGATTTCCACGCGCATTTCCTGGCGCAGCTTGGCGTCGAGGTTGGAAAGCGGTTCGTCCAGCAACAGGCAGGCGGGCTGTACCACCAGGGCGCGGGCCAGGGCCACGCGCTGCTGCTGGCCGCCGGAAAGCTGGGCGGGTTTACGCGCGGCGAGTTCCGCCAGATGCATGGCATCCATGATGGTCCGGACGCGCCGGTCGCGTTCGGTGCGCGGCGTTTTACGGCCGGGGACGGTCAGGCCGAAAGCGATGTTTTCGGCCACGGTCATATGCGGCCACAGGGCATAATTCTGGAACACCATGGCCGCATTGCGCTGGTGGGGCGGCACCCCGGTGACGGGCCGGCCGTCGAAAGCGACCATCCCGCCGTCCGGCTGGCAGAATCCCGCGATAGTCCGCAACAGGGTGGTTTTACCGCAGCCGGACGGGCCCAGCAGGAAAAAGATCTCGCCGTCCCCGATTTCCAGCGACACCTGGTCCAAAGCCTTCACCGTGCCGAATATTTTGGTTACGGCATCCAGCAGAATTTTCACAGAACCCCGTCCTGGTCAGGCGGCCGCGCCGGCTCTGGCGGTTTTCAGCGCCGCGCGTTTTTTATTGATCAATTGCTGGGCGATCATGATGCACTGGTTGGTGGACCAGTAAAGCACCAGCGCCGAGGGCATCATGTAAAACATCACCAGCATCATGATGGGCATGAAGATCAGCATGACGCGCTGCTGGCTGCTGTCCGCGGTGGGCATGAGTTTCTGTTGCCAGGCCATGGTGACCGCCATGAAAATCGGCAGAATATTCAGCGGGATAGGCAGATAACCGGCCAGCAGGCGTTCGGGTTCGCTCAAATCGCTGACCCAGAGGAAACCGGCAAAGCGCAATTCGATGGCGCTGCGCAGGACGACGAACAAGGCGATAAACACCGGGATTTGGACGATCATCGGCAGGCAGCCGCCCATGGGGTTCACCTTGTTTTTCCGGTAAAGTTCCATGGTTTCCGCCTGCATTTTCTTCGGGTTGTCCTTGTATTTTTTGCGCAGCTCCGTCATCAGCGGCTGGAGCTCCTGCATTTTTTTCATGCTTTCGGTGCTTTTATGCGTCAGCGGCCAGAAAAGAATGCGGATCAGGATGGTCAGCAGGATGATCGCCACGCCATAATTCGGGATCAGTCTGTAGGTGAAATTCAGCACCATCAGCAGAAATTTGCACACGGGCGACCACATGCCGAATTCCATGACTTCTTCCTGTTTCAGGCCTATTTGGCGCAGGATCGAGAATTTTTTTGGTCCGGCATAATAACGCATCCGGCGTTCCAAGACGTCGCCGGGGCGGATGGTGACGGCTGGGAAAACGATCGTGCCGGACACGGCGGCAACTTCGGCCTTGCGCGGGCTGAGCGCGGGATTTTGCTGTTCCCCGGGGATCAAGCGGCGGCGCGCGAGCAGGCGGTAGGCCGTCCCGGTATTTTCCCGGGCCGGGACGAGGAGTTGCACGAAAAACTTATTCTTAGCCGCCACCCAATCCACGGGCTGGGGCTGATATTGACTGATGGCTTCGGGCAGGATGGCCGTTCCCTGCTGTTTGGCCGTGGTGGTGAACATTTTGGGGAGTTTGCGGGCCCAGTAGATAACACCTTCGCCGCCAATGCTTTGCAGTGCATCCACCCCTAGGAATTCCGCCTCGCGGGAGTCGCCCGTAATGCCGCCGATATAGCCGAGTTGGATTTCATGTTCCGCCAGGGACAGCGGCTCCGTGCCGGTATTGATGAACGAATCCACTACGTCCACCTGATAATTTTCCAGCAATGTGCAGGAACGGATAAATTTCCACCCGGCGGCCACAATTTTTTCGAAACGGATGACGGCTGGCGTGGCGGGATCGTATTGCACGGTAAAAGCAGCCTCTGCATCAATTTGCGGCAAGCCTGTATAGGTCAGGGCCGGGATGTCTGAGAAATCCAGCAGGACCGGCGGACTGTCGGGCTTCACGGCCTGGCGGTATTTTTGCAATTCTGTGGAAACGATCCCGGCGCCATAGGATGAGACGGTTATGGCCATCTCCGCGTTTGTGATGGTAAGGCGCTCTTCCGGAGGGCGATTGGCCGTCAGGGCGGGGTCAACCGGAGCGGCGGCCGGAGTTTGCGGTGACGGAGCGGCGGCGACAACCTGTTTTGGAGCAGCATCCGGCGGAACACCGGGTTCGGATGACGGCGGCTTGGCGTCCGGCTGCGCCTGTTCCGCGGCGGGCGGGATTGCGGCGGGCGGGAAGTACCGATTATAAACCAGCGGCCAGGCAATCATCAACGCCAGCAAGACCAGTACTATGAGTAAATCCTGTTTTTTCATGCCAAACCGCTTCCATTCATCAGGTTGTCATTTATATTATGGTACTGGATCAAGCCCGCCCTGGTGGAGCGGATGGCAACGCAGTAAACGCTTGATTCCGAGCAGGATGCCATTTAGCACACCGTAACGCTCAATGGCTTCGCGGCAGTAATCCGAGCAGGATGGATAAAAACGGCAATGTGGCCCCAACCATGGTGATATTGCGTGTTTATAAACACGCAATAAATTCAATGCCAACAATTTGGGTAAATTCATTTGAAATGTTTTCCGGTTGCCATTCCGGTTGGCGCCGTTATTCAGGTTTGGACAGCAATCCGGCCCGCCGGGCCAATTTTAAAAAATCATCTCGAATTTCCGGCGCCTGAGCCCGGTCCAGTCCGCTGCGGGCGAGCAGGATGACGTCGTATAAGCCGGTCAACCGCGGCCGGCAGAGGCGAAACACCTCGCGCAGCCGGCGCTTGGCGCGGTTGCGCACCACTGCGCCGCCCAAGCGGCGTCCGGCGATTACTCCCAGGCGCAGGGCCGCATCCGGCCCGCGCCGCAAGCATAAGACCATCCAGCGTCCGGCATAACGCTGCTGCTGGGCCTGGCATTCCGCGAACAAGGCGGAATGAATCAGCCGCTGGCGCCGATGCAAGCGGTGCGGTTGCCCTCCTGGCTGGCGCGCATCCCCATCAGGCATGGCCCAAATCACTCCCCGCGCGGGAGGCTGTCCTGTCGCGCGATTACCAGTCCGGGTCAAACCGTCAACTTGGCCCGCCCCTGCCGGCGCCGGTTGGACAGGATTTTGCGACCGTCCGCCGTGGCCATCCTTGCCCGGAATCCGTGCTTGCGTTTGCGTTTTTTAACCGACGGATGATATGTTCTTTTCATGCCTCACCTAATAAAGCCGCGTCCTCTTTCTGCATTGAAACCCCGCAGTATATAACATTCCGGGATACTGTCAAAGCCAAAAGGCCCAGGTAGCGTAGATTTTTAGATTTAATCGCATATTTTTTTTGACCTTGCCGCCGGGTTGTAATATGCTGCATCAGACATTTGGAACAGCAGAGTAGCCCCAAAACCGTATTCCGGGCCCGACGATGAAATCCAATCAAGCCAAAAGCCGATATAAGCGCGTGCTCCTGAAATTAAGCGGCGAAGCGCTGCAGGCGCCCGGGAAAAATTTAAGTATTGACCCGGCGGTGCTGGCGGCTGTCGCCCAACGCATCAAAACCGCCATGGAGCTGGGCGCCCAGATTGCCATCGTCATCGGCGGCGGCAACATTTTCCGGGGCGGTACCGGCCAGGCGCATGGGATTGACCGCAATACCGGCGATTACATGGGCATGCTGGCAACCACGATCAATGCCCTGGCCTTGCAGGACGCCCTGGAAAAAGCCGGGGTAGTGACGCGCGTGCAGACGGCCATCGAGATGAAGCAAATCGCCGAACCGTTCATCCGCCGCCGCGCCATCCGGCACTTGGAAAAGGGGCGCGTGGTAATTTTCGGCGGCGGCACCGGCAACCCGTATTTTACCACCGACAGCGCCGCGGCCCTGCGCGCCAATGAAATCGGGGCGGATGTTTTGTTGAAAGCCACCAAAGTGGACGGCGTTTACACCGATGATCCCCTGCGGAATCCATCCGCGCGCCGGTATGCGACCATTTCCTTCCGCCAGGCCTTGAGCGACCGGCTGAAAGTCATGGATTCCGCCGCTTTTTCCCTGTGCATGGAAAACAACATCCCCATCGTGGTCTTTGATTTTTTCAAAAAGGGCAACATTGCCCGGGTGCTGCGCGGACAAAAAGTGGGCACGCTGGTGCACAATGCTTAAATAAAGGGGGCCCGAGATGCGTTCGCTGGATGATGTGTTATTGGAAACGGAAGACAAGATGTCCAAGTCGCTGGATTTCCTGCGCCAGCAATTCGCCGGCCTGCGCACCGGGAAGGCTTCCGCCAGCCTGGTGGAAAACCTGTCGGTGAGTTATTACGGCGCCAGCGTGCGGTTGCGCGAACTCAGCAACATCACCACGCCGGAAGCCCGCCTGATCGTCATCAATGCCTACGACCCCACCGCACTGGGCGCGATCGAAAAAGCCATTATTGCCGCCAATCTGGGGGTGACGCCGCTGAATGACGGCCGGGTGATCAGAATCCCCATCCCCGAATTGAGCGAAGAACGCCGCAAGGAGTTAACCAAGGTGGCGAAGCAGATGACGGAAAAAGGGCGGGTGGCCGTGCGCAGCGTGCGCCAGGAGGCCAACGAGCAGATCAAATTGCTTCAGAAAGACAGCGCCATCACCGAAGACGAAAAAAAGCAGGGGCTGGATGCGATCCAGAAAGACACCGATGGCTATATCGCCAAAATGGAGCAATTGCTGGAAAACAAGGAAAAGGAACTGCTGAATTTTTGAACGGTGTTTTGGATTGACTTGCCGCGGGTCTTGGCCAATACTTGCAATCCAAGCCGGAAATTTTTTGCCCGCGATGCGCCTGGCTATGCGGCGCTGCGGATGCGGGAGGGATAGACAATGACGGAAAACGCTCCTCAAAAGCCACAGGCAATCGAAATCAAAATTCCCAACAAACAACAGACCGCGCGGATTGCCATCGAGGACGCGGTGCAGAGCAACAGTCCCTTCGACCCAAGTCGAACGACGTCGTCCCTGGCTCCCGGAGCGCTGCCCCAGACCATCCGGCTGAAAAAACCCGCCACCGCGCCTTTGTTCGTCAAACCGCCGACCTCGACCATCACCCCGGCGCATCGTATGGTCGCGGACATCAAGTCCAACACCACCGTGCTGCGGGAATTGCCCCGGGACGCCGATTTGGCCAAGCGCGAAACGTCCAGGATTATTCTGCGTGACGTCGGCCCGGTCAGTACGCCGGCCGAGGTTAAACATACCACCGCGCCCATCACGGGCATCCCGGTTTCCGCCACCGGCATTCCGCAGACGATTCGTTTGAAACGGCCGCCGACGTCCTCCCTGGCGGCCAAGCCGCCGGACCTGACCAGTGCGCCCACGCGCGCCCGCGCGGCCGCCGCCAAGCCGGCGGATGCGCGGTCCAAATCGCAGACATCGCGCATGGTGCTGGATGACGCCATCAAGGCCAGTGCGGCCGGCGATGCGCATGCCACGACCCCGATTACCGGCGTGGCGGCCGTGCAGCCCCAAACCATCCGCTTGAAACGCCCTTCCGCGGCCCTGGCGGTCAAAGCCGAGGCGGAAGCCGAAACCGACGATGGCGCGAAATCCAAGACTGCCAAAATAGATTTGCCGCCCGCCGTTGTGGACGCCAGCACCCCGGCTTCCATCACCCAGCGTAAAACCATTAAAATCAAGCGCACGGAACGCAACGTAGCCCCGCACACCCTGGTCTTGAAACGTTCCCCTCAGGAACCCCCGCCGGAAGCCGCGCCGGAAGCCGAATCTGACGTGTCCGGCGCGGCCGCCGGAGAAGCCGCGCAGGAAGTCGCGCCGCCAGTTTTGGGCTGGGGATTTGCCGTCATCGCGGCGGCGGCATTGCTTTGCGTTGCGTGCCTGGCCTATCTCATGGCGGCCCAGGCCTTCGGCCCCGAACTGCAATTGCCGGTGCCGTCAAAATTTTTATAACAAGCCATCAAAACAGGGAGACAGTATCATGGCGGGCAAGAATATAGTGCATTTATCGCAGGAGAACTGGCAAAACGAGGTGGTCAATTCGGCCGTTCCCGTATTAGTGGATTTCTGGGCGGAATGGTGCGGCCCCTGCCGCATGATCGGCCCCGTACTGGAAGAATTAGCCGATGAACTTGTTGGGAAAATGAAAATCGCCAAGGTCAACATTGACGAAAATCAGGGATTGGCCGCCCAATTCCATATCCGCTCCATCCCGACTTTGCTGGTGCTGAAAGGCGGCGCGGTGCAGGAACAAATGGTTGGCGCCATGCGCAAAGCCGACCTCCAGACTAAATTGGCTGCTTATCTCTAGCATAATTTGCGGACAAAAGCCGCGAATTTATTCATCCGCTCCATTGAAACGGCGCGCGCCGTTGACGACCGGCTTTGCCGGCCGCGCCGCCCCCTGGAATTTTTCAGAGAATATGATTTAGGGCTTGTCTTTTTTTTTAGGCTGTTATAAACATCAACCGCCTTAAATGAATTTCAACAAGAGGAGCAATTATGAACAAGACCAATAATCCCCAGGATTTGAAATATACCAAAACCCACGAGTGGGTGCGGGTGCATGATCAACTGGTGGAAGTCGGCATTACGGATTTTGCCCAGCACCAGCTTTCGGACATTACGTATGTTGACCTCCCGGAAATCGATGCGCGGTTCGAAGCTGGCGAAGAAGTGGCGGTCGTCGAATCCATCAAGGCGGCTTCCGACATATATGCGCCGGTGTCCGGCGAAATCGTGGAAATCAACGATAAACTCGCCGACGCCCCGGAAGTCATCAATAGCGATCCCTTCGGCGAAGGCTGGCTGTTCCGGATCAAGCCGGATGACATCCAGGACGTGGAGTCCTTGCTGTCTGCTGCCGATTATGAAGCCCTGATTCCCAAGGAACAGTGAGCATGCTTCCGCGCCCCGGCCGCGGCGCGGTTCGCTGGCTTCAGGCCGCCGGTCAGAATCCCATTTCCTGCTTCACCGCGGCAAACGACGCCAGCGCAAAATCCAGGTCGGCCCGGGTATGCGCGGCGGAAACCTGCACGCGAATGCGCGCCTTGCCCTGCGGCACCACCGGGTAGAAGAAACCGATGGCGTAAATGCCCTTTTCCAGCAGGCGCGCGGCCATGGTCTGCGCCAGCGCCGCGTCGCCCAGCATGATCGGCACGATCGGGTGCCCGCCGGCCGGGATATTAAAACCGCGTTGGGCCAGCCCGGCGCGCAAATAAGCGGCGCTGTCCATCAGCCGGGTCCGCAATTCGCCGGAAGATTCCAGCAATTCCAGCGCCCGGATGGATGCGGCGGCGATCATCGGGGCCAGCGTGTTGGAAAACAGGTACGGGCGCGACCGCTGCCGCAGCAGGCCGATGATTTCGCGCCGGCCGCTGGTATAGCCGCCGCTGGCGCCGCCCAGCGCCTTGCCCAGCGTGCCGGTGATGATATCCACCCGCTCCATCACCCCATGCTGCTCATGCGTGCCCCGGCCGCGCGGGCCGATGAAACCGACGGCATGCGAATCGTCAATCATCACCAGCGCCTGGTAGCGGTCGGCCAGGGCGCAAATCTCGCGCAAACGCGCGATGGCGCCGTCCATCGAGAACACGCCGTCGGTGGCGATCAGCCGCAGCCGCGCCTTGGCGGATTCCTGCAGCCGGGTTTCAAGTTCCTGCATGTCGCCGTTGCGGTAACGCAGGCGGGCCGCCTTGCAGAGCCGGATGCCGTCAATGATGCTGGCATGGTTCAATTCATCGCTGATGACCGCGTCTTCCGCGCCCAGCAGCGTTTCGAACAGGCCGCCGTTGGCGTCAAAGCACGAGGAATACAAGATCGTGTCTTCCGTGCCGAGAAAGGCCGACAATTTTTCCTCCAACTGCTTGTGAATCGCCTGTGTGCCGCAAATGAAACGCACGGAGGATAGGCCATAGCCCCAGCGATCCAGCGCCGCGCGCGCCGCTGCGATCACTTCCGGGTGCGCCGCCAGGCCGAGGTAATTGTTGGCGCACATGTTCAACACTTCCCGGCCGTCCTGCACGGTGATCCGGGCGCGCTGGGGGCTGGTGAGGACGCGTTCGGTCTTGAACAGGCCGGCGGCCCTGATTTGCTCCAACTGCGCTTGAAAATGCTGTTGTATTGACGGATGCATGGGGGGGATCTCCTGTTGATAACTTTTCACTGGCGTCCCATAAGGGACGCCAAGGCTGAAGGTTAGTTGACTGTAGGCTGTAGGTTAAAACCCCGAAAAACATCGGCAAAAAAACCGGAACTATGTTTCCCGATCCGATGCTTGAAATCCGCGGTTTTCCTATAGTCTACAGCCTTCAGCCTACAGCCTGAGCATCCTATGGGATGTTAATGATAACTTTTTAAAGTTTAAAGTGTTACGGTTTTACGCAAGTACACCGAACACCGAACCCCGAACACCGAACCCCGAACACCGAACCCCGAACACCGAACACCGAACACCGAACCCTGAACCCCGAACACCGAACCCTGAACCCTGATATAAGCCAATCATGCCCGCAAGGCATCGTCAATGGCGGTCAATTCCGCGGGACTGAATTCCAGGCGCTGGAGCGCCGCCACGTCCGCCTCGATCTGTTCCACCCGGCTGGCGCCGATCAGGGCGGAAGTCACGCCGGGCTGGCGCAGCACCCAGGCCAGGGCCATTTGCGCCAGGGTCTGGTTCCGCGCCCGGGCCAGCGCATCCAGCTTCCGGACGCGGGCAAGCTTGTCGGCGGTGATTTGTGCTGGTTTCAGAGCCCCGTGCGGCTTGGAGGCCCTTGAGTCCGGGGGAATGCCGTGAAGATATTTGTCGGTCAGCAACCCCTGCGCCAGCGGGCAGAAGGCGATGCAGCCGATGCCTTCCTCCGCCAGGACGGGCAGCAAGCCTTCTTCGATCCGGCGGTTGAGCATGTTGTACGAAGGTTGATGGATCAGGCAGGGTGTGCCCAGATGGCGCAGGATTTGCGCCGCCTGCCGGGTTTGTTCCGGCGTGTAGGAAGAAATGCCCGCATACAGCGCCTTGCCCTGCCGCACCGCCAGATCGAGCGCGCCGAGGGTTTCTTCCATGGGTGTGGCGGGGTCCGGGCGGTGGTGGTAAAAAATATCCACGTAATCCAGGCCCATGCGCCGCAGGCTTTGGTCCAGGCTGGCGATGAGGTATTTTTTCGATCCCCAATCGCCGTATGGCCCCGGCCACATGCGCCAGCCGGCCTTGGTGGAAATCACCAGCTCGTCGCGATACCCGGCCAGGTCTTCCTTCAGAATCCGTCCGAAAGTTTCCTCGGCCGAGCCGGGCGGCGGGCCGTAATTATTGGCTAGGTCGAAATGAGTGACGCCCAGGTCGAAGGCGCGGCGGACCATAGCCCGGCAATTTTCCAGGCAATCCACCCCGCCGAAATTATGCCAGCATCCCAGGGAGATGGGCGGCAAAAACAGGCCGCTGCGCCCGCAGCGGCGGTACGGCATGGTGGCATAACGCGTTTCGGCCGGCCATTGTTGCATGGGAACTCCGGGGTAGTTTATGGTTTGGTATTGGTCAAGAAGGTTATTCCGAGTCCGGACAAAGTCAATCCTGAAAATTGGCGGGCGCCGCCCGCGCCCTGTTTTTGTTTGTATCCGGATGCCCATCCGGCTACATTCCTTGTGTCGTGTCAAGTTTTAAACAGATTTTCTTTAACTGCGGATGCCACGGATAAAACTGAGTGAAAAGGACATATTCATGATCAAAGGGACATTGCACATCGGCTGGGGGCGGGTGGATATCACGCCGCCGAAAAAAACGCTGCTGCAAGGCCAATTCCATGCCCGGCTGTCAAAGGGCACGCTCAGTCCGCTGACGGCCACCGCCCTGGCCATTGAGGCGCGCGCGCCGGATGGCGCGGCGGACCAGGCGGTGTTCCTCTCCTGCGACATGCCGGGGGAGAGTTTCAAGGCGGACTTGGTGGAAAAGCTGTCAGGCCGTTGTCCGGGGCTGGACTTGAAAAAACTCACCATCAATTGCACGCATACCCATAACGCCCCGCCGGTGGAAAGCGGGTGGTATGAGGAGCCGCGGAACGATCCCGATTTCATGGCGCCGTCCGCGTATCGGGCCTGGCTGACAGACCGGCTGGCGGAAGCCGTCACTGCGGCGTGGACCGGGCGCAAGCCGGGCGCCATCAGCCGCGGGTTTGGCTACGCCGTGGTCGGGCGTTGCCGGCGGGCGGTTTACGCGGATGGCTCAGCCCGGATGTACGGCCAGACCAACCAGGCCGGATTTCGCGGGCTTGAGGCCTGCGACGACCATGCGGTAAACTTCCTGTTCACGCATGATGCCGCCGGCCAGCTCAGCGGCGCGGTGATCAATTTGGCCTGCCCCTCCCAGTGCGATGAAAGCGGCTATGAGTTTTCCTCCGATTTCTGGCATGAAGTGCGCGCGGGCATCGCCCGGCGCTACGGGCCGGGGGTGCATCTGCTGCCGCAGTGCGCGCCCGCCGGCGACGCCTCGCCGCATCTCATGCTCGATCAGAAGGAAGAAAAGGACTTGCGCGCACGGATGCAGATGAACGACAAGCAGATCATCGCGCGGCGGATTCTCGCTGCGCTCGAAGAGGCGCAGGCCAACTGTTCGCCGCCGGAGGCGGCGGTGAATTTTGCCCATGTCGTGCAAACGCTCCAACTGCCACGGCTCAAGGTTACGCCGGAGCAGTACGAGCTGGAGAAACGTATCCCCGCGATGAGTGAAGCGGAACGCAAGCAACAACCCTGGGGCTTCGACCGCATCTGGCCGTTCGGGCTGGTGTGCGATCTGATCAAGCGTTATGAGCAGCAGGATGCGCAGCCGCTGCACGCGGTGGAGTGCCACATCATCCGGGTCGGCGACGCGGTCTTTGCCACCAACCCGTTCGAGCTGTTCATGGACTACGGCGCGCAAATCCGCGCCCGGAGCAAGGCGCTCCAGACCTTCGCCGTGCAACTTGGCGACGGGTCCGGCAACGGGTTCTATCTGCCGACGGCGCGGGCGCTGGCCGGCGGCCATTACAGCGCCCTGATCAAGTCCAACTGGGTCGGTCCCGAAGGCGGGCAGATGCTGGTGGAGGAGACGGTCGCCGGGATCAACAACTTGTTCGCGGCGGAGGAGTATCCGCGGGCGCGGTGAACGGCGCGTTGTAGCGCGGGCATCTTGCCTGCGCTCAGCGGACTAGCCGCGCTGTAATTTCAGTTCCCGCCGGATTTCAGCGGGCGGAGCGCCCACCAGAAAAACGCCGGCAGGATAACATAGCTGCCGGCGCTGAAAATCAGGCCGGAAATGCGCCGCAGGGTGAACCCGTATTCACGGATGTAAAGCAGTAACATGCAAAACCCATCGATCAGGATGCTGAACAGGAACAGGCCGATGAGGATGGCGGGCAAGGCGAAGGCCCAGAAGCCGGCGCGGCGCCGGCCATCCATGGCGGCCCGCGCAATGGCCATAAAAACCATTATGAGCGCGGCGAAGATGGTAAATACCAGCAGTCCTTTGCCGATGCTCGGCTGGTCCAGGCAAAACCCGGCATTGGCATGGCGGAAAAAGCCATGAAACATCCGGCCGGTAACCAGGGCAAACAGGGATCTGCCGCCGTAGGCTGCCAAGGAAATCGCAGCCACCGCCATGGCGGCCGCGGTTTGCAGGGGATGTGCCTTGCATAAGGCCGGGTGATCCTTCGCCGGCGCGGGGTTCAGCAGGAGCAGCAAAGGGCAGGCCAGCCAGGTAAACGCGAAGAAACCCATCAGCAGCGCGGCAATCAGCGGCACCCCCCATGCAAGCTGCCAGCCGGCGCGCGCGGAGCAGGCCAGTAATAAAACGATCCCGGCCAGGACGATGAGGGAAAATGCCAGATGGATGCCGGGCTTGCCGGCGGCATACAATGCGCGGAAATCAGGGCAAGGGATGCGTTCCGCCGGCGGGCAGAACAAATGTAGCAAAGCGCAGCCAATCCAGGCCCACAAGCTGAAGTAAAACCACGCCGAGCCCGCCGGGCGCGAATAATGCCAGATAAAGTTTGCCGCGCCCATCGCGAAGATATACGGGAAGCAAGCCCAAGCCAGGCGTAGGACGCGGCCGGCAAAGGCGGGACAGCCGGAAGACATCCGCGGCCGCGCGGCATACAGGAAATAAGGCGCTGCCAGGGCGCGGATGATATGCCGGCATATTCTTCCAGCCCGGCTGCCCGGTGCGGTCCGGTCCGCCGCCGGCGCCGAACCGGAGCAGTGCTCCTTTTCCAGGCGATGGAGCATTCCGGCGCCGGCCAGCGCAGCGGCCAGCCAGGCGACCACCGCCGTCCAGTCCGCGCCGATCAGCGGCATGGGAAAATAATACCATGGGCCGCGGCAGAGCCATGCGCCCAATCCGCCCAGGATAATGGTAAAAAATAAACGCCATGCTTGAAGTTGGCCGTAATGATTATGGCATGAATTATGATAGCAGGTCATCGCATCCTTCGGCTGTAGATTTGTCAGCGACATGGCGTGTTTCAGTATTCCTGATCCGGGTCCGGATGTAGCGGCGCAACGGCGTTGCGCATCCGGCTCCGGAATGCCGCACGCCGTTCGGCCGCCACAACTCAAAAATAACCGGAACTCAATATTTTAAAATATGCCAGGTTGTTTCCACCGAAATAAGACGCAGATTGCCAGCGGTATTTATTTTCGGCCGGCCAGCCAGTCCGCGCTCAGGGCGCATTCCAGGCCGAACGGCAGATAGCCGGCGTAGCCGAGGATCGGCATTTCAAAAATATGAAACCGGTTGACAAACGGCACGGCGTAGATCCACTTGGCCTGGCTGTAAAAATTCCACATCTCCCAAAACCCGCCGCAAATCAGCGCCGCCAGGGCTAACAGCGCCACCCGCCGCCAGTCGCCATGGCCCAGATCGGTCAGCAGTGTCGGCCGTCCGGACAAGGACTGGAGCGATGCCAGCAATCCCAGCGGCGCCAGCCAGAGCAGCGGGAAAAGATAATCCGACCAGACGCCGATCCCCGCCAGCCCGGCCGCCGAAACGATGAAAATGGAAAACATTGTCCGCCGCGCATTGATCGCCGGCATGGCGCCAAAGCCGGTCAAGCCGGCGTATAGCCGCGGGTAGGTGGCCAGGAGTTCATAGGTGCCCATGACTGCCGGCAACACGGTGGAGAACGGCAAGGTGGCAAATAAAAAATATTCCACGGGCGTCAGGGCGCCGATGCCGACGTAATACCAGTTC
The DNA here is from genome assembly GCA_964650945.1 of uncultured Verrucomicrobiota bacterium. Classification (GTDB taxonomy): domain Bacteria; phylum Verrucomicrobiota; class Kiritimatiellia; order JAAZAB01; family JAAZAB01; genus JAXGPF01. The sequence continues at coordinate 1,341 of CAZYXU010000080.1, read as the reverse complement.
TGAACGAACCGGTTCAGGTATTCGAACAACCACCAGAAAGCGGCGCTGGCGGCGAATAATCGGAGCAGATGCCGGGGGCGGTGCGTCAGCATGCATTGCCGCGTCCGCCGGTAAACCAGGGCGTTGACGATGACGATGTAGCTGAACCATAACGGGCTGAAGGTGAAGGTCTGCAGCGGTGCGAACCAGGCGAAACGCGTCCAGGCCAGCAACCACGCCGCCGCGCCGCCGATTAATCCCAGCCAGCCCCAGCCGGGGAAGCGGCGGGCGCCGGGCGGGAGCACGTCGGCGGACGCCGGCAGTTTGGCCGGCGCCCCGGCAACGGCATCGCGGGCGTGAAACAGAATGCGGGCCAGCCAAGGCGCCGTGGCCAATATGATCAAAAGCGCCAGCCCGATAAATGCCGGCCAGGCGAAGGCGGCATGTTTGACATAATGGGTCAGCGGCGGGAATTCCCGGTAATATTTCAGCGGCTGGCCGCCGGCCAGGATGCCCGGCAGGGGCAGGCCGAGCAACAATCCGATCGTCAGGATGACCGGCGCCGATGCGTTCGACGAACCCTTGGTTTGCATAACTGGCCTCCTCGAGCGATATAATCGGGATGGCTGGCATCCGCCGGCCATCCCGGGTGCATCAGGCGGGAACGGTCGAACGCGCTCCTCCAGTTTTTCCGTAAACCGTTTTTCCGGGGCGGGCGGCATGTTTGGCGTGTTGCAGGACTTCTTCCAGCGCGGCCAGATATTCGTTAAACCGCCGTAAGCCGGTTTTGGTCAGGCGGACAGTGGTGCGCGGGCGAAGTTTGACAAAGGATTTGTCCACGCCGATCATGCCGGTTTCCTCCAGTAATTTCAGATGCCGGCTCAAATTGCCGTCGGTCAGGCGGCAGGATGCTTTAAGATCGGCAAAAGCGACGCCGCCATCCGCGGCGCATAAGGCGGAGACGATCGCGAGGCGGTTGGGTTCGTGGAAAATTTTTTCCAGTCCTTCAAAAGGAGCGTCAACGGTTGTTTGCATCATGGGGATCCTCCTGCCTTTCCAGATTATTTTCACGGTTTAACCGGAACAAGATAAAGCCGCCGCTTAATTCCCCGAGTCCGAAAACCAAGCCCATCGGACAGGGATTGGTGAAAGTTGCGCCGGGCCAGGCGAGCATGACCAGGCCGGCGGCCAGGTAAAACAGGCCGACCAGGTAATTGGCGAAGGGCAAGCTGTTGCGATAGGGGATGTGCGCCAGGCCGTACAGGCACATCCAGGCGCCGAATAACAGATCGTAGGCGCCGTGCATCACCAGTGCCAGGCTCAAGCCGGCGCCGGCGGCCAGGGCCGGCACCGCGTCGCCCG
>CAZYXU010000079.1:0-16257 GCA_964650945.1 uncultured Verrucomicrobiota bacterium | reverse complement strand
CAGCCTACAGCCTGAGCATCCTGTGGGATGCTAATGAAATTTACTCTAACATAATGCCGTTTCTGTCCGCAATCAATATTTAGCGGACGGATTAGCGGATGGCTCAGGCAGTTAAGACCGGCACGCCATAGGGGCCGTCCAGCAGAACCGCGGCGTTAGCCCCGGGGTGGTCGCGGAAATACGTGTCCACGGCTCTTTGCACCATGGCTTCCGCCGTTGCCCGGTCGTCCGCGCCGGCTGGCAGCGCCGCGCCGCCATCTCGGCCGGGGATGCCGCGCTCGCGGAACAATACGCCGGTCAGCCGCGGCGCGCAATAGACCAGATTATCGAGGTGTCCGAGTTTGCGGAACACCCGGCACCACATCTGCACTTCCCATTGCTCGGGGATGAAGGTCCAGGCGGGATCGAAGAATTGACAAACGCATGCTGCCGGGCCGAGTTGCGCCAGCATGGGCAGGACGCGGCGGTAATTGGCGCCGCCGACCGGATCAACGTCCGTGTGATTGGCGGCCAGGATGATGGCGCCCCCGGGCCGCGCGGCCTTGACCGCCTCTACCGCGGCCTTGGCGGTCTGGTAATGGTTGATGCCGGCAAAACCGGCATGGGTCAGGACCAGGTCGTATTCCCGGGCGATCCGGATGGCGCCGGTGTTCAGCAGCCGCGCCACGGCGGCTTGGTGGGCGGTCTGCATCTCGCCGGCGAACACCCCCGTCAATTGCCTGGCGCCGTTGAGGGTGACGTTCACGATGAAATCCACCCCGGCCATTTGCGCCACGGCCCGCGCTTCCGCCTGGCAGGGATTGTCGCCGCAGTTCAGGCTGGCGCAGCGTTCGTCATCCATCAGCGCGGCGCCATGGAAGACGTGCGTGACTTCTTCGCCCACCAGGCCGGGGCAAATGGACTTGGGGCCGCCGCTGGCGCCGGCCATGAAATGCGGCTCCACCAGCCCGGTCAGGATTTTGATATCGGCGTCCAGATAACGGGTGTTGACGGCCACACGGGTGCCGCGCGGTGTGCGCCCGATCTGCCGGAGCTGGGCGGCATCGGTGCAGACATGGTTGGTGACGGCGATTTGGCCGTCGAAGACCTCGGCCGGCAGCAGCGCGCGCAATTCGGCGGCCGCCAGCGGCCGGTGGGTGCCGGTGGCCACCAGGATTTCGATCCGGGCCACGCCGGCGGCGCGCAGGATGTCAATCACCGGCAGCAAAATGCCGGCCGGGCCCTTGTAAGGCACCGGGCGGGTATTGTCGCTGACCACAATCACCGCCCGCGGGTCGGGCAGTGCGGTTTTTTTGCGCCGCGCCAGTTCGGCCAGCGGCGGCGTGCCGCAGGGTTGTGCCAGGGCCTGCCGGATAGCGGCAGCCGGGTCCGGCAGCGCCGGATCATGGGGCAGGGTGAGTACATCCGTCTGTCCGGGCATTTGCAGCCGCAGTGTTTGATTTCCGAATTCCAGGTTGCAGGCAACGTTTGGCATGTGTGGTCTATTCCGGGATCACATTGCCGCGGTTGATCAGCATTTGCGGGTCAACCGCCTGTTTGGATTGGCGCACCATTTCCAGGGCGGCCGGGCCGTAACAACGCAGGAAATCCTGGCGCTTGCGCTTGCCGGTGCCATGTTCGCCGGAATACACGCCGCCGAGGTCGGCGCTGCGGGCGATGATGGCGTCATATACCGCCACCGCCCGGTCAATCTGCGCCTTGCGCGGCAGGATGGTGAAATGCAGGTGGCAATCGCCCATGTGCCCGAATGACAGATAATCCAACTCGTTTTTGCGGATCAACGCATGGGTAAAGTTTAAAAACTCCCGGAACTTGTCGAAGGGCACCACTGTGTCGGTCATGATGGTGAACGTGCCGCGTTGCTGGACGACTTCGAGGGCATTGGCGGGCAGGGAATGGCGGGCTTCCAGGAAAAGATTCCGGAGCGCGTCAGTGTCCAGGACCAGGATGGCCGGCTCCGGCACGTCCAAGCCGGCTTCCGCCAGTATTTCCAGCCAGACCGCGGCGGCGTCTTCCATGGCCTGGTCGAACAGCGGCTCCTGAATATACACGCCCACCTGGTCGGTCCCGTGGTAAAAGCGCGCGGCATGTTTCATGAATTGCCGGCAATTTACCCCGAAATATTCAAGGGCGGTCAGGCGCCCCAGGTTGCCCTCAAAATGCGCGCGCGCCGCCGCCAGCAGGCGCAGCGCGGCATCCTCATCGGGCAGCGAGATGCAGAGGTCGAGGTATTCCCGCGGATTTTCCGCCAGGCGCAGTGTACAGGCCGTCGCCAGGCCGAAGATGCCCTCGCTGCCAATGGCCAAGTCCACGAAATCCAGGACGCCGTCGGGAGAACTGAAGGGGCCGCCGGCATTTTTGATGGGCGGGCGCGGGTACGTTGGGACCGGCCAGGGTTGAGGCGCACGGCCGTCTTCCATGGAAAAAGAGCCGCCGGAGGAGACGTATTGATTGCGTTCAGCCTCGATCAGCATGCCGTTTGGGAGCAGGAATCGCAGCGATTGCACCCAGGCGCGGGTAGCGCCCTGTTCGCCCGGGGTAAAGCCGGAGGCGTTGCAGGCCAGGCAACCGCCGACAGTGGCGTCAGCGCGGCTGGTTGGATCCACCGGATACCGCCATTTGCCGGCGGTTTGTCGCATGATTTCCCGGCGCATGTCTTCCAGCAGGATGCCGACGGGCGCGGCGGCGCAACGGCCGGCGGTATTCACCCGCACCGCGGGCTCCAGCATGCGGACGGTGGAAAGCACGACGCCGTCCGGCGGCGTGGCGCTGCCGGTCAGGTTGGATTTGCCGCCGGAAAAAGTCACGGGAATACCGGCGGCCCGGCAGATGCGCAGGACGGCGGCGCAGCCGCGTTCATCGGCCGGCCGGGCCAGACCCTGGGCCGTGCCGGGCAGGTGGCTGCTGTCCACGGCAAAACCGGCGATGATTTCCGGATCGGTGGAAAGTTCAAGATTGCAATGTTCACGCAGGAATCCGGCGATGGCCGCCAGGTTGGCGGTTCCGGGGTGGGCTGCGCCGAATCGGTCCAGCGCGGCGTATTCCTCGGCAGACAAAACGGGTTGCAGCGGCAGGCGATGAGTTGGCATGTGAATGAAAATAACATAGAGTTCGGCAGCCAGGCAATCAATTTTCTGCCGTAGGCGCCACTGGGTGGCGCATCCGGCCCCGGCCCCGGTCAAATTGCGTAAAATGCCAACAAAAAAAATCGCACAAAATGCCAACAAATCGCATAAATGGTCATTTGACATTTCAGCGGTATATGGTTGAATTGATGTGAGTTGTGGGGGTGGGAATGGGAGTATGTGAGTATGTGGGTATGTGCGTGTGTGGGAGTGTGGGAGTGGGAGTATGTGAGTGTTTGGGTGTGTGAGCCAATTTCAAAACTCACTCACATACTCACACACCCACAGACACACATACATTTGTCAGCATAACGCGGTGACACCAAAGGAGAACGGGGATGGACCGTTTTAAATATGCGATGGCTGAATTTTTGCCGTTCCGCGACAAGGCTGTCTGCGAGCGGGTGCGGGCGATTAAGCGCGCGGATATCTGCAAACATCCGCACAAGAATTTTCATATCAAGGTGATCGAGCAGGATGATGCCTTTAGTTTTGCCTATCTGCTGGACATCGTCGCAGGCATCAAGCGCAGTCTGGATGAAGGTAAGAAGTCATATGTCATGATCTTGCCGGCCACCAATCCGTATTACGCCTGGGTGGCGGAGATGATCAACCGCCTGCGCCTTCCCTGCCACCATGTCCATACTTTCAACATGGACGAATTCGCCGATGAAAACGGTCAGACCCCTCCGCGCGACTGGCCCGGGGGATTCCAATATCATATGTGGGAGGATTTCTTCAGCCGGATTGACCCGAAACTGCGTATGTCGGAGGAGCAAATCCATTTTCCGCTGACGGAAAATGTCCACCATTACAGCCGGATGATCGAGGATTTGGGCGGCGCCGACGTCTGTTACGGCGGCATCGGCTGGTGCGGGCATATCGCCTTCTTCGAGCCGCACCTGGGACTGGAATTCGGCGATGATATCCAGGCCTACCTGCGAGCCGGCGCCCGGATTGCGGATCTGCATCCGATCACCGTCTGCCAGAATGTCTTGCATCCCGATGCCGGTGCCGCCGGCGACTGGTCATGGTGTCCGCCCAAGGCGGCCACCATCGGCCCGCGCGAGCTAACCGGGGCCAAGCGGGTGAGTTTTTGGAACAAGGCGCCCTGGCAGCGTTTCATCTCCCGCCTGGCGGCGCATGGGCCGGTGACGCCGATGGTGCCGGCGAGCATTTTGCAGATCGTCAATGCGGAATTGATTCTGTCCGGCGCAGTGGCGGCGGATATCGACTACCAGCAAGGTGTACGCGCCATACCTTTCCAATTTCCGGATTATGCCTGGCAGGCCGGTATGGCCAAGATTGAAAAATAACGAATGACGAAATACCCAAGCACGAATGAATGACTATTTCGAATGACGAATCTGGATGTATTATGTTGATGGCAGAACCATTAGGGGAATAAGAGGGAGAACTGGCGGGACCAGACTGTTTCACAGGTGAAATTATTATATTGAAAACCAGAAAAATGATTCTTATAAAAATTGCTGATTCCGGTTCAGAAATGGTTCTGCCGTAAAATGGTTCTGCCAAAAATCTGTTTCCGGTTCGGTCTGAAATTGCGGGCAAAGTCCGCCTTGGGGGAAAAACACATGCATGAAAAAATCGCTCGTATCAACCCGGCAGACCTGGCCGGCAAGGTGATTGACGCGCATTCGCACGTTGGAGTGGCCCTGGGTTCTTACGGGCGCGCGGAGTATCCTTACGCCCAAAACATCGAAGGATTATATTATCAGCAGTTGCACGGCAGAGTGGATGTCAACATCGTCTTCCCGTTCACCTCCGATCTGTATTTCGATCTCCCGGGATTGATCGCCGGGCGCTTCAAAAAATCGCGTCCCCCGGTTTCCGCCGCGCCCTTCCAGGTAGAAAATCTTTTGCTTTTGCGCGAGGTTTTCGATTACTGCCCGGAACTCAGCCGCCGATTCCTGCCGTTCATCAGCGTGGATCCGCTGCGTGAAACCCGGGCGCAGGCGCGTGAGATCAAAAAACTGCTCAAAAAGTATCCGGTTTATGGCATAAAAATCAATCCGGCAACCAGCCAGGCGCCGGTGACTGCACTGCTGAAGGAAGGCTGCTGCCTGCTGGCGCTGGCGCGCGAGCAGAATTGGCCGATCCTGCTGCACACCTCGGGGCAGGCCAGCGATGTCAATTCCTATGCCGGCAATGCCTTCAAGGTGATTGACGCCTATCCGGAAATCCGGTTTTGCCTGGCGCATTGCATTCTTTTTTCGAAGACGCTGCTGGATCGCGCCCTGGCGACACCCAACGTCTGGGTGGATACCGCCGCCTTCAAAATCCAGGTGGATGTCTGCCGGATGTGGGCCGGGAAAACAATCAACAAACACGATTTGATAGACGCGGATTTTTCCGACCACGACGATGTGCTGGCGAAAATCTGCGCCGATTACGGCGAAAAAATCGTCTGGGGCACGGACTCGCCCGCCTACGCCTATATCTGCCGGCGCAAACTCAACAAAACCCAATGGCAGGAATTCAATTACAAGGGCACGTACGACGATGAAATCCGGCTGCTGCGCGGGCGGACTCCCGCCGTCCGGCGCAAGATCGCCAATCGCAATCCCCTCCGGTTTCTTTTCGGCAACACCCGGTGAATTAAGCATGGCCGCCGGAGGATAAGCAAACGGGAAAGAAGATTAGCCCCAAAAAGCACAAGATACACAAGCCAGAGCATGAATGTAACGGAGTTGCAGGGAGGTGAAAGTTGCCGCGTTTACCGGCTGGTGCGGTAATCCTAAACGACCTGATATTATTGTGCATCTTGTGCATTTTTGTGGCAATAATTTTTTCCTTGTGATCTTTAGTGGATGATTGGAAGTGGTTAAATATACAGGGGCGTGAATTATGACCAAGGCTATCAAGTTGGGGCTGGTGGGATACGGCGCCGATCCGGAGAAGAATATCGGGCGCGGGCGGAGTCTGCTGCGGTTGGCCACGCAAGGTTTCGAGGGCGTAACGGCGGCCGCCATCTGCGAGATTACCCCGCAATCGTTGGAGGTTGCCCGGAAGGACTTTCCCAACGCCAAACATTTTGCCGATTTCGATCAAATGCTCGCGGAAGTCCCCATGGACGCGCTGCTGATCGAAACCCCGGCGCATCTGCACGCGGAATTCGCGTCCAAGGCCATGGCGCGCAACATACATGTCCTCAGCGATATTCCCACCGTGAATTCGGTGGAAGAGGGCAACATCCTTTGGGAGGCGCACCAAAAAAGCAAGGCGTTTTACATGGCCGGCGCCAATCCCAACATGGCCGGCTGGATTGAAACCGCGCTGGATTTGAAAAAACGCGGATTGCTGGGAGATACCTACTATGCCGAAGCGGCCTATCTGCATGACTGCCGCGATTTGTGGGAAGTAACCCCATGGCGCAAACCCAAGCCCGGTCCCAAGGAGCGCCTGCCTATCCAGTATTGCACCCACTCCCTGGGTCCGGTGCTTAAATTGATTGATGAGGATTTTGAGTGGGTCTCCTGCTTCGATACCGGCAGCCATATCAACCGGGAGGAAGGCCAGCACGACGCCATGACAGCAACGCTGCGCACCAAAAGCAATGTGGTGGTGCGGTTGCTGGTGTCGTTCATCAATAATCTGCCCGTCGGCTGCCAGCATACCTACCGGTTTTTCACCACCAAGGGCGCCTTTGAACGCACGCCGAGTTATGTGACGTTTCAGAGCACGGAGCATGCGGCGCAGCAAAGAACACTGTTTTATTCCCAAGAGCTTTACGGCTATAAAAATTGGGTCGAATTGCCGATAGACGCCTACTCACGCCCGGAATATGCCAACAAAAAGGATTCCGGACATGGCGGCGTGGACTATGCGATGATGGATGTGTTTGTCAAGGCCGTTCGGTCGGGCGGGCCGTCGCCGATCAGCCTGCGCGAGGGACTACGGATGACCCTGCCGGGGATTTACGCGGCCGAGTCCGCGCGCAAGGGCGGGGAGTTGATAAAGATTATTTATCCTTGGAGTCGGACATAAACGCCATGATAATGGTTTAAGGAGAACCGGAAAATATTGAACCGTCCTCCTACGCTAAAGCTATGGCGGACGCGGCCCTGACGCCAGGAGTGCAAAAGAAAAATATAACCACGAAGGTCACGAAGGACACGAAGAAGAAATAACTCAGGATTACTTCCAACAAGGGGTAAAATGACACGAATAACAGCCTGTCTTTTGGGAATATTTTGCTTTGCAGGCGCCGCTGCCGCCGTTCCGGCGGAATATGAAATCAACTTGGTGCGCAATGGCCGATTCCACCCCGGCAAATTTCAGTCACCGGCGGATTGGACTTGCTACTCGCAGGCAACCAATATTCAGAATGCTGGACGGGCGTCGCTGGCGTTCATTGAAAATGGCCTGGCGATTGAAGGCCCGGCCGATTTGATGCAGTTTGATATGTGGGACGATATTACGCCGGCTTATAAATTTTCCTGCCGGATGAAAACCGATGGCGGCAAAGGGGCGTATGTGGCCATGCGCATCCGCGACAGGAAAACCGGCGTGAGCCGCGATACCAGCCTCGTCAATCGGGAATTAGATGCCTGGGAGGATCTTGCGGTTGGCGTCAATCCGACGGATCACTATGGGTTTTGCGTAAAAATACATGTTCCCAAGGGCGTCAAGTTGTCCGTCAGCGACTTGAAAATCACCGCGGCGCTGAACCCTGACGCGGCCGGACGGGTTTCGATCAACGATAACGGCGAATATATTACGGCGCGCGGTATCCGCTTGCCGCCCGCCCCCAACTGGGCGGAACAATTTGCCGCGCATGAATTACGAGTTAACATTTACCGGATATCAGGCGCGGTATTGCCGGTTTTAGCCGGAGTCAAAACCGCTGGTGAAAAAGGTTACATCCGCATGGCCAACCTGAAGAAGATGATTCCGGACCAGCCGGCGCGGCGGCCGGCGCCGGCGGGCGATCCGGAAGCCAACGGCTTCCGGATCGCCTGCGCCGGCGGCAACGTGGATGTAGTGGGCGGGAATGACGCCGGAGTGCTGGCTGGAGCGCTGCATTTGTCGGAATTGCTGGGTGCAAAGTTCTACGCGCCACGGGTTTTTAACGTGACCCCCAATCCCGTGTTGAAAATTCCGGCGCTGGATGTCAGCCGCCAGCCGGTATTTGAATGGACCACCGGGCCGGCTGACCAGCATCAGACATTTTCGGCCTGGAAATACGGTTATGTTCATCCTGACTCGACGGTTGCGCCTTGCGATAAGGCCGATGCTTCGGCGGTCGGGTGGATTCATCCGCCGCTTTTTCTGGCGCCACCCTGTCTTTATGCGGAAAGCCATCCGGAATATTACGCATTGGTGAAAGGCAAACGCGTTGTGGATGGTTCCAATAAACAGTTGGATCAAAGTTGGGGTTATTTGAATCTGTGCCTCGGCAATCCCGACTTGCAGCGAGTTGTGGCGGAACGCATCGGCCGCCTGATGGACATGTATCCGCAAACGAAATATTTCAGCATTGCCCAGGGAGATGGCCAGAGCTGGTGCGAATGCGACCAATGCCGCGCGCTGGATGCAGGCGATAAAAGCTGGTCCGACCGGCTGCTCTCCTATGCCAACGCCGTGGCGGCATTGCTGCAGGAAAAACATCCGGGCCGCAAACTTTTGATTTTCGCCTATGGCGCGAAAACCGAGGATTTGCCTCTGAAAACCAGGCTGCATCCCAATGTGGCAATCGGTTACGCCACCTGGCCGTCATCCTGGCCGATTTGGGAGGCGACTGTCTGCGAACAGAATCAACGCGGACTCAAATTGCTGGATGCCTGGAACGCCTTCACCGGCACCAATCTGACGCTTTTCCTGTATCCGGTGAACACGCATGAGAATGCCGAGAAGCTGAAAATGGCCGCGGCCAAGGGTGTCCGCGGGTTCCATCAATGCGGGTTACGGGGCGATTTTCCGGAGGTGACGCTCTATACCACCGGCCGCCTGATCTGGAATCCGGACGCCGATGTGGAGCAGATGATTGACGAAATCATGCCGCATATCTACGGCGCGGCGGCGGCGCCGTACATGCGAAAATATTTCGACATGCAGCATGCCTTCCTCCGGGAGTGTGTGGCGGATCCGGTGAAATGGCGGCTGTATCGGGAGGTCAATGTGCATCAATTCCGGCGGTTGCCGTTGACTTATGCGGCAAAGGGCTTGGCGCTGATGAACCAGGCCGAACTGGCGGCGGGCGCCGATGAGTATGGTTTGGCGAAAATCCATACGGAAAAATACAAGGTGTTATACGCCTATATCAATGAATTCAACGCCGCGTATCCGGATATCCCGGATGATTTATTTGCCGATTACGCCGCAAAAATGGCGGAATTGGTAAAATTGGCGCGTGCTTGCCGGGTCCCGTACGCCGGCTGGCGGGTGCCGTTCCCCGAGTGGCTGTACCAGACTACCGGCGTGCTGGATTTCGACCGTGGACTTTATACGTGGTATCACGACAAAAAAATTGAGGCGTTCCTGGCCGATCCGGTCAAAACCCTTAAAACCCGGGTTTACCAGCAGAAGGAAATCGAGGGAGGGCTCGAACTACCGGCCAAGGCCTGGCTGGGTTCGCGCTATTTTGATAATTACCAGGGGCAGCCGGCCGTGATTCTGCGGCGCCAAAGTTCACCCGACTCCCGCGTGAAAACGTATTTCCAACTGGACCAATTGCCGGGCGGCAGCCTCAAGCTGGAGCTGCAGGGGCTCAACAATGAAAAGGCGGAACCCGCCGAAATTGAGATCACCATTAACGGCCAAAAGATATTCGCCGGGCCGGTTGATTACCCTAAAAACAGTTGGGGCTGGCAGACATATGCTGTTCCAGAAAAAGTATTACATCAGGGCGCAAATATGATTGCAATAGAGAATACGATGCGTGACTATAAAGGGGAAATCACCGGCGGTGCGGCCGGCCCGGCGGAAGAAGCCATGGCGGAGAATTACAACTGGGGCTGGTGCATGGTGGGCCAGGCGCGGTTGATTTTTGAGAAAAAATAAGTGTGTGAGTAAGTGAGTGTGTGGGTGTGGAAGTGTGTGGGGGTGTGAGTATGTGAGTGTGTGGGTGCGTGAGTGTGTGGGTGTGTGGGTGTGGCGATCCCAGTCCTTGTCGTACTCACAAACTCACGCACCCACAAACTTACACACAGACGTCACGCTTAACCGGAAACCGGACCTGGATTCTTTAAAAAACGAATCGTTACAGGAGGAAAGAATTATGTTCTCATGTGTTCGCGTCACAAGCGGTATGCTCGCCATATTGACATGCCTTGCCATGACTGCGGCTTTCTCAGACACGCATTATGTGTCGCAGGCTGGCGGCCACATTTCACCTTTCTCCAACGGGTGGACGGCGGCGGCAACCGATATCCAGGCCGCGGTCAGCGCGGCGGCAGCCGGCGATACGGTACTGATCAGCAATGGACTCTACCTGCTGTCGTCGCAGGTCACGGTGGGAGACAGGATTGTGCGCGGGTTCACCGGCGATCCGGCGGATGTCCGCGTGAACGGCAACCATGCCGTGCGTTGCTTTTATTTAAATCACACGAATGCGTTCCTGGCGGATGTAACTGTTACCAACGGGTATCTCACCGCGCCAAGCAGCGATGGCGGAGGGATTTACATGCTCGGTGGCACGGTATCTAACTGTGTCGTCGTCAACTGCCGGTCCATTCGCAGCGCCGGCGGAATCCGCGCGGATGGCGGGACGATTCATGATTGCCGGATTGCGTCAAACTGGGGCGAAAATACTGCCGGCGGGTGTGATTTGCGAGGTAATGCTGTCTTAAACCATTGCTTGGTCAGCGGGAATACCGGCTCCAATGGTTACGGCGGCATTAGCATCGCGGGCGACAGTCCGCGGATCATTAATTGCATTATCACCGGCAATGTGGCTTCCTCAAGCAGTTACGCCGGCGGCATCGGCATCCCCGCCGCTCCTTTGTATCCGGTTATTTCAAATTGCTTGATCCTCAATAATTCTTCCGGCTATGGCGGAGGCCTTTCAATATACCGTCCGAACTCCAATCAGAGCGTAAAGATTTACAACTGCCTGTTCGCCGGCAATGCGGCGGCTATCCGCGGCGGCGCGATCATATTTGCCGGCAATGTGGCGGACATGCATTTCGGCGAGTTGTATAACTGCACCGTTGCCGGCAATACCTCGCCCATTGGCGGCGGTATGCATCAATGGACAACCACGCCGTATTCCTTTGCCGCTTTCAACACGATAATTTATTCCAACTCCAATGGCGACGTTAATCTTGACAACGCCTTCATGACCAATTGCTGCGCACCCGGCCTGAGCGGGAACAATAATATCACCAATTATCCGGAATATTCCGATCCGGGGAACGGCGACTACCGGTTATTGCGCGGCTCGCCCGGCATCAATTCCGGCACGAACCAACCCTGGATGGCGGCGGCTGTGGATTTGGACGGCCGCCGGCGGTTGGACCGGTTTTCCGGACTGGTTGATATCGGATGCTATGAATATTTATCGCATGGCGCGTTATTTAACATTAAATGATCCGGTGCTGCTGCTTTTTTCCGGTTGGAATGGTTTGAAGAAACTCACGGGAATAAATTATGGCCAAGGAAATACGTCTGGGCGTTGTCGGGTATGGCTCGAATCCGGAAAAGAACATCGGGCGCGGCGCCGGATTGTTGAAACTGGCGGCGAATAATTTCGAGGGCGTGACGGCTGCCGCCATCTGCGAGGTGACGCCGCATTCGCTGGACATCGCGCGCAGGGATTTTCCCGATGCCGGGCATTTTGCCGATTTCGACGCCATGCTTGAGGAAGTCCCGTTGGATGCGCTGCTGATCGAAACCCCATCGTACTTACACGCGGGTTTTGCCGTCAAGGCGCTGGAACGCAACATTCATGTGCTCTCGGATATTCCCTGCGTGCATACGGTGGAGGAAGCCCGTGCGCTCTGGGTGGCGCAGCAGAAGAGCCGGGCGTTTTACATGACCGGCGCCAATGCCAACCTGGCGGGATTTATTGACACCGCCGTGGATTTAAAAAAACGCGGCTTGTTCGGCGAGGCTTACTACATCGAGGCGGCCTATATCCATGACTGCCGAAGTTTGTGGAAAGACACTCCCTGGCGCGCCAACATGGAACCCATCCGCTACTGCACCCATTCCCTGGGTCCGGTGTTGCGCCTGATTGATGAAGACTTGGAATGGGTCTCCTGCTTTGACACCGGCAGCCATGTCAACCGGCAGGAGGGCCAGCATGACGCCATGGCCGCCTTGTTCCGCACGAAAAAAAATGTGGTGGTCCGGTTGCTGACCTCGTTTATTAACAACTATCGGGGCGGGCACCACAGTTACCGGTTTTTCACCACCAAGGGCTGTTTCGAGCGCACCCCTAATTACCGCACATTCCGTAAAGACCAGATGGAAGGGCCACGGACGCTCTTCTATTCCACCGATCTTTATGGTTATAACAATTGGATGGAATTGCCGATAGACGACACCCGCCCGGAATTCGCCGCCCAAAAGAACCTTGGACATGGCGGGATTGACTATGCCATGTGGAAGCTTTTCATCGAAGCCGTCCGCGCGGGCGGGCCGTCGCCGATCAGCCTGCGCGAGGGACTGCGGATGACCCTGCCCGGGATTTACGCCGCCGAGTCCGCGCGTAATGGCGGGGAATTGACGCGGATTGTCTATCCCTGGAGTCAGATGTAAGCGCCATATAAGAGAGATGCCGGAAATATTTAACCACGAAGGTCACGAAGGGCACGAAGAAGAAAAGTGGACGTACAACGCAGGATCACTTCAAACAGGAAATAAAAATGACACGAATGACAGACTGTCTGTTGGGAATGATTTGCTTTGCATGCGCCGCTGCCGCCGTTCCGGCGGAATATGAAGTCAACCTGGTGCGCAATGCGGCATTCCAGTCGGGACTCGACCGGCAGGGGCCGCAGGACTGGACTTATTGGCCGGTGGTGACGAACACGTTTGACGAAGGGCTTGGCCAGGTGGAGTTTTTCGATGGCGGGATGACGGTCGCCGGGCCGGCCACATTGATGCAGTTTGACATGTTTGACGACATCTCTCCCGCATATAAAATTTCCTGCCGCATGATGTCGGAGGGCGGCAAAGGCCGGGTTCAATTACGGCCGCGGGACCAAATCAAAGGGTGCATTGATTATACGCTGGCCAACAGCAAACTGGACGCCTGGGAAGATTTGGAATTGTCGGTCACGCCGACCAACCATTATGGATTCTGCATGGCCATCCGGGTGCCTGCCGGCGCAAAATTATCCGTCAGTAATTTGCGCGTTACGGCCGTTTTTCCGACGCCGGCGGTGGCGGGGACGGTCAGACTCGGAAATTCGGAAGCGCGCGGCATCTGTTTGCCGGAAAATCCCAATTGGGTGGAGTGTCTGGCGGCGCATGAGTTGCAGGTGAATGTTTACCTGGTGTCGGGTGTCCGGTTGCCGGTGTTTTCCGGCAAACCTGTAGCGGGTGAAGGCGGATATATCCGGATAAGCAACCTGAAGAAAATGATTCCCGATGTTCCGACGCCGCGTCCGATTAAACGTTGGTGGAATATTATTACCGGTGGGCAGTCCGCGCCGCCAGGCGAGCCGGATGCCAACGGTTTTAGAATTACTTGCGCGGATGGCAAGGTGGACTTGATCGGCGGCAATGACGCCGGAGTGCTGGCTGGTGCGATGTATCTCTCGGAGCTGTGCGGAGCGAAATTTTACGCGCCAAAGGTGTTTGCCGTCAGAACCAATCACGAATTGGAAATACCGGCCATGGATATTGCCAGACAACCGGCCTTCGAGTGGGCGGATGGTGTGGGCGGGCAGGATCAAACCTGGTCGCCATGGAAATACGGATTTTTGTATCCGGAAACCTGTGTTGCGCCGAGCGATAAGGCGAGTCCCCCCGGCAGCGGCGGCTGGGTGCATCCGCCGAAATTCCTGGCGCCCTTGCACATGTATGCCGAATCGCATCCGGATTATTACGCCATGGTCAAAGGGAAACGGCTGGGCGATCCACGGTTGCAGGAGACGCTGGGATACCTGAATTTATGTCTCGGTAATCCAGCCTTGCAAAAGCATGTGGCTGAAAGAATCATGCGGTTAATGGATATGTATCCGCATACCAAATATTTCAGCATTGCCCAGGGCGACGGCATGGGCTGGTGCGAATGCGATATGTGTACGGCGCTGGATGCGGGCAAGGAAATATTAACCGATCGCCTGATTGCCTATGCCAATGCGGTGGCGGCGATTACCAGCAAAAAACATCCCGACCGCAAACTTGTAATTCTGGCTTATGGCAAAGGCCGTGAGGATTTGCCGTTGCGTGAAAAATTGCATCCGAATGTAGCCGTCCAATATGCCTTCTGGGGCTCTTCCTGGCCGGTGTGGGAGGCGACCGACTGCCCGCAGAACCAACGCGGCATGCGATTGTTGGATGAATGGAATGCATTTACCGGGACCAATCTGACGCTTTTCCTGTATCCGGTAAACACGTATGAGAATGCCGAAAAACTGAAAATGGCGGCGTCTAAGGATATTCGTGGATTTTATCATTGCGGCTGGCGCGGCGATTTCCCGGAAACCACTATTTACACTTCCGGCCGGCTGATCTGGGATCCGGATGCCGACGTGGAACCCATGATTGATGAAATCATGCCGCAAATCTTCGGCGCGGCGGCGCCATGCATGCGCGAATATTTCGACATGCATCATGCCTTTGTCCGGGAGTGTGTGGCGGATGCGGTTAAATGGCGGCTGTATCGTGAAGTCAATGTGCATCGGTTCCGGCGCATGCCGTTGAAATATGCCGCCAAAACGCTGGATTTACTGACGCGGGCGGAAAAAGCCGCCGCTGACAATGAATTGGTTTTACTGAAAATCCACACGGAAAAATACAAGGTATTATACGCATATATCAATGAATATATCGCCCTTTATCCGACTATTCCCGACGAGTTGTTCGAGGATTATGCCACGAAGATGGCGGAGTTGGTCAGGCTTGCAAGTAAATGCCGGGAGCCTTACGCCGGCTGGCGGGTGCCGTTTTCCGAGTGGCTGTACCAGACGACCGGTACACTGGATTTCGACCGCGGACCATATACATGGTATAATGACAAGAAGATAGACGCCTTTCTGGCCGATCCGGTCAAAATCCTCAAAACCCGCGTTTACTTGCAGAAGCAAGTCGAGAACGGTATCGAATTGCCGGCCAAGGCCTGGCTGGGATCGAAATATTACGACAAATATCAAGGGCAGCCGGCGGCAGTAATCAGGCGCAGGAGCTCGCCGGAATCAAAGGTAAGGGCATATTTCACGCTGGAACAATCGCCGGTTGATGGCGCTGAATTGGAATTGCAGGGGTTGGACAACGAGAAGGCGGAAATCGCCGAAATCGAAATAACCGTCAACGGGCAAAATATCTTTGCCGGCCCGGCGGTATACCCGAAGAATAAATGGGGTTGGCGGACCTACAAAATTCCAGCCGGGATTCTGGCGCAAGGTGAAAATGTGATGGTTATTGCGAACACCCTGGGCGACTATAAGGATGATGCCGGCGGCGGCGAAGCCGGCCCGGCGGCGGAGGCCATGGCGGCGCAATATAACTGGGGTTGGTGCATGGTGGGCCAGGCGCGTTTGATTATTGGGAAAAAATAAGTTTGCGGGCATTTCAGGAGAATGAATTATGACGCAGGAAATCAAACTGGGACTGGTGGGTTACGGGCAGAATGTCACGAATAACGATCTGGGCGGCGGGCGCGGCGCTGGCTTGCTGCGCCTGGCAACCACCGCTTTTGAGGGCGTCAAGCCCGCGGCTATTTGCGACAAGGACCCGCACGCTCTTGGTTGCGCGCGCGAAAAATTCCCCGGTGTTCCGTGTTACGAAGATTTCGACAGCATGCTTCAGGAGGTCTCCATGGACGCGCTGCTGATCGAAACCCCGGCGCATCTGCACGCGGAATTCGCCTCCAAGGCGCTCGCGCGCGATATTCACGTCATCAGCGATATTCCCACCGTGCATTCGGTGGAAGAAGCGGATACGCTCTGGGCGGCGCAGCAGAAGAGCCGGGCGTTTTACATGACCGGCGCCAACGCCA
>CAZYXU010000078.1:0-16280 GCA_964650945.1 uncultured Verrucomicrobiota bacterium | reverse complement strand
CTATTTGTACAACTGGACCAACGCCCTCTACGATATCCAAACGGACGGCACCAATCTCACCGCGAATTACGGGCATTTCAACAATTACGGCACGCTGCGCAAATCGGCCGGCGCGGGCACCTCGGTGGTTGCCTGCACGTTCAATCATTACAACGGTACGATCGAGGTGGAGGCCGGAACCCTCATGCTGAACGCGGAAGGCACGCGTTCCAACGGCGTATTCGACGTCGCCGGCGGGGCCACACTGGATCTCGCCGGCGCCGCCGGCCCATTCTACCACGGTCACTTTACCGGTACGGGATCGGGGATTGTTCAATTGGCCGGCGGCCAGATCGGCCAGGACTCGGACGTTACGTTCGATATTCCAAACGGGCTGTACTGGCGCGGCGGCACGCTGCGGGCGGCCTACATCCACAATCAAAGCCTGATGTTGGTGGATGGCCCGGCGCTGAAAACCATCCGCTATTACGGGCAACTTCATAATCACGGGACCATGCGGCACACCGGGGCGGGCGCGATTGCGCTCAATGGCAACCCGAACACCGCCTACCTGTATAACTGGACCAACGCCCTTTACGACATTCAGTCGGATGGCACCAATTTCACATCGGACATGGGCTATTTCTGCAATTACGGCACATTCCGCAAGTCGGCTGGCGCAGGGACCTCGGTGGTTGCCAGCGCATTCAACAACTACAACGGCACAATTGAGGTCCAGACCGGAAGCCTCGTTCTGAATGGCGCTGGCACCCGCTCCAACGGGGTTTTAGACGTGGCCGCCGGCGCGACGTTGGACCTGTTCGGCAGCGCTGGAGCTCAATATCGCGGCACATTTTCCGGGTCGGGGTCGGGCGTCGTGCAGATTGCCGGCGGCGAGCTCGGCATTGATTGCGACATCACATTCAACCTGATAAACGGGCTGTATTGGCGCGGCGGCAATATCAACCGGTCTTTCCTGCGAAACGACGGGCTGATGTTCCTGGACGGCGCAGCGACGAAGACGGTCCGGTATTACGGGCAGCTCATCAACAACGGGGACATCCGGCATACCGGGGCGGGGAACCTCTCGCTGATCGATGGGGACGCCCGTCTGATCAACCAGAGCAATAACCTCTACGACATCCAGTCAGACGGCACCAATATCAGCGGGAGCGGGCAGGTGCATAATTATGGCACGCTCATGAAATCCGTCGGCGGCGGTACCTCATGGATCAGCAGTGCTTACTATCATGATAACGGGACCATCAATGTGCAGACCGGCACGCTCGTGCTGGCCGCGTCCGGCACGCGCTCCAACGGGGTTTTAGACGTGGCCGCCGGGGCCACGCTGGACCTGTTCGGCAGCGCCTCCGGCGTCAAATATTACGGCACTTTTACGGGGTCCGGGTCGGGCATCGTGCAGATCGCCGGCGGCGTGTTCGGCGATGATTCCCGGGTTACGTTTGACCTGCCAAACGGGCTGTACTGGCGCGGCGGCCGGCTGAACCGGTCTTACCTGCAAAATGACGGCCTGATGTTCATGGATGGGCCGGCGACCAAGGAAGTTACGCTTTACGGCGATGTCTATAATCATGGAACCATCCGGCATACCGGGGCGGGAAACCTTTACCTGGCCGCAGGGAGTGCTACGCGTCTCTACAATTACAGCAACGCCCTGTACGACATCCAGCCGGACGGCACCAATATCAGCGGGAGCGGGCAGGTGCATAATTATGGCGCGCTCTGCAAGTCAGCCGGCAGCGGCACTTCCGTGGTGGCCTGTACCTTTTACAACTACGGCGGCATGGTGGAGTCCCGGTCGGGGACACTGAAATTTAACAGCCTGACCCATACGGGCGGCACGCTCCGGCTGAACGGCGGGGATCTTTCAGTTCCCGCCTTCACGCTCCAGGCGGGACTGCTGGAGGGCACCGGCACGTTGACGGTAGCCGGGACCCTCTCCAGTTCCGCCACGGTCAGCCCCGGTCTTTCGGCGGGGATTTTGAACATTGCCGGGAACTATTCGCAAGGCGCGGCCGGCGCATTGGATATCGAGATCGGCGGCCGGGCGGCCGGCAGCCAGCATGACCGGCTGGACATCACCGGCAGCGCGGCTCTGAACGGGACGCTGAACGTTGCCCTTACCAACGGATTCATCCCGGCATTGACGGATGCATTCACGATCGTCTCCTGTGCCTCGCGCTCGGGCGTGTTCTCCGGCACGAATCTGCCGGCGATCGGCGCCGATCGCCGCTGGGTCGTTGTCTATTCCAACACGGCCGTTTACCTGCAGGTGCAGGGCATGACCGCGTCCCTGACCGCTCCGACGAACGGCGCGGTCTTCCTCCCGCCGGCGAATGTGACGCTGGCGGCCACGGTGACGGACACGGCGGGAACCGTCACGCAGGTGGCATTTTACTCGGGCGCGACCTTGATCGGGGTGTCGGCCAGTTCAGGCAATCCTTACACGTATGTTTACAATGCAGGCGTTGGCACTCACTCCGTTTCTGCCCGGGCGCGCGATGACGCGGGGCTGATGGCGACATCGGCGCCGGCGACATTCATTGTGGCGCCGGCCGCGCCCGCGGGGGTTGCCGCCAGCGACGGCGCTTATACGGACAAAGTGCGCGTCACCTGGTCGGCCTCCGGCGGCGCCGCGGGCTATCAGGTCTGGCGCGGCACGGCCAATAATCCGGCTGCGGCCGCGCTGCTGGGCCGCTCGGCCGGCGCGGCTTATAATGACACGGGCGCAACGCCCGGCACGCTGTATTACTACTGGGTCAAGGCCACCAACCAGTGGGCCGCGAGCGTGTTCAGCGCTGCGAACTCGGGGTATCGGAACGCGCCCGCACCCACCGGCGTCAGCGCCAGCGACGCGGGCTACCCCGATAAGATCCGCGTCACCTGGAACGCCGTGGGCGGCGCCACGAACTACCAGGTTTTCCGCAACACGGTTAATGCCAGCGGAACGGCGGGACTTGTGGCCACGGTTGCGGCCGCGCCTTATGACGATCGCGGCGCAACGGCGGGTACGACTTATTATTACTGGGTCAAGGCCCGGCGCGGCGTGGCCACCAGCGCGTTCAGCGCTGCCGACCGGGGCTGGCGGCGCACCACCAGTCCGCGGATTGTGGGCGATTATGACGGCGACGGCCTGGCTGATCCGGCTCAGTATAACCCGGCCACGAAAACCTGGAAAATCTGGTTATCCGCCTCCGGCTATGCGCCGCTGGAACTGCCGGGGTTGCTGGGTGGGCCGGGATATGTTCCGGCATCCGCCGACTTCGATGGCGATGGCAAGACCGATCCGGCGGTCTATGCCGAGGCCACCGGCAAATGGATAGTGATGCTGTCGAGTGGCGGGTATGCGCAAATGTCGGTCCCGGGGACGCTGGGAGGGACCGGATGGAGCCCGTGTCCGGCGGACTTTGACGGGGATGGCAAGGCTGACCCGGGAGTCTATGCCGAAGGCGCCGGGACCTGGAAAGCCATGCTGTCCGGCAAGGGCTATGCCGTATCGCAACTGCCCCAGGCGCTGGGGCAAGTGGGCTGGGGGCCTTGTCCGGCGGACTTTGACGGGGACGGCAAGGCGGACCAGGCGGTTTACGAGGAAGCGACGGGAAGCTGGCAGTTGCGGTTGTCCGCGAGCGGCTATGCAATAACCACGCTCTCAGCATTCCTGGGCGGGCCGGGACTTGTACCCATGCCGGCGGATTATGATGGCGATGGCCTGGCCGATCCGGCGGTCTATAAAGCGGCCACCGGCGAGTGGCGGGTCAGGTTGTCGTCGGGTGGATATGCAGTGACCAGCGTGGTTCTATAAGAAATTGTGAGCGGGCCTTGGGGTCGGACCACGGTAAATACTCTCTGGCGAACATGTTAGCCATTGTAGAGATGGCTAAGATATTAATAAGTTATCGTGGTTCGACCACGGGTCATGGGCCAAACGATTTCCGGCATCTAATTGCGCCACGCAGCGGCGCTAGTACAGTCCAGATGACTCTGCGGGTGGCGATCGCCGGCATGCCGGCAGATGCAAAACAACTACATCCTGTTATTCGGCCATGTCTCCGACCTTGATTTTCCGGAATATGGATGGCGACATGCCAACCTTATTTCGGAATATCCTGGAAAAATATAGCGGATCAATGAAGCCCAGTTCGTCGGCGATGGATTTGATGCTCACGCCGGTTTCTCTCAACATCTCACGCGCTTCCGCCATCCGTAATTCCAGAGCGTATTGACTGGGAGTTTGTTTTGTTACCGTATGCCAACGCCGCAGAAACGTGCGATATCCCACCCCGCGTTTCCGCAAAAAAGGCTTTAAATTAATCACCGACCGGTGATTCAACCGGATTAACGACAACACCTCTTTGACCAGTTCATCAAGGGGATTGTCATCCGGCGGGACCGTCGCTGTAATCAAACACTCCTGTATGATCCGAAAGGACAGTGCATCTATCCGGTCAATATTGCCGGCCACCTGATGGTTGATTACCAATTTTATCAATTTGCGGAGCATATCCACCAGAATTGGAGTGATGACGACATCATGGCGTTTCGGAACTTGGCAACCAAACCCCTCAAAAGCCGGCAGCGCCGCCGGCTTATATACAAAATAAATTTCATCCCAGGGGTCCGGTGACAGGTTTCGCCAATGATTGCCTGGACGCGAAATGTGGAACATGGGACAACGTTCCCGCACCTCGCGACCGTTAATCATCCTGTGAAGCATACCGCCGGGGGTGCTGAACACCAGCGCAAAAGTAACAGAGCCATATACAAGCTCTTCATTATGCCAGTTGTCCTTGATATACCCCAAGGCACCGACTTGGAAAGGAAAAGGCGTCGCCCGGGGCAAATCGCCCAGGCGTACACAACGCAAATTAACTGTTTTACCCACCTCGCCCAAAAGATCCATGCTGTCACTATAATCCATGTTTTTGTCATTGCAAACCATTTATTTAAATCGGCGGCTAGGATATCATTTCTGTGTCAATGTAAAAACATCACATCAAGAAGAACGCCGTGAAAAAAACGATAAAATCCGCAGCCATTGCAATCATGTTTGCGGTTGGCGCCATAAACGGCGCCCGCGCCGGTGAATTGAATCTCCGACGCGCCAATACACCACCGAAAATTGACGGCGGGCTGGATGACGCCTGTTGGCAAGATCCGGCGGTTATTGACCAACTGCACATTCTGGAAACTCCCGGCAAAGCCAGCCCGGATCATAAAATACGAGTTACATTTGACGATCAATGGCTTTACGCGGCCTACGACATTCATCAGCCGGAAGCCCAGAGGCAGGCGCCGGTATTCACCCGGCATGACGATTTTGTCCAGCGCGAAGACTGCGTAAAACTTTCATTCGACCCCGGCACGGCCGGCGCGGTTTATTACCATTTTAAACTCAACCGCGCCAATGCCCGGCGCGAACAGAAAGTTTTACGCAACCAGGGCGCGGTCAAAGGCCGGCATGAGGTGGAGACCTGGAACATTCCCTGGCGGTCGGCCGTGCGGGACAATCAGGACGGCTGGACTGCCGAAATAGCCGTTCCGCTGGCGCTGCTGACCCCGGCCGGCAAGCTGGCCAAAGCCAAAATTAACCTGCTGGCAACGCGCTATGTGGTGGTCACCCGGGACGTGGCGGTGAATATCGCCACCACGGAGCGGGAAAGCCTGTCCGCCGCGCCGCTGAAGACCTCATTTGACGAGCCGGAACATTTTATTCCAGTCAAAGGCATGGAAAAGCTGAAAGTCTCATCCACATTCCTGCCTTATGTAGAAAAATTCCGAGTCAGTCCCTACAGCGGAGAAGCCGGAAATTATTTTTATGATGTGGCGTTTGATTTAAAGCAATTCGGTAAAGCAGCGGGGAAGGTCAAACTCGAATACGAAGATCGGCCGGCGGATGGCCAGCCGCGCATTACGGAACGGACGGTGAACCTGGTCGGCACGCCCGGCACAACGGCAATCACCATGGCCATCCCGGCCGATGGATTCGCCGCGCGGACGGGTCAACTGCGCCTGCGCGATGCGGCAACGGGCGAGTTATGGCAATCCGAGCCATTGGCGGATGACGATATGGCCGCGCTGAACACGCTCTTCTCAGCCTATCTGGACCGCTCGTACTACACCGATGAAAAACAAGTCCGGGTAATCTGCCAGATCGGCCTGCCGGAAGCATCGTTAAAAGACATGAAACTGGTTGCAAAAACTTGTAGTGAAGGCTTCCAGCCTTCGCATACCGGCAGCAATTGTTCCGCAACTGTAGCCGCGGGCGGCTTGTCCGGCGTAGTCCAAAGGACGAAGCAAGATGACCGCGGTTCTGCCGGAACAGGCACAGACTTTACCAGCAAAAACGCAAATGATTCGGATCAGAATTGCATTTTGGCCGAATCCGGACAGAGCCCAAAATCAGTTTGGAACTGGTGTCGCGAATTGTTTGGGCGTCCGCTGCCCACCAGTCTGCAGGCCGAGTCACAGTTACATATCCCTCTGGCATCCGTCGCCCTTGGCGCAACCACGATCACCGTGCAACTGCTGCGGGCGGACAATACGCGCATGTTTACCCAAACCTTGGAATTGACCAAACGCCCGCCCAATCCCGGGTGCGAGTGGAAGATTGATCATGAAAACCGACTGATCCTGCGCAATGGCAAACCCTTCTTCCTGCATGGCGTAAACTTACCTTCTTACGGTTCAAATGACACGGATAATGCCATGCGCGCGGTACGCGAGATGGGATTTAACGCCATCCTTTATATGAGCACGTATACAAAATGGGGCGGGAGCGGGCTCGACCCAACCAATACCGCCTATCTGTATTTGGCGCAAAAGCATGATCTGCTGGTAATGCCATGGATGGAGAGTTATGGCGGCAAGCCGCCGGCCGACGCGGCTTATCTGGATTCATCCGGCGGGCAAAACCTGGTAGGGCTGCATTTCGCCCTGATACGCGACAAACAATTCGCAAACATGAGTTTTTCGGAACGCACAACTTTTTGGGAAGACGCCGTAGCACGGCAAATGCCACGCTTCTTAACGGCTGCCGCAACGGTAAAAAACCACCCAAACCTACTGGGATACTTTATTTTTGACGAGCCGGTACCCAGGGAAAAATACGACCAGATATCCGCCGGCCAGAAGTTCTACAGCAAACTGCACGAAGTGGACGGCTACCACCCGGTGATGGTTAATTACTGCCATCTGCCGGAAGGCGATGAGTACGTGGACTGGTGCGATGTGCTGGTTGTGGACCCTTATTGGGTGCCGCCGGGGCGGCCTGACCGCGTATCCAAATTTACGGCGCAGGCGTGGCGCCGCGCCGCGCCGCGCCGCAATCCGGTATGGAGCGTGCCATGCGGCGAACTCTGGAGCTTTATATACAAACGCGGAATCAGCCCGGCGGAAAATCTGTGTCAGACATATCTAGCATTGATCCATGGCGCCAAAGGGCTTTGGTTTTTCTCGTATCCTTTCAAATACCAATTCACGGTGGATGGATTCAAGAATGTCAACCGGCACTTGGAAATTCTGGGGCCGATGGTCGTCAGCCCGGCCGTCAAACAGGTAGTGAACGCCGGCAAAGACAATTTCAACGATATCCAAGCCGCCTTGTTCCGGAATCCGGCCGGCGGATATGTCCTGATTGCCGCCAACCGCTGCGAATATCCCGTGGACGCCGTCTTCACCTTATCCAATCTTGGCAATCAGGAGCAAATACGTCAATTATTCGATAAAACCTGGTCGGCAGTCGCCCGGGACGGGTCATTCCAAGATAAATTCGAGCCATTTGGCGTCCGCGCCTACACATTCCAAACAGCACGCGACACACGCCACGCGACACGTTCCACCGACCAAGGACTACGGACCAAGGACAATGTCACCACCATCACCATCGCCATGACGCCGCATCCGGAGGCAGTCACGCCTGAGCAGACCATCCCGGCGACTGGCCGGCCGGGCAAGCGCAATCTGGTCCAGAATCCGGGATTTGAGATACCGCCAACTTTGCCGGGAATACCTGATTATTACCCCATGTACTACAACCCGGGCAGCGGCTTGTATTTCGGCCAGCCTGACGCATTGGCGAGCCTGGACGAAACCGCGCCGTTTGAAGGAAAATATTGTTTCCGGCTGGGCGCTAAAGGCGGCAACACTTTTAATAGTCTGGCCTTCCGGCTGGCGCCGCAAAAGGATAAGCCGATGCAATTTGTGTGGTCCGTGTACATGCGCGCCGACCGCGCCGGCGCCACCGCGAGTTTTATAAGGAATGGCGCCGCGTTTGGCGATGGCGGCAGTGTTGTGCTTGATACGGAATGGAAACGCTACCACAAGGTGGGCGAGATCGGTCCCGGCAACGCCGTCGCCTGGCAGAATACATTCCAGATCAACATCCGCCCACCCAAGCCCGGCGAGTCCTGTACGGTCTGGATTGATGCCCTGCAGGTGGAACAGGGCACCGCGCCTACGGAATATGAACCGTAATGCTGGAATGGCGGTAATTGTTAATTTTGTTTTCGCGGTGCTTCCGCGAAAATAAAAGCAAAATTGGGCTGTGTCGAGCCGAAGCTTTGCGTAGGCTGATTGCGGTCCCGGCTCTCCGTGAGGTCGGGACCCGCGTTGGGAGGTGATGAAGACGTTGGCCTGGCCGTGAGTATTACCGATCGCAAACCACGCAGGAGAAACACCATGATGACCGTCTCGAAGTTGATCCGGATTATCGCCATGATGGCGGTATTGCCGATTTGCCAGTTGTGTGTCATAACATCCGCGCCGGCAAGCGTTGTGGGGTACTGGCGTTTGGATGAAACCAACGGGATGACAGCCAGTGACGACAGTCCCAACGGCGGACATGACGGCACATTGGTCAACTGGGCCGGCGACAACTGGTGGTGGATGCCAGGGCA
The DNA here is from genome assembly GCA_964650945.1 of uncultured Verrucomicrobiota bacterium. Classification (GTDB taxonomy): domain Bacteria; phylum Verrucomicrobiota; class Kiritimatiellia; order JAAZAB01; family JAAZAB01; genus JAXGPF01. The sequence goes on along the minus strand of CAZYXU010000078.1, from coordinate 7,386 downwards.
ACGGATGAACGCCTTGTATTTCGATGGCACGGCAAACAGTTACATTCATGTGCCGAATCATGCCGCGCTGCAGATCACCGGCGACCTGACCATTGCGCTGTGGGTCAAACCCGCCGCCCTCCCGGTTGGATATAATCGGTTCATGTGGGTGGATAAATGTTACGGCGGTGAATTTGGACTTTGGCAATATTTCGATTCATGCGTTATTTTGATCCAGGGCAAAGAATACAATTCAGGTCAATATTACAGCGCAAAAGTCATTGCCGAGGGCAAGATTGTCCCCAAAGAATGGCAGCATGTGGCGGTAACGCGCAACATGGCCACCCGCGAGATCAAGGGCTATCTGAACGGTGTGCTGCAAAACACTTGCATATATCCGGACAATGCCGCGTATTCACTGCCACGCACCACGTCCAATCCCGTCCGGATCGGCGCCAACTGGTGTACGCCTTATTTTGAAGGCTTGCTCGATGACGTACTGATCGCCGACCATGCCTTCACACCGGAAGAAGTCGCCACGCTTTATCATTTCCATGCCGCGCGCGGCTGGTGGGATATGAACGAGGGAGTCGGAACCATAGCCGAGGATTTTTCCGACTACGCCCACGTCGGCGCCATATATGGCGCAACCCGGGTGGCCGGCCATCCGGAGGAGAATGGTTACTTTACCAATGCGCTGCATTTCGATGGCGATAACGATTATGTTGATTTCCGGACAGGCGGCGCCACCGCGCCCAATCTGTCGTTTACTGGCACGGACCCCTGGACGCTCACCGCTTGGGTGCGCTGGGCGGACAATCCCACCAACACCTACGAATACTGGATCGGCAAAATCGGCGGATATGAACAATTCATCATTACCACCATTTCCGGCGGCAAAATAATGTTCCGGCAGGATGGCGGGAGTTATGCAACTTTGATGAGCACCGGATACCTGGCGCATAAAAATCAATGGGCGCATCATGCCTATGTGGCCGATGGCGCCGGATATTTGAGTTTTTATCTCAACGGCGCGCTGCAAAGCACGGTGACGGCCAATACCCAGTTCCATCTCGACCGGATCGGCATCCCATACACATGGGGCCCGGGGAAATATCACTTTTTCGGCGATATGGATAAAATACGCATGCACAGCCGCGCGCTCAGCGCGGATGAAATTCTGGCCATGCAACCGCTTTCGGCTTATGCCAACCAAACGTATTACACCGACGAATCCGAGGGATACGCGGTCGCCAAGCTGAAAATATCGGCTATCGGCGAGCTTGCCGCGAATTGCTATCTGGTGAGCAAAAACAGCGCCGGCAACGAGTTGGGCGCGCATGTCACCCCGGGATTGGAGACGGACGTCCCATTCAACGCCGCATTATTGCCGGTTGGAGTCAATGCCATCACAATTGAGTTACGCAAGAACTCCGGCATCCAGGAGCGGCTGGCTATGACCACCATCAATGTAACCAAACGCGCGCCCAAGCCGGGGTATGAAGTCAAGGTGGATCGTAAACACGGCCGGGTGTTGCGCAATGGCGCACCATTCTTCCCAATAGGCGTGTATATGTACAACATTCCCGCCGCAGCGGCCGCCGATTTCAACACCGTGTCCGACGCCGGATTCAACACTATCATACATTGGAACTTCAAGGAAGGCGATCCGGCAATAGCGGCAACATATATGCAGGCGGCGGCCAATGCCGGGCTGTTGGCGGTAGATACTCATCAGGCATATGACGAATTGAGTTTCGCCGGGATATACAAATATAATATAGCGCCATACGATTACCCCTATCCCTACCAAAGCTTTTGGGATGCGTATCATTATACCACGCAGGGATACCTTGAAAATATGGGATATCCTTACAACACATCGCTCTATACATCGGACAAAAGGAGCATCATCACCCAAGCCGTGGAATACGCCAGGAACGAACCCAACTTGCTGGCTTATTATACGTTTGACGAGCCGAACTCCAACCAAGTGGCGGCCGGGCAGGATTTGTATCAGGCGACCAACGAACGCGATGGCTATCATCCGACTTTTTGTCTTTACACCACCATACCGGAAGGCGACCAATATACCGATTGGGGCGATATACTGGGCGTGGATCCCTATTGGACGCCGCCGGCAGCAACTTTGCATACTGTCGCGGGGCGGGTCTGGTATGCCGCCGAACGCGCCCGGCAGGACAAAAAAGCGCTCTGGATCGTCCCCATGAGCCAATTTTGGAGCGGCTGCACCAAGCGGGCATGCCTGCCTGACGAGCAATATTGCCAGACTTACCTATCATTGATCCATGGCGCCAAGGGCATACTTTTCTGGCACTATACGGTATATCACAGGGATTCCTGGATTGCGCTGACCAATATGGCGTATGAACTAAACGTCCTGGCCGATTTTATGGTGGCGCCGGATATTCAACAGCATATCGCGTATTCGGAATGGTCCGCCAGCGCGCAAGCATATATCCCGGATTGTTTTTACCCACCAGCCGGCATGTATCCCGACATCCATCTTTGCCTCCGCAAGGCGGATACCGGCGGATATGTCCTGCTGGCGGCGAACGCCAAGCATCATCCGGTGAATGTTACATTCAACATCGCGGGACTTGGCAATGTTTCCGTATCCTGTCCGTTTTCTCAATATTCCGCCACCGCCGTCAATGGCGAATTTTCCGATCAACTGGCCGGATTCGGCCGCCGCGCATACATGTTCGCCGGCACATTGCCCGAGCCGGTGGCCATTCAAGTTCAGATGACGGCGCAACCGGATGTCAATCCGGAACCAACGCCATACACGAGATATGGCCGCACCGGTTATAAAAACCTTATGCAAAATCCGACGCTGGAAGACAACACATTGCCGAACTGGCCGGACTATTCCTGGCCGATAAAGGCGCCAAATCCACGCATTAGCGAGCCGAACCAGGCCATGGGGCTGGCAACAATAACCGACGCCACGGGCTTGCCCGCAAATAGCGGACCGCAGTGCATGCAAGTCATCAATCCGACGGTTACGACCAATGGATTTTACTTCTGGCTCATGCCGCAACATACCGTTGCCGGCGGACAGAATTACACCTTCTCGGCCTATTTGAAGACCGATGGCGCCAAACAGGTTAGAATAGGCAGCAGCCTGCTGGGCAGCACGACATTTACGGTGGGCACAACTTGGGAACGGCGTTCCATCACAAAAAACATCCCTCCCAACTGGACCAGCAACAACTTATTTTATATTTATCTTTGTGAGCAAGGCACGCTTTCGGTGGAGGCCGTCCAACTGGAAGCCGGCGACACCGCCACAGTGTTTGAACCGTAATGAAAACATTGACCTTCACTCTATTAGTGGCAACCATTGCGCAGGCATGCATGATCACGGTGGCGGCGGGAAATATTGCGGCCGTAGCCGGCCCGGAAGCCCGGGCATGGCTTGACCACCTGATCCCGCTGCCCAAGGAAGCGCGGATTGAGCGCAAACTTACCGCTGCAGTCACAAATATCTTTGTTGACGCTTGGCCGCGGGCCGGCGCAATCGCGCGGCAGGCAACCGCTGAATTGCGGGAAGCGCTCGGCCAGGCCGATGTTCCGAACGCCCCGGCCACCGCCGATGGCGCCAGTATCTCCATCATCCTCGGTTTGGCGGACGCCGATAACCAGGTCAATGGCATCCATGTTCCTGACGCGCATCGGCTGCGCGGATTGCCCAACCGCGAGCAGGCGTACCTGATCCGGACCGTAAATGACAGCGCGCTGGTGATCGCGGCCTTGGACGAGCGCGGCCTTTATTATGGAGTGCAGACGCTCAAGCAGTTGATTGCCCCTTTCCGCGGAGCGACAAACATCGTCATCCCGTTGGTAAACATCACCGATTGGCCGGACATGCCGGAGCGCGGCACCTGGAATGCCGGTATCCGGGCGCCGGGCTATATCGCCTGGCGCGCCGCAATGAAATTGAATTTTGAGCATCTATCGCATGGCATGGACCTGCGCCCGGATGCCCCGCGTTGTCCGCCCCTGCCGCTGGAATTGATGGCCACGGCTCAAGCGCGGGCATTTAATCTGATGCCGCATTGTCCGCATTACGACTTCTGGCGCAGCGACATCCTATGGCTGAAGCAGCCGGACGGCACGATGGTAAAGGTGGTCAATAAGGATTTTTTTCCCGCCGAACTGACCGGACAGGGCGATTCGGCGCGCAATCCTATGTCAATCAAACGCCCCGGCTACCAGACCGAAGGCCGCTGTCCATGCGCATCGAGTCTGTTATTGCAGCAATACCTGACCGAATGGATGCTCAGCGCCGCCCAGCAAGGCGTGCGTGAGGTGTGCCTGTGGCTGACGGAATACCAGCCCAGCTATTGCTCCTGTGAAAAATGCCTGCTGCCGGATGGCCGATTGCGGCAAATCCAGCTTGAGACCGCCGCATCGGTAAAAGCCATTCAGGAAACCCACAAGACCTACCCGGATTTCACCGGGCGCATTCTGCTCACCATCCAATCCGCCTGGCATCTGCCGGCGGATTATTGGTCGAAGGATATTCAAAACCCCACCAATTGGTACGAACTTGACTGTCAGGAATGCCTTGACCTGATCCCCGACGATCCGGGCATCAAGGTGGAAAAGATGTATGGCGCCAGCCGCGCCTGCAACGCCTATGCCGAGGCCGGCAATTGGCTCTCCGTTTATCATAGCAGTTTCCTGCTGGGAATTGACTGGAATTGGCGCGGCGCCTGCCCGTTCCGGTTCAATAACCCGCCGGAAACCGCGTGCAGCACCATCCGCGGCTGGGTGGATAATCATTATGCCGGATCGTATTCCGCCGCCTGCGTTGGTGATGGCGTCATGGAGATGAGCCTTGCTGGTTATACACTGGCCATGCTCGCGGAATGGTCGTGGAACGTCAACGGGCGCACCCCGGAAGAATTTATGCGCGCCTGGCTGACCCGACAAGGCTATAAGGATATCGAAAAAGCCCTGGCTTGGATGAACGCCATGCTGCCGCTGGAGCAGGCGGCAGTTGCCGGACTGCGCCATACCGGCGCCATGACCGACGCCATCCGCAGGCGCGCACCGCCGCAAATGCCCGGGGCGGGGTTCGAGGGCGCAACCATTACGACCGCGCCGGACCGATTTGACGCCATGCTCAACGCCGCCCGGGACGCCGGAACAATAGCGCGCGCAATCAACGCTCCGGACCTGCAGGCCGAGTCGGAATACGTGGCGGCTGCCATTGCCGCAACACGCGCGGTATATTTTCTGGCGCAAACCGTGGCGGAGGCCAAGACCGCCCCGGCGCCGGACCTTGAGCCGCGTCTGAACGAAACCCGCGGGGCCTTCCAAAATCTGGCGCAGGCGGCAGCCAACTCATTGGCAGCCTGGCCGGATTTTCCGCCGGCGGTTCGCGCGCAATTCGCTCAAAAAGCAACGGCGTTTTCCACCAGCCAGACGGTCACCCTTGAGTCCGCGGTAAAAACGGAGCCTGAAAACCCCCGGACCGCCGCCGCGTCCGGAAAAGATCATGACCAATAAATTGTCTAAAATATTCTTTGATGGAACCGGGGCGCCCTCGCCCCGGCAAGCGTTGGATCAGAACCGGGGCGAGGGTGCCCCGGCTCGAAGGAAGATGCAGTTCGCCGAATGACGAACCATATGAGAAAACAATTGAAATAAGGGAACAATAATAGTAGTTCTAATTGTCGGAATGCAAGGCAATCCGCGTGGGAGCGGCGCTATGCGCCGCGAAATGAGTTTTGGAGAAAGTAAAATGCGTATGAAAAACACCATCCACTTTAACGCGAGTCTGTTCACGATGCGTCATGTCCAAGCCGCGCTCGCCGGCACGGTCTTTTCGGTCTTCTGCCTGGCGGCCACAGTCGCGCCGGCGGCCACCAACTACTATGTCGTGCCTTCCAGTCCGACCCCAACCGATGCCCTGTCCTGGACCAACTGGGCGGACGCGCATACCAACCTGATCGAAGTGCTTACGCGCGTACGGAATGGCGACACGATTTACCTGACCAACAACGCAACCTACCGCCTTACCAATTACGCCGGAGTAAATTATGCCATAACGCTCCGGAGTTGGGCGCCGGACGGCAGCATGGATCGGAACACCACAATCCTCAATGGCAACTATCCCGCAAATATCAATCCCGTCGTTCTCCTTAATAAATATGGCGCCACCATCGCGGGATTCACCATCACGAATGGATGCGACTCCACCAACAGCACCTGGCATCGCGGCGGCGGTGTTCATCTGATTTCCGGCGTGGTGACCAACTGCATCATCACCGGCAATCGCTCGTTTCGCTCGGATGGGGACCGCGCTTACCAGGGCGGCGGCGGCATCTGTGCCGTCGGCAAAGGGACCGGTGGAGTTTGGAACTGCATCATTGCCGGCAATCTCTCTTCCAATGCCGGCGGCGGGATATTTTGTCATAACGGCTCCGGCCCCTGGCAGATCATGAACTGCACAATTGCCGACAATTGCTGCACCAACACGGACAGCCCAACTTATAGTGTCGGCGGCGGCCTCCGCGCATTTGACGCTATTATGGTGGTCAGTAATTGCCTGATTGCATCCAATTCCGCCGTTATCTGCGGCGGTATTTACAATACAACCTGGGGCGCGCAAAAAGGCCTGATTCAGGATTGCCGGATCATTGGCAACACCGCCTATAGCTCTTATGCCGGCGGCATGTACTTGGATCGTGGCGGCGTGGCGCGCAATTGCCTGATCGCCAACAACACTGCCAAGCAGAATGGCGCCGGGATATACTTAGCGCGCGGCACGAACGTTCTGGTGGAAAATTGCACGGTGGTCAGCAACCATGCCTTGAATACCGCCGGCGGCGTATTTGCCGTCGAAGGCAGCAACCAAGTGGAAAACACCATTTTCTGGGGCAATCTGGGCGACGCTGGTTACAATGAATGGCGGGTTTTATCCGGCGCGCCCACCTTTACCAACTGCTGCACATCCCCGCATTCGGACACTTATATGACCGGCACCGTGGTTTACGACCCGCTTTTTACAGGTTTTGCCGGCGGCGATTACCACTTGACCAAGACTTCGCCCTGCATCAATGCGGGAATTTATCGGGAGTGGATGGACGATTCAACGGATTTGGATGGCCGGCCGCGCCTGGATCATTTCACCCGCCGGGTGGACATCGGCTGTTTCGAATATCTGCCGCAAGGGACACTGTTTGGATTTAAATGATGAGCCGGTCCTTGATTTGCAGGGTTGTATCCGTGGGGGCCTTGGGGCGGGTCGGTGCTATTTCGAATCGCTAACCAGACCCAACAGATTCTCCCGGGTGAGCAGAACTGCGTCCCGGGGGCGCTCCAGGAATGGGCTGACATCGTCCGCAATCGTCTTTATGTCCAGAATCTTAA
>CAZYXU010000077.1:0-16422 GCA_964650945.1 uncultured Verrucomicrobiota bacterium | reverse complement strand
GCTGGCTGCAAGGCAATCCAGCCGGACATTGTTCATCATTGCCTCGTCGAGCAAGGCGATCATTGATACGGCGGAAATCGGCGGCGGCGGCGCATCGGGCTCCATGGCCGGCCTGCTGCGCCGGAAATTCCCGGGCGCGCGCATGCAAGGCATCGGCGAAACTCCGGACCCGGCGGAAATGGAAGCAACGCTCGACCTGGCCCTGGCATGCGACCGGATCGTATTCCTGGCGGACGCCTTTACGCATTCCTACAAGGGGACGGCGGACTTGTCCCGTCAATTGCTGGCGCTGATCAGCGGGTTGCGGCGCAAAATCGCCGTCCTGTGTATCTTGGGCAACCCGTACGCCGCACGCCATCTGCCGCCGCTGCCATGTGTCGTGTTCGCCTACGACGGCGGCCAATCCGAGCAGGCGCTGGCGGAAGCGCTCAATGGCGAATTTGCGCCGGCGGGTCGTTTGCCGGTGGAGATTGCCGGCAGCGCCGGCCGGTAACCATGGCAGGCCGCGACGAGACACGGTGTTCGGTGTTCAGGGGGCGTGTTCAGTGTTCGGTGTTCAGTGTTTGGGGTTTTCACGGTTCGGTGTTCGGGTTGCCTCTGCCCCTTTGTGCCTTTGATCCTTTGCCCCTCTGATCGCAGCGTTCGGTGTTCAGTGAGGGAGTTCGGTGTTCGGCACTAAGTGCCCCTCTGTGCCTCTGCCCCTTTGTGCCTTTGATCCTTTGCCCCTCTGATCGCAGTGTTCGGTGTGCAGGAGGCGGTGTTCGGTGTTCAGTGTTCGGTGTTCATGTCGGATTGCCTTTGCCCCTTTGTGCCTCTGCCCCTTTGTGCCTTTGATCCTATGATCGCAGTGTTCATGGTTCCGTCGTAATACCATCTTAAAACCTTCTAAAAACGCGAGTTTTAAGATCTCCTTTTTTTGTTGACAATCGCGCATCCGGTAAATATATTCAACTATATTGAATATTTATTTGTTATTCTCGTATGCAGGCAAGCACTAAATACGCCAATCAAGTCCGGCCGGAACGCGTGCTGCAGTCGGTGTTGCGCGGTTTTCAAGTGCTGGAAATCGTGGCGGCGGCCCATGACGGCGCAGCGTTGAAGGATATCGCCGGGCAAATGGGGCTGAAGCCCCCCACCGCCCACATTCTCCTCAACACCCTGCTGGCGGGCGGATACCTCGCGCGCCGTCCCGGCGACCTGCGCTATCGCCTGGGCGAAGCCGCCTTCCGCCTGACCGACCGCTACCTGGAAAACACCCTGCGGCAGGGGGCCGAACAGGCTGTCCGCTCCATTGCCGCGCAAATGCCCAAGGCCACGGTGATCCTTGTCGAACCGCGCGATCTTGATTTTTATGTCCTCTTTCGGATATCACCCGACTTTCCCGGGCTGATTCAGATGCCGCGGGAGCGCCGTATGACGCCTTATCAAAGCGCCACCGCCCTGCTCTGCCAGGCTTTCTCCGCCCCCGAAGAACGCCTGGCCTTCCGGCAGCACCATGATTTTTTTGAAGAGGGGAAAACCACCTGGGGCACCGAAAACAAATTGGACGCTTTTTTGAATAAATCGCGCCGCAGGGGGTATGTATTGCTGAAGTTCACCCGCAGCGGCGTGCGCGCCATGGCCGCGCCGGTATTCAATCGCCGCGGACAACTGGCGGCCGCCCTGGGCGTCAGCATGCCGCCGGAAGATTTCCAGGTCCTGGAAAGCAAAATCATCAAAATAGTCACGGACGCGGCGCGCAGGTTGTCGGCGCCGGGCCAGGATGCGCAGTCCACCGGGTTTTCCGCACCTGTTACCAACTGATGTGTGTCAGCCGCGGTTATGTTTGGATTTGCAAAAAGTTTGTGTTGTGTAAAGACACGGGTTTTATGGCACGGAGCGTTGCATAAGGCGTCAGCCATGCGCCCGTGTGTTGAATTCGGTAGCCCGAAGGGATTCGAAAAGACAAGGCAAGCTTGCCCTGAATGCGGGTGCGCCGGTGGGCGGGGCTAATCTAGCGATTGCCCCGCTCCCGGCAAACCCGCCCGTAGGGTCGCCCGTCCACGGGCGACAGACAGGGTAAGATCGCCGCCGTTCTTTTCGAACCGAATTCAATACACAGACACGGAAGGAAAGCAGCAAACAGACGCAAGAAGCAGACAATCATCACAGGAGTTGACATGACAGCTTCGCAAAAATACGGAACCATCATCGCCGGCATCATGAACAACATCCTGGATCAGGAAGCCGCCAACATTGACGCGGCCGCCGAACTGCTCGCCGATTGCTATGCCGCGGACCGCCTGATTCACGTCTTCGGCGCCGGCGGCCATTCCGCCATCGGCGCCATGGAAATCTTCTGGCGCGCCGGCGGCCTGACCAAGATCAACGCCATGTTCCCGGTCGGCACCAACATCATCACCGCCGGCCCGACTACCGCCAAGGTTACGGGACTGGCGCCGTTCATCCTGAACTACTACGAGGTCAAACCGGGCGATCCGCTGATTCTGGTCAACTTTTACGGACTGAACCCGGTCGCGGTGGACGTGGCAATCGCGGCGCACGAGCGCGGCGTCAAACTGGTCACCGTCAATTCCCATAAATTTGCCGCCGCGGTGCCGGAAGATTTCAAATGGCGCCATCCCACGAAAAAGAACATCCATGACTTTGCCGACGTGGCGGTGGATAATCATGTCCCCTACCCCGACGCCGTTTTGCAGGTCCCGGGCGTGCCGGAACCGATCACACCCACGGCCACCATCGCCACCTGTTTTACTTTGAACTGCATCATGACCGAAACCATCGCCAAACTGCCCGGGAAGAACGTTAAACCGGAAATATGGATCAGCAACAACATTCCCGGCTGCGACGAACACAATCAACCCCTGGTTGAAAAATACCGGCATCGCATCCACCACCTCTATCCGGTGGTGTAACAAACTGATCCTTTGTGCCTGTGCCACTTTCATCCGCAAATTGGAAGGAAATATGCAAACCAAAGAAATCCATGTGCCGGACCGTTACGCCATTGCCATCACCTCCATGGCCCGCGTCGGGCGCAAAATTTACCTCGGGTTGACCGCCGGTGCGCGGTCGCTGGCGGTTTATGACATTGACCGCGGCGAAATCAGCATGGAACCGGAGATTTTCCCCTGGGTCACCGGACGGGGTTACTGCGCGAAAATTCATAATGCCATGGGCGCACTGGACGACGGCACATTGCTGCTGGGCGAAGGCAACCATTTTACCTGGGACGGCATTCCGGTGACGGTCAATTATTTCAACACGGAACTCCCGGAAAGCATGCTTGCCCGCAAACGCGCGCAGGGCTGGCCCGACGTCAAATACACCGACTTCTGCCGCGAAAACCTGGTCGGCTGGGATCGCACCGCCACCGATCCGGGCGGGAAAATCCTGCGCTACAATCCCGCCGTTCAAAAAACAGAACTGATCGGCGAACTGCCAAAATTCCTGTATGCCCAATCCATGGTGGTGGACGCCAAACGGCAGCGCGCTTTCGGGCATACCCTGCCGGACAATCATTTCTTTTACGTGGATGTCAGCCAAAAAACAATCCGTAATTTCGGCCACATCTCCGATTTCGCCCACCACAACCTGGTGGTCACTCCCGCCGGCGTCTGCTACGGCGGCTGGATCGACCGGGCCAACGGTTCCCTAAAACTCTTGAAATTCGATCCGGAGCAGCAGCGGCTGGAATATCTGGACAAGGTGATCCTGCGCGATCCGGGGGCCAAGGTGGCCGGCAACCAGGGCATTGACTCCTGGATCGTTACCCGCGCCGGCGATATTTACATGGGGACGGTGGCCAATTCGTTGCTCTTCCGGTTCGACCCGGCGGCGGAAGAGTTTGAATTGATCGGCCAACTGGCCAAGGGCGGCCGCATCACATCGATGGACGAGGATGAAGACGGGATCATCTGGGTTGGCGCGGATTACCCCCACATGCGCCTGATCCGGTTCGATCCTCAGGCCGGCGGCAGGGGGCGGATCACGGATTGCGGCCGGGTCAACGACGCCTACCCCCGCTGCTATTTCCATGCTTCCTGCTGTTTCGAGGGCAAACTGTACCTGGGCGAAACCGACTGCTTTTCACCCTCACTACACATTGTTGATTTGAAAGATATGTAACAGGCAAACGTATGCTATCAGACACAAGCTGTGTTTTTGACAATCCTGCCGTTCCCGCTTCCGGCCAGCCGATTTCACCCTGGCCGTACGGCGTCCCCATCGCGCCGGATCTGGCGCCGGCATATTGGCTGGCGCGTTGCGTTTTCAAACTGCCGGCCCAGCCGTCCGGCGCCTCCCTGACCATCGCGGCCGATCGGCATTACGAAGTCTTCCTGAATCAAACGCGGGTGGCAACCTGCCGCAATTATTTCAGCGGCGACCGCTATCTCTGGCTCCAACGCCACGCCGGCGCGGATTTACCGGCCGCCGCGGCCGCCGGCGACAATGTCATCGAAGTCCTGGTGCGCTCCGACCCACGGGCACATAAGAACCATATCCCATTCCATCCCATGCTCTGGTGCCATCTGCATCTGGAGACATCCGCGGGAACGGTTGATGTGGCGACCGGCGCCGATTGGGAAGTCGCCGTTGTTACCGGGTGGCGAACCTTGCGCGCCTACCAACTTACCATCGCTTACGAAACTTTGACCATTCCGCCGGCCGATCGGCGCGGGGTACGGGGCATTCCGAACGACCTGGAATACAGGCACCCGGCACTGCTGGACCGGCGGCAACTGCCGCCGATTTACGAATGGACGGACAAGCCTGACCGCGTCGACATCCACCGCCCCGCCGCCGTGGTTGCCGCCGGCACCTGGACCGGCGCCGCCGAGAGCCTCTGTTTCAACCTGCATGACTTGTTCGGCGCCGGCGCCACCGGGGGTGCCGGCGTTGTTTTGCGCGCGGAGTTCAACGCGCCGCGCGATCACGATATCTGGATCGCGGTTTCGGGATTCTGCGACTGTGCCGTTGAGCTTAACAACGTTCAAATCTGCGCGCGCAACAACCTGCCGGGACCGGATTTAATGCGCCAGAAGAATTTTTTGGCACCGCCCTGCCGCTGCCGCGTCCGGGAGGGTTTGAACGAACTCGCCGTGCGGTTCGGCGAAGATCACCGGAGGTTCCTGGCCTGGCAGACGCGCTTTGCGCAGGAACCGCTGGCGGCGGGGTTATGGTTCCGGCTGCAGGTTCAGGGGATGACCGCGGCGGATTGGCGCTGGCAGGACGGCGCCGGCCGCGCCGTGAACCCGGTCCCCTGCCAGGGCAACCTGGAAGACATCCTGGGCGCCAAGGCCGCCAGTATGCCGCTGCCCGCCCTGACCGTCGGAACCACTCCGGCCGAATTCACCCTCCGCGGCTTACGCGCCGGGGAAAAACAATTTGTCCTGCTCGACTTCAACGGCATCAAAAAAGGCCAACTCTCATTCACCATCCAGGCGGACGCGCCCGGGCGGATTTATCTCGCCTACGGGTTCCTCGCCGACCAGGGTTCGGTGGATTGCGGACGCAATGGGAAAAAGGCGGTGGAGATCATTGATGTTCCCGCCGGTTATTCGGAATACGAGGCGTTTGAAGACCGGACTTTCGTTTATCTGGACATGGCTTTTGAAAACTTCAACGGCACGATGGAGATTGCAGAAATCGCCCTCGCCGAACGAGTCTTCCTCGATGAACGCCGGGCGCATTTCCAGTCGCCCGATCCCGTGCTGCCGGCCGTCTGGCGGGCGGCGCTCCGCACGGCGCAAATCTGCTGCGATGAAATTTACATGGATAACTCCGAGCGCGAGCATTGCCAATGGCTCTGCAGCGCGCCGCCCAACATCGCCGCCGGCTATTACGCCTTCGGCGGTGAAATGCCCAAGGCCGCCAAAGTCCTGCTCGAATACGCCCGGCACCAGCGGCCTGACGGAGAAATCCAGGGACATGCCCCGGGCAATTGGGGCGACCGGCCGATGTACCAGTGCCACATGGGCCTGTACGTCCGGGCGGTCTGGCGCGACTACCACTACCGGGGCGACGATGCCCTGCTGCGGCGGCTGATGCCGCACCTGCACAAACTGCTGGCCTTCTGGGAAACGCGCCGCAATCCGCAGGGCTTGCTGGAAAACATCGAGACGGTCTGGGTTGATTGGGGCCAGCATATATATTCCTATGCGCCCGGCGGCATCCCCGGCGCCAAAGGCGCCGGCGGTGTATTGACGGCCATGAACGCCTATTACCTCGGGGCATTGCGCATGTGCGCCGAACTGGCCCGCGCCCTCGGCGAAGACCGGCCGGCGGAACGCTACGACGCCATGGCCGACGATACCGCCGCCGCCATGGCGCGCCTGTTGTTTGACCGCGATAAAAAACTTTTTCGCGACGGACTCAACAACCCGGCAGCGGAAAAGAATTATTCCCAGGCCGCCAATGCCGTTGCGGCGCTTTACGGCGCGCTGCCGCCGGCCGAGCGCCCGGCGACCCTGCGCGCCGCCTTTGAAACCGCGCAGCCCTGGGCGGAAATCATTCCCGCCAGCCCGCACTTCGGGCTGTTGGCGGGCGAAGCCTTGTTTGAAACGGGATTGGACGCCCTGGCATACGCCTGGATTTGCCGGCATGCGCATATGTTGCAAGCTCCCGCCGGCACCATCTGGGAAACCTGGTCGCCGCATGTCGCGCATTGCCAGGGCATCGGCTCGGCCATCGCCTATCACCTGGCGCGTTACCATGCCGGGATTTATCCCGCCAAGCCCGGCTTCGCCGCCATCGGCATCCGCCCGCAGGCTTGCGGCCAAGCCTGGCTGCGGATGCAGTTGCATACGGCATGGGGCGCGATCGGCGCGGCCTGGGAACGCACCGCGCGCGGATTCGATTATGAATTAACCCTGCCGCCGACCCTCCAGGACCGGCCGCTGGAAATTGATCCTTCAGTAAATTTAACCATCGCGCCCGGCCGCTGACCGGGCCGCAGGAGGATACGCATGCAAGCCAAATTATTCGCCACGCCCCAAGTGATGAACATGGGATTTCATTATACCATGCAATTCAGCCGGCGTACCCGCGTGAACGTCATCGGCTTGGTTGACCAGAGCACGGACGAATGGGCGGAATGGTATTTAAAATCCCACGAACCGCCCGCCCTGCAAGCAATGGCCGCGGCGGGCTATACCCTGATTGAAATTCACTTCCTGTACGGGTTCGGCCTGGAAAGCGAACGCGAGGAATGGGAACGCACGGCCGAAATGACCCGCAACGCCCACGCCGCCGGCCTCAAGGTGCAGGGATATTTCCAGTTTTTCTCGGTGCAGCAGGAGTTGTTTTTCCTGGAAAACCCCTGGGCCAGGGAGTGCATCCAGGTCAACGCCGAAGGCAAACGCATCCAGTTCCGTTACGATCGCCCCGCCCTGTGCTTTACCGACGAACGCGTACGCCAGTATTACCTGGATGGGATTGAGCTTGGTTTGAAAACATGTGACCTGGACGGGATCCGGCTCGATAACGACTATTTCAAGGGCTGTTACTGCTCGAAATGCCAGGATGCATTCCGCGGCTGGCTGCACGAAAAATTCCCGACGCCCGCCGCAGCGCGCCGCGTGTTCGGTCTGCCGACGACTGACGGTATGGCGCTGGCGCCGATCCCGATGCCGCGCGACCCGCTCTGGCACGCCACCGTACTTTTCCGCCAGGAACAGCGCCAGAATATGATGCGCCAAATATCCGAAAAAATCCGCGCCACCAAACCGGACGCCATCCTCGGCGGGAATCCTGGCATCAACCGGCGCTTTGACGATGCTTACCGCATCCACATTTACACGCCCGACCTGGCCGAGACGCATCACCTGGTCTGCGCGGAAAACATCCGGTATCCCGCCCGCACCGGCGACACTTTCCGCCACCAGGCGCTGTTGTACAAGCACGGCCAGGCCGGCAAATTCGCCGTCTTCGCCAGCCATCACCTGCACAATGCGCAAGGCAGAATCCGCTGGCCGGAAACGCTGGAAGAATGCGCGCTCTCGCTGTGCGAGGCGCTGGCGTTCGGGGGCCACCCTGTCTGCACCACCTGGGGTATCCGTATGGACGCCGGCAGCAAGATGCTCTATCAGCGTCCGCTGTTCCGCCGGGCGCTGGACCCCATTACGGCCTTCCTGAAGGAACAACGAGATATTTACCGCGGGGCGCATTGCGATGCGGCGGTCGGCGTCTACCAGAATCGGGAAAGCCTTTGCGGGGATTCGCCCAATAGTTGGCTTTCGCTCCAAGGCGCCGTGCAGGTTCTGCTCCAGCGGCAAATTCCCTTCCGGCTGGTTGACCGCGACACGGACGAGTTGCTGGAAGGCGTAAAACTTCTGATCGTGCCGGACATGCAATTGATCAGCGACGCGCAGATGGCGCGGTTTGAAGCATTTGCCGGCGGCGGCGGCAAGCTGCTCTGGACAGGCCAATCCGGCATGTATGACGACTGGCGTTTAAAGCGCGGGACTCGCCAACGGGAAGGCTGGCTGCACCGCGCCAACGTCGTACCCCTGGCAGGCGCCCCGGAAAAAATCGTTTTCATGGCCGGAGAAGACAGCGACCGGCAATTCGCCGGCGATACGGGGAACGCCTGGTACATGAACCTGCCCATGCCCGCCGGCGCGGAAGATTTTGTCGCGGCCGTCCGCCAACTGGCCCCGGCGCCCGCCGTCACCGTCAGCGGCTCGCCCTTTGTCGCCCTGGACACGTTTGTCAATGACCAAGGCGAACATTTTGCCCACCTGCTGAATTACGACAACGCCAGCCCGTGCGACCTGACGGTCGAGATTGCCGGCGCGATCCAGGTGGAATGCTTGATGCCCGCAGGACTGGGCACGCGGACTGCCCCCGCCATCAATCCCTGCGGCCCCGCAACATCAGTTTTGCTGCCAGGGTTGCATACCTACTGCGTCATAAAATTCAGGACGGCCGGCCAGACCCTGGCGCCCGAACAAGGGAGGAAGAAATGCAGAAAGCCGCTACCATGAAAAACACAACCCGCGAAATCAAGAAGCTCGCCAAATCGCTCGGCGCCGACCTGGTCGGGATCGCATCCATGGACCGGTTTGACGGCGCGCCGATGCAGATGGACCCGCGTTTCATCATGCCGGAGGCCAAATCCTGCATCGTCGTGGGTTTCCGGGTGCTGCGCGGTTCCCTGCGCGGCATCGAAGAGGGCACGTTTTTCAGCAATTATTCCTCCATGGGCTATGGCGGCATAACCTATATCTTCATGCCGACCGCCGTGGTGAACCTGGCGCGCTACATTGAAGACCTGGGCTATGAAGCCTTCCCCATGGGGCACCAGAGCGACTGGCGCGCGATTGACAATGAAGGCCGGCTGCGCACGGGGTTCAGCAAACCGGTGGCGCCCGGCAAACCGGCGCCGGACATCATGGTGCATCTGCGCCTGGCGGCCTTCGCCGCCGGCCTGGGCGAAATTGGCTGGAGCAAGATGCTGATCACGCCGGAATTCGGACCGGCCCTGCGCGTCGGCCTGGTGTTGACGGAACTGGAACTGGACCCGGACCCGATTTACAACGGACCAAAGCTCTGCAATAAATGCATGGCCTGCGTCCGCGCCTGCCCCGGACAGGCCATCAGCGCCACCAAAAGCGTCAAGGTGACCGTGGCCGGCCATGAACTGGAATGGGGCGAAATTAACCTGGACGGCTGCGATGTCGCCTTCCGCGGCGCGGAGGAAGTTCAAGACAGCGATGCCAAGGGCCGCTACATCAAGGGCAGCGACCGGTTCCGGCCGAACCACATTTCCCCGTTTTACCAGGCGCCGCCCAAGGTCTACAGCGCCGGCAAGGCGGTCTGCGGCGCCGGTGGCTGCACCCGGGCTTGCATCGCCAGCCTGGAAGCCCGGGATGTCCTGACGCACAAGTTCAAGCAGAAATTCCGGCGCCGCAAACCCTGGAAGATGGATTGGTCGCATTATGACCAGGAAATCGCCCGATTGCCGCCGGGTACCATCGGCATCAACACCCGGTTGGATACGGATTAGTTGGGGAGAAAGGGGTAAAGGGGCAGAGGCACAAAGGGGCAGAGGGACAAATCCGGAAAAATTATCCGCGAAAGAGCACAAGGATCGCAAAGAAAAGATTTTAGGCAGAACCAAATGTTTCTCACAAAGACACCAAGCCACAAAGGGTGAGCGGATTTACAGATGCTGAAGGAAAACATGCCGCAATGCGGCAGTTCCGTGAAACGGAACACAGTTGTTGGAAATAGCGCAAAGCACAAACCGTTTTGAGCTTTGGCCTGTTTCCAAAAACATTCATGTTTCCTGCTTGTTCTTCTTAGTGGCTTTGTGACTTCGTGCGAGAATATTCCGCTATCCGAACTCATTCCGATCCGTGTTCTCCAGCATAGCGGGTGGCATGATAAAACAGGAAGAACAATGAACCCAAAACTAAAAAAACATTTCGGATCGAAACCGATCGTCTGGGTGCCCGCCTGGGGCATCTCCAAACTCCGCAAGCGCGGCGGTAAGTTCGCCGGCGCCATCCCCGGCGATGCCTTATGGTTCGACGACTGGTACGCGCGCGTCATGTCGCCGGAAAACGCCGCCAAACTCGCGGGCCTGGGCGTCAACCTGGTGGTCCTGCCGTTTTCTGTCGGCGGCAACGCGCATACTGAAAAAGACGAGCGCGATGATTTCGATCGGATGGCCGGACATTTGCATGCGCATGGCATCGTTACCCTGCCATATTTGCAATACCAAAACATCCTGCAGGAAACACCCTCCTTTCCCAACCCCACCTGGGCCGTTCAACTGGACGGCACGCGCAAACAATTCGCCTACTGGCGGCGGACGGCGTGCCAGTCATCCCCGGGATTCCTGGCCTATTTCAAGGAACTGATCGCGGACGCCATCGGCCGCGGCGCCGACGGCATCTGGATTGACAACACTTACCTTTACCCATGCCGCTGCGAACTCTGCGCGCGGAAATTCAAGGATTGGCTGGCGGCCAACCGGCGGGACCTGTTGGCGGAGCTTTATTTTAGCGATTTCGAACAGGTGGAAATCCCGCCGGGCGCCGACAACACCCATGATCCGATTGTCCAGGCGCTGAACGAGTTCAATTGCCGGCGCAACCTTGACATCCTGCGGGAGTGCAAGGAGCACCTTGCCGCGCTCAAGCCCGATGCGCTTTTTGCATCCAACCCCGGCGTCTGGCGCGGCAACCGCAATTTCGAACGCGGGCTGGATTTGCGCGCATACCTCCAACTGCACGACCTGGTATACCTGGAAAACAAATTTTTCCCCAACGCGGATGCCGGCCAGCTCACCGGCAATTTCCACGGCTTCATCGCCGGCGCGGCCGCCGGCGCCATCGGCATCCCCGGCGCCTGGAAGCGGCACGACTTTGACGCCACCCACCCCACCGGCAGCACCGGCCTGCCGGAATCGGCGCCGGAAATCCGGCGGGTGATTTTCGAGGCCGCAGCCTGCGGCGGAGCCCCGGGCATGTTTTGGGCGGTACGCGCCCGCCCCGAACACATGTGCGCCCAGCCGGAAGATTTACTGACCATGTATTACGAGCATCCCGCGATTTACAAGGCCATGCAAGACGCCTTGGATTTCGTGCGCGCCCTGCCCGTCTTCGGCGAGACCGCCAATCTCGCCAATATCGCCGTCCTGCATCACCGGGCAAGCCTGGCGCTCAATTCCGAGACCGCCTGGACAGCCGTCCACGCCGCGGAGGAATTATTGCATGCCGGCGGCATGCCTTATAATGTGCTGTTTTCCGAGGATTTTGCCGCCCAGGCCGGAAATTATAAAGTGATTGTCCTGCCGGGAACGGCTTTGCTGAGCGCAGCGGAAGCCGCCGCGATCGCCAATTATGTGCGCGGGGGCGGACACCTTCTCGCGCTGGGCGATTGCGGTCTTTACGATGAAAAGTTCCGTGAACGGCCGGATTTCATCCTGAAGGATATCCTGGGCGTCACCCGCTTCAACCGGCCGGCAGAATTGGTCTTCTCCCGCTACGGGGCGGGACAATGCGCCTGCCTGCCGCTGGCCGGAGAGGCGCCGGACCGGATCGCCAATGTTATGCAAGCCGGCAAACCATTGTGTTTCCCGGCCTGGCATACTGCGCGCAACCAAATCCGCGGGGCGCTGCTCCGCCTGCTGGGCGCCGACCGGCAAATCCGGCTGAAAGATCCGCCCGGCGCCGCCGTGACCTTGCGCCGGACGGCAGCCGGCGCTACCGCGGCGCATTTCCTGGCTTATGCGCCGCGCAAGGAGGCGGCCGCGCTGGAAGTGGAAATCCATCCGGCGGTGGCCGGCGCCGGGCAGTCCTTCTGGCATACGCCCGCGGGCGGCCGGCAGCCCATGACAGCCGGCGCGGGCGCGGATGGTTATCGCAAGTATGTTTTGCCGGGATTCCTGGATTACGGCGTGCTGCTGACTGATGCGCGCAATACTTGAAAGAAACTCCTCTGGATGGTAAATTCTTCAGCGCTTGCATTGTGCGCGACGACGACGTTGAGGGTAAAGACAAAATCATGAAAACCAGCGTGGCGATTATCTGGGAAGAAGGGCCGGTGACGGGCCGGATCACTGTGGACCATGGCAAGCTGGCCGGATTGCGCGCGGCCGCCGGCGCCGGCCGGACACAGGGCGCGCGCCTGCGTGTGGCCGCCGGCTCGCCGGGCCGTGTCACGGCAAGTTTCCGGCAGGCCGTCTGCCACCCCGGCCCGGAAGCCACGCTGGTGACGGTGGACGTTCAACCGCATCCCTTTACCTTCCTGTTGCGGGATGTCAGCGCGGAATATCCGATCTTCATCCCGGAATATGGCGTCGCCGTCACGACTACCGGCGATCCGCGCACTTATGCTGAAATCGCAGCGGACGTCCGGCGCCCGGGACGTCAGACCGCCCTGGCGCGGGTGGCGCAGGCGCCGGAGGCCGACTATGCGGCCGCCGCGCGCCAAACCCGTAGCCTGCGCTGCCCCACCTGGCTGGGACTGAGCCGGGACCAGCGTTTTTTTCAAGTCAACTGTTTCAGCGGCATCAATGCCGTTGAGCCATACCTCTTAATCGCGCCAAGTCTGCCTGCCAGCGTTTTGATTCCCGAAACGAACTACCAGCCGCTGTCCTGCACGCTGGCCTTGTCGCGCGGCGAAAGCTGCGCGGCCCGGATCACGCGCCGGCTCGAAGACGGTGTGCTCCCGATCCTGCACGTGGAATGGCAGGATGAGGATGTGGTTTATCGTGCCACCTGCTTTTGCGCGCTGGAAACGCAGGCGCTGTCCAAGCGCGCGTTGCGCGGCACTGATTACCTGGTGGCCGACGGCCATTGCAGCGGGCATATGTTCACGCCTGACCAGGCGCGGGAATTCCAGGCGCGCCTGGCGGCCGAGACCAGTCTCCCGGCGGACGAAATTCTGGGGTATTTCAAGGCTTTACGCCGCCCGGACGGCACCGGCGCCGATGGCCATGTTTTTGACGAAGCCGCGGCGCGGCGGTTTCGCGAACGTCATCGGCAGACCCGGCAGGCCGCAGAGGAAACGGTTTTATTCGTCGGGATTACCGCGGTGAATACCGGCGTCATTCCCCGGTATGCCTGGTTTAAAACCGCGTGGCCCAACGGCGGGAAATGCCATTTCAACCGCCAAACGGGGTTCAGCGTGTTCGATTCCGGCCGGGTACTGGCAGTATCGCGGCTCAACGCCCGACCGTTAAACAATGCGGAAACCGCCATCCTGTTGCCGCCGGGCGCCACGGCTGTTCTGGAGGTGCTGATTCCGCATCGGCCGATTTCGCGGGAGCGGGCGCGCCGGCTGGCGCAACAGCCATTCGCGGCGCGGCGGCAGGCCTGCCGGGATTTCTGGCGGGCCAAACTCCAGGCGGCCGCGCAAATTGAATTGCCGGAAAGGCGCCTGACGGACATGGTCAAGGCCGGATTATTGCACCTGGACCTGGCGTCATTCGGCCGCGAACCGCGCCAGCCGCTGGCGGCCATTGTCGGGCGCTATCCGCCGATCGGCACGGAAAGCGCGCCCATCATCCAGTTTTTCGATTCGATGGGCCGGCACGACCTGGCGCGGCGCGCGTTGAATTATTTCCTGGAAAAGCAGCATGCCGACGGCTTCATGCAGAATTACGGGGAATATGTATCGGAAACCGGGCCGGTCTTGTGGTGCCTGAGCGAGCATTACCGGTACACGCGGGATGACCGCTGGGCGGCGCGGGTGGCGCCGCGCGTGCTGAAGGCCTGCGACTTTCTTCTGCGCTGGCGCCGGCGCAACCAGACACCGGAACTGCGGGACCGGGGTTACGGCCTCCTGGAGGGCAAGGTTGCCGATCCGGAAGATCCATATCATTCCTTCCTTTTGAGCGGTTATAGTTGCATGGGCATCGCCCGCGCCGCGGAACTGCTGGCGCGCGTGGCCCCGGCCGACGCCCGGCGCCTGCGGGCGGAAGCATCCCGCTTCCGCCGGGATGTCCGCGCGGCGCTGGCCCGGGCGCTGGCGCGCGGTCCGGTGGTGCCCCTGGGCGACGGCCGCTGGTGTCCGACCTGCGCCCCATGGGTGGAATCCCGGGGACTGCTGGCGCTCTATACCGAGCCACAGTCATGGAATACCCACGGCGGGTTCGTCACCCGGGACGCATTGCTGGGACCGCTCCATCTGATTTTCAACGAAATCCTGGACCCGCATGAACCGCTGGCCGAGCAGTTGATCGCCTATCATACGGATTTGCTGTTGCCGCACCTGGTGGGCGTCAGCCAGCCTTATTACAGCCGCCACCCGGAAATTCTGCTGATGCGCGGCGAAGTTTCGGCATTCCTGCAGGCGTATTATTTCGGGTTTGCCGGATTGGCGGACCGAGAAACCTTCACGTTCTGGGAGCATTACCATGGCGGCAGTGCGCATAAGACACACGAGGAAGCTTGGTTCCTGATGCAGACGCGCCGGATGTTATGGACGGAACAGGCTGATACCCTGTGCCTGCTGCCGGGCATTCCGCGCGCCTGGATGCAGGCGGGCGCCGGCATCCGGCTGGAGCGCGCGGCCAGTTATTTCGGGCAGTTTAACCTGGCAGTCGAACCGCGGCCCGACCTGGGTTATATTGCCGCGGAGGCGGCCTGCGCCACGGCGCGGCATCCCGCCGCCGTGACCATCCGCCTGCCGCATCCCGGCCGTCAACGGGCGCGGCAGGTTGAAGGCGGCAAATATGACGCCCAAACGGAAACAGTCCGGATCAGCCCCTTCCGGGGTCGGGCTTCGATCAAGTTGATGTTTTAGCGCCGGGCTTCCACGCCGACAGGCGGAAATTATTTTGTATCGGGAGTAAAACGCATGCGCAGACAGGATATGCCGGCAATGCCAGATCATCGCGACAGGCCTGACCAGCCCATCCGTCTTCCGGAGCAGATCATAGATTGCCATATTCACCCCGCCGTTGACGCGGACACGTCTTACAACTGGTTCGGGCCGTCCGGAGACTTTGCCCGTCAGGTTGACGCGCTCCGCCGCGCCGGCGTCACCCGGGCCTGCGGCGCGCCCATCAAATCCGGCACACCGGAATCCTTCACGGCCATCCGTAAATTGAACGACATGGCGCTGCGGCTGCGCGACCGGTTCCCGGATTTTTATATTCCCGGCATCCAGGTGCATCCGCATTTCCCCGACGAGTCATGCCGCGAGATCGAACGGTGCTGCGGCGGCGCGGGCGCGCGCTGGATCGGCGAACTCGTCGGCTACATGATGGGCTACCGCGACGAATACGACTCGGATGCCGCCCTGACCATCATGCGCGCCGCCGCCGCCCACGGCGCGGTCGTCAACTTTCACTGCCACGACCTTGAAGCGCTCGATCGGCTCTGCGCCGGGGCGCCCACACTTAAACTTGTGCTGGCCCATCCGGGCGGCGGCAAGGATGAAATCAGCCGCCGGCTGGCTAAGGTTGCCCAATATCCCAACCTCCACCTGGACATTTCCGGTTCCGGAATTGACCGCCTGGGAATCCTCCGCTGGGCACTGGACATTGCCGGCAAGGACAAGTTGCTGTTCGGCACGGATTTCCCGATTAACAATCCCGCGGTCTATGTACATGGCGCGCTCTTTGAAGCGCTGGCCAGCGATGAATATGACGCGCTTTTTGCGGGAAATTTTTTGCGGCTCACCCAGTCGGGTCTGAATGTAACAGTCTAACGCAAAACATAAGGAATAAATTATGCGAAAGATATTGACGACAATCGGTTGCGGATTGATGGTCTGCGCCTGCGCCGGCGGCGCCGCCACACCGGCGGCGGTCAACGCCCCCCCGCCACGCAAGCCGTACATTTCCACCTGGATGTCTTTTCAAGGGTGGGACAAGGATTTCCGTAAAATCTACGGCAAGCCGCTGCCGGTGGCGGAAATTATCAAAACCCTGGCGGAGTCCGGCGTGACGGACTTGTATTT
>CAZYXU010000076.1:0-16585 GCA_964650945.1 uncultured Verrucomicrobiota bacterium | reverse complement strand
AGCATGAAAATTTACATCATGACGGATTGCGAAGGCGTGGCGGGGGTGTTGAATTCCAAGGATTGGGGGCATGCGGACGGACTGTATTACAATCTGGCCAAGGAATTGCTGACCCAGGAAGTCAATGCCGCGATCGCCGGTTTCGCGGCTGCCGGCGCGGATGAGTTTTTAGTGTGCGATGGGCATGGCCCCGGCGCCATCAACCCGGTGCTGCTGGATGAACGCGCGGAATTGCTGCGCGGACTGGTGAACGGCTACCCGTATGAGATGGACAAGACTTTTGACGCCGTCGCGTGGGTTGGACAGCATGCCATGTCGCGCACACCGCAGGCGCATCTGGCGCACACCGGTTCGATGCGCAAATTCGAATATACCGTCAATGGCCTGCCCGTGGGTGAGTTCGGACAAGTGGCGATGTGCGCCAGCGAACTGGGGGTGCGCTCGATTTTCGGCTCCGGCGATCGCGCCTTCTGCGCCGAAGCGCAGGCGCTGGTGCCGGGCATCGAGACGGTGGAAGTCAAGCGCGGCACCAAACTGGGGCGCGGCGATGATTGCGACGCCGAGCAGTATGCCGCCCGCAATGTCGGCGCCATTCATCTCCATCCCGTGCGCGCGCGGGAAAAAATCCGTATCGGCGCGGAACGCGCCTTGCGCCGGTTCCACCAGGAAAAATTCGGCATCATTCCGCTCCAGCCGCCTTTCGAGATGATCAAAAGGTTCCGCGCCCTGGGCGATCAGCCGCCGGCGATGGTCAAGGCGCGGCATCCGTCCAGCGTCATCGCCTTGTTCCAAAACATCCCCGTGGACCCGCCTGCCGCCGTCAAACCGGCGCGGCTGCGGCCGGCGAAAAAGGTCGGGAAAAAAGGACGAATGGCCGTCCGGAAAAAATAACGCCGATTATTCCCCCGGGCGCAAATCCGCATGGAATAATTTGATTGCCCCGATTACCCACGGGTGATGGGGGTGGGCGCGGCGGATTTCCAGGCGCAGGCGGTCAGTCTGCGCCGGCGACCATTGCAGTATCCGCGGCTCAATCCCGTAAACCGGGTGGCCGTTACGGAAGACGAATTTGCCCCATTCCGGCTCGGCATCCATTAACACGGTTTGCCATTGATTGCTCCGCCAGACGCTGACATCCATCGCGGCCGGGGTGCATTGGTTGCCGTAATCCTGGATCAGCTCGATGCGGTTGACCGGCAATTGTCCGCGCCAGCGCAATTCCAACCACATCCCCGGCGTTTGCGGGATTTTCGAGGTCCAGCCGCCGGCGGTTTCCGCGCGCGCCAAGCGTCCGGCATCCGCCGGATTATGGCTGGCGGCAACGCCGACCGTTTCGGCCGGCAGTTCTTTGTCCGGCGGGTCGCGCGGGAGTTCCCGGAAATCGTAAAATATTTCGAAATCGCCGCAAGCGGCGCGCGCGCTGTCAATTCGCATCAAGCGCAGGTGTCGCTCAAAGACGGCGGGCTTCAGGAACCGAATCCGGTCAGTCAACACATAAGCGACATGCGCGGCGGCGTCCACGGCCGCCTTGTAAGGCGCCGGCCAGTCCGGGAAGCGCTCGTTGTTCGGCTGGCTGCAAACGATTTTTTCATCCGTCAGAAAATTGATCCGGTACGCCGCGCCGTAGGAGGCCACACCGTGCCGGAAGTCATGCCGGCGCAGAAAATCCAGCGTCGGCTGCAAGTCCGGTAAGCCGGCCTGCGCGGCAAAATTTTCCGCGCGCCATGACCGCGTCAGCGTCATGGCCGTGGCGCCGTTGAACAACGCCAGCGCTGCCGCCATGATGCCGATGACCGGCCTGAACCGGCGCGGGCCGGCGGCAAACCAGTGCTGGATAATAAACGGAAAACACCAGACCAGCGGCAGCAGGTAACGGAAACTCCCGGAATCCGAGCGCCGGCTGGCGGCGAAAATCGCCAGGTTCAGGCACACCATGCCGTAGAACGGTGCGGCTGCCATGCCGGCAATGGCTGGCAAATCCGCGTCAGCCGCCGGGGGGACGGCGCTGCCGGCGCCGGCCTGCTGCCGGCCCATATATTTTGTCACAAAATGCTTTAGCAGTAAGAACAGTCCGCCAACGATCAGGAAGCACCAAACCGCCAGGAAAATCATTTCCAGCATTGGCCAGGGATGCTGCTCGGCGTTATCGGGAAATGCAGTCGGCGCGACGCCCATGGTGGTGGGCAGGGTATGGCGGATGATGGGCGACCAGATCCGGCGCAGTGCCTCCAGCCATGCAAACCTGCCCAGCACCGCGCCATGCTGCGCAGGATACCGCGCCATGCTTGCCAGCCATGGCAGCAGGCCCAAGCCGGCGCCAAGCAGGAACAGCCAAAGAGTTGGAGGCGGCGCCCATCGGAGGATCACGCGTGAAAATTTATCCGCGGCGAACGCGGCCGCTGACTGCGGTTCTGACCGCCGGTTTGCGCCGGGTCCGCCGGCCGCGGCTGGCACGGAATTCGCCGGTAAGGCAGGCGGTTGGTCAATCTGCCACATGCTGAACAACCCGGCTGCCATGGCGGCCGGCAGCATCAGCGCATGCGCGCTGTAACCCGCGCCGGCAACCAGGCCGCTGAATATGGCGCACCATGGATAACGTCGTGCATACAACGCCGCCAGGATGCTCAGGCTTGTGCAGAAAAGGAGCGTGGGATATCCTGGCATCGCATAGGCGGCTTGGTGGAGCAGCAGGTAGGCGGAAGGGAACAAAATCAGCAATGCCCCGGGCCAAGCGGCGGCGCCGGGGTGCAGGCGGCGTAAAATCTCCAGGGAAAATCCCAGTCCTGCCAGTCCCAACAAAAATGCCGGCAAGCGGGCGCCCCAGGGCGTACGCGGTAGGTGTTTGACAAACGGCGCATGGAGATACGATTCGCAGGGGAACATGTAGGGCTGGCCCAGGAGGAAAATGGGGGTGCGGCCGGCGCGGATTTGCTTGGCCTGCAGCACGGTCAGGCTTTCATCCGCGGAGACCGGAAGCAAGCGGACGCCGGCGGTGAAAAACGCCGCGCGCCAGGCCAGCCCCGCCACGATCAGCGCGGTAAAAAAGCTTAATATACGCAAGCGTTGCATGGTTGGCTCTGATTTCAACCAATCTCTTCTCCGTGCCTCGGCATCTCCGTAGTGAATTCTTTCCGATCTTATCCGGAGATTCCGCGGAATAACCCTATTGAATAATTCCTGCTTCCGATAGGGCGGACAGGCCCATGGCCGCCGCGCCGCGGCTTATTTTTCCAGCGCTTTGCGGATTTTCTGCAAGTCTGATTGGGAAGGCGGTGGGGGATAACGCATGTCCAGGCCGCGCAGGGCGGCGATGATGGCGCTGGAAACGATCAGCCGGGCGTTTTTTTTGTCATCCGCCGGCACAATGTACCAGGGGGCGTGCGGTGCGCTGGTGGCCTGGATGCATTTTTCATAGGCCTGCTGGTAATTTTCCCAATAGGCGCGTTCGCGGACATCCGCTTCGCCGATTTTCCAGTTTTTGGCCGGGTCTGCCACCCGCGCCAGCAGACGGCGCCGCTGTTCTTCCGCCGAAATGTGCAGGAAAAATTTCAGAATACGCGTCCCGTTGTCATGCAGGTGCTTTTCCGAGGCGGCAATGGACGCGTAGCGCTGGCGCCATAATTTTTCGGGATTGCGCCGGAGGGCGTTCGGCAAATGCTGGCGCTCGAGCAGTTCCGGGTGCACGCGGACGACCAGGACTTCTTCGTAATAAGACCGGTTAAAAATGCCGATGCGCCCGCGTTCCGGCAGACATTTGTTGGTGCGCCAGAGGAAATCATGGTCCAGTTCCTCCGCGCTGGGCTGCTTGAAACTGAAGACCTGGCAGCCCTGCGGGTTGACCCCCGACATGACGTGCTTGATCGCGCCGTCCTTTCCGGCAGCGTCCATGGCCTGAAAAATAATCAGCAAAGCATAGGTATTGTGCGCATACAGCAGGTTTTGGAACTGCTGCAATTTCTCCAGGTTGTCATCCATCCGCCGGTTGTAGTCGGATTTGGAGCGATAGATTTTTTTCACCGAGGTCGGCCAGCGCGCGAGCTTGATTTTACGGCCGGCCGGCGCCAGGTAATCCGCGGGATTGAACGGTTTGGTCATGGCTGGGACTCCTGAATCAGGTCCAACAATTCCCGCGCCGCCCGCTCCGGGTTGGGGGCGGCGGTGATGGCGGTCACAACGGCGATGATCTTGGCGCCGGCGCGGCGCAACTCCGGTATATGCCGCTTTTTGATGCCGCCCATGACGGTGAACGGCAGGGAGGTGACGGCGGCAATGCGTTTCAGCCCCGCCAGGCCGAGGAAGGCGCCGCTCCATTGCTTGGTTTGTGTGGGAAATAAAGGGCCGATGTTGATGTAGGATGCCCCCTCCCTTTCCGCGCGGCGGGCTTCGGCGACGGAATGGGTGGAGGCGCCGATGATCAGGCCGGGCGCCAGGCGCCGGGCGGCGGCGACGGGCAAGTCTGCTTGCCCGAGATGCACGCCGTCGGCGGCTGCCGCCAGTGCCACATCCAGCCGATCGTTGATGATCAGCAGGGCGCCGGCATCGGCGGTAATTTTACGCATTCTTTCAGCCAGCCGGCAGAAAGCGGCCGTGGGCAAATCCTTCTCCCGCAACTGGATCAGGCGGATGCCGCCGTCCAGCGCCGCCCGGGCGATTTCCAGGGTGGAGCGGCCGGCGGAGAGCGCTTGGGATGTCACCAGGTAAATCCCAGCCTGCTGCAGGCAGCTCATCCTTTGTGCATATGTATGGTGCTGCATGACTATGTTGCTGACGCAGGTGCAAGTTGCGGCATGCTAAATGTGCGATCCCAGCTCTTGAAGACCGGTTCCAATCCCTTGCTGCGCAACATAATGAAAAATTCGGCAATATCGCGATGATCGCTGATCTGGAATTGCGCGCCGCTGATTTCCTGGGTTTCGCCCTGATAGCCGCCAACGGTGGTGCGGCTGGCAATACTCATCTTGTTGATGCCTACGCCCGCCATGCCGTCCCGGAAGGCCGGCCCCTCCCGGGTGGACAACACCAGCGGCACATCCGGCAGGCAGATGCGGAAAGCGTAAACGATTTGCGCCAGCAAGCGGTCATTGACGGGGTGGGGCGGAATGAATCCTCCGGCTTCCGGCCGCAGACGCGGGAAGGAAATGGAAAAGCCAGCCCGCCAGAAACGGCGTTGTAACTCCTGCACGTGTAGAAACAGGCTGACGGCATCGCGGCGCGGATCCACCAAACCCAGGAGGGCGCCGAGTCCGACCGTGCGTATACCGGCGGCCAGCGCCAGTTCCGGGGTGTTCAGCCGCCGCTGATAGTCCCTTTTCGGACCCCAGCGGTGGACTTGGATATATGTTTCCGGGTCGTAGGTTTCCTGGTAAATGGTGATGCCCTGGCAGCCGGCCAGCGCCAGGCTGCGGTATTCCGCCTGGTCCATGGGAAAAGCCTCCACGGTGACCAGGTGGAAAATTTCCGCGGCCATGGCGACGGCTGAGCGCAGGTAATCAAAATCCGCCTGCGGACCGCGCTCGCCGGTCAACAGCAGGACTTCGTCAAAACCCAGGCGCCGGATGGCCGCCAGTTCCAGCCGGATTTCATCCGGCGTCATATGCCGGCGCGGGTAGCGGCGGTCGGCGGCAAAACCGCAGTAAGCGCAGCCGTTGGCGCAGTGGTTGGAGATATAAAGCGGCACATACAGCGTAATGTTTTTGCCGAAATGCCGGCGGGTCAACCGCTGCGCCTGCTGCGCCATGTCCTCGAGGCGGGTCCCGGCGGCCGGAGAGAGCAGTGCCGCGAAATCAGCCGGCTGCGGGTGCTTCGTCCGCAAAGCGCGCCGGACATCCGCCGCGTCCGCGGTTGCGGCCTGCGCCATATATGCGGCTGGATTAAGGTTGTCCGCCGTGATCATTGCGTTGGACGCCGCCGGACAACCTTGCATGGCTCACCATTCCTTCATCTTGGTGCCGCGCGGCCGCGGCAGCCCCCGGACCAGGGTGTTGATTTTCACCGGCTTGCCGGTGCGCATGCTCTGGTTGGCGGCGATGCCGGTCAGGATGCTCATCGCGCCGTCCGCGACGCCGGCGGCGCGCAGGTATTTGTCCTGGGGCGGCCGCGGCGAAAAGACATCCGTCATCAGCGGCGCATCGCCGCCGCCATGGCCGCCCTTGGCGACTTTAACCGGGATATCGCGCGCCGGCTTGAAGTGGGGATAAAGGCGGATCTTGGTGCCGCGGGGGATGGTGGCGCCCTGCACGTTGCCGTCGCCGCTGACATAGACGCTTTCGACGCAGTCATGCTCCAGCCGCCCCTTGGTGCCATTGAATGAGATGCGGTAGCCTTCCCAGGGCAGGAAGGCGTTGAGGGCGTAGGACATGAACGCCCCGGTGTTGTAGCGCACGACGACGTTCATCGAGTCTTCGATGTCAATCCCCTTGCCGAACACGCATTGGTCGCGGTGGTAGCCGTCGTATTGCTCGCAATTCAAATACAGGTCGCGCATATTGGGGGAGGCGCGCATATCCAGGGCAAACGGGCAGCGCTTGATGTAGCGGCATTCCAGGCAGCGTTCCGCGTGTCCCTTGAACCCGTAACGCTTCGCCATGCCGTTTTCATGGCCGTAAAAGCTGCGGCCGCCCATGGCGAAGACCTCTTCCGGGCAGGCCGACAGCCACCAGTTCACCAGGTCGAAGTGATGGGTAGCCTTGTGCACCAGCAGCCCGCCGGAATTCTCTTTCTGCCGGTGCCACCGCCGGAAATAGTCCGCGCCATGCCGGGTGTTGAGCATCCACTGGAATTCCACCGACAAAATCCGGCCGATCACCCCGCGCATCAGCAGGTCTTTTACCTGGGTGCGCGGCGGGGAATAACGGTAATTGAAGGTCACGCGGATATGGCGCCCGGTGCGTTTGGCGGTGTCCAGGATTTTCTGGCATTTCTGCGCGTTCATGGTCATGGGCTTTTCCGTGATCACGTCGCAGCCCAGTTCCATGGCGCGTACGATATATTTATCGTGAAAACAATCGCGGGTGGTGACGATCACGACGTCCGGCTTGTGGGTGCGCACCATTTTGTCGAAGTCGCGGTCGGAATAGGCCGGCAGGGCCTGGCCGCCCAGTTGTTCAACGATTTCCCGGTTGTAAAGCGCCATGCGGCCGGGATTGTTGTCGCACAAGGCCACCAATTCGCAATGTTTGCTCCAGCCTTTGTAAATGGCATCGCGAAAGCAGCGGCCGCGGCCGCCGGTCCCGACTTGTGCGTAAAGTTTACGGCGTCTCATGCAAAAGCTCCCTCAGGAATGTTGGTAAAACAATTTCAGCGACAAACCGACAAAGTCTGATATGCCGCGCCGGTTAAGTCAACGAAAAAGTATTGCGCGCAAGAATATTGCATGAATAAAAAAATTGTTTTCAGGCGGGGATTGGCTTATCTTACGTGCCGGAGGATTGATCATGCAACATGCTTGGGTCCGTGCGGTGGCCGGGGGGCTTGTCGGCGCTTTGCTGGGATGGGCCTTGTATCGGTTCGTCGGCTGCCGGGGCGGGGGCTGCCCGTTGACCGGCAACCCCTACCTGGCGCCGGTGATCTGGGGCGTACTGGGCTTCCTGGTGGGGTGGGGCGCCGGGCGCTGAACTCGCCGTTTATTTATTCTGCTGGATCAGGGCGAAAAACCGGTCTTCGTATTCGCCGAACAGCCCGTGTTTGCGCAGGAAGACCCCCAGCGGCTTGATTTTGCCCGGGTCGCGGCTGGCCGCTAAAAAAAGGTCCTCAACCTCCTGCCGGACGGCTTTGGGCACGCCGTTGGCGTCGTCCAGCAGATGCCGCCGGTGCAGCTCCTGAAAATTCACCGGCGCGGATTGGCGGATGACGTCCACCATGAATTTAACCAGGCAGACATCCCAGGGCTGATCCACTCCGTAAATCACGCCTGCCAGCTTGTCGTCTTTTTCCGCAATGCGTTTTTTAACCTGCTCGATGATCGCGGGCGGCGTGCCCGAGATGATATGCTCGTTCAGTTCGGTTTTCTGCACCTTGAACCCGTATTGCAGAATCCGCAGATCGCGGGCATGCTGGCGCAGCCATTCAACATATTGCTTGGCCTGTTCGCCGAATCCCTCGGCGATCTCGGACTCGTAATAAGCGGGCGTGATGATCTGGGGGCGGTGCGACTGGATCGTGCCCTCCCGCACCCGCACCTGGTTGACGGTGTCCATCAACTCGCTGACCATGTGGTAGTGCAGGTTGGTCACGCCGAAAGTTTCCAGGGGACTGTTCGGCATCAACACAATCTCGGTGTTGTTCACCGCGTACCAGAAGTCATGTGGCTTGATATTCATCCCGTATCCGTCTTCCGCATCCCGTATCCCGTATCCCGCCCGCATCCCGCACCCCGACCCCGCACCCCGCACCCCGCATCCCGCATCCCGTATCCCGCATCCCGTATCCCGCTTTTATTACCGGAAACTGCCAGGCGAGTCAAGCCGGCAATGCATGCGCCTGGCAAGATTTGGATTGAAATGCGAACGTAATTTTAACATACTTGGTTTTAAAGCGAATGGCATATGCATAACTTTCAACATAAAATCTGGATTGCTTCGATCCTGGCGCTGGCGTTGGGCTGGCTGGGCGGCGGCTGTGAATCCAGCGACAATGTCAAGTTTGTAACGGAAGCGGATGCTGGCGCCCGGGTCAGCCTGGGGGTGGATGACGAGCTGGAAATTTGTCTGAACGGCAATCCCACTACCGGTTATCAATGGGAAGTCGGCGCATATGATCGTTTGATTCTGGAGCACGTTGCCGGCCCGGAATATGTCGCCGCCGCCAGTAGCGGCGGGACGGTGGGGACGGGCGGGCGGTATTATACGCGGTTCAAGGCCGCGGCCCCCGGCGAAACGGCGGTGACCATGTTTTACCGGCAGGCCGGCAGCGCCGCGCCCTCGCAGACATTTGCCATCACGGCCGTGGTGGAATAGAGGGACAGCGGCGGAGCATGCCGGCGTCAGGCTGCCGGCCGCATGTGTTGTCCGCAACAGCGGGGCGTGAACTGGCTGCCGCTGGTATTGTTTAACGCGGCAATTTCCGAGCCGCACACCGGGCAGACATAAAACCGGACGCGCTGCGGCCGGTATTCCATGGGTTGGTTGCAGCAGCGCGGCGCGAAACTGCCCTGGCATGGCGCCAGCACGATCACTTCCGCCCCGCATACCGGACAACGGTAAATCGCTCCTCTTGGCTTGGCGGCAGGCATCAGGTCGGCCCTCCGGCGGACGGTTTTTCGATCTTTTCCATGGGCTTGCCGCAGCAGACCAAGTCCAGCGTGCCGACGCCGCCGCGGGTCACCATCACCAGGTTGCCGCATTGCCGGCAGACGTAAGCCGTCCCGACGTTAATGGTCAGCGCCGCCTCCCATTCGCCGAGTTCCCACTCTGGCGGGGGTGTTTCAGGTTGTTTCGTCATTTTAGTCATTCCATGGCAGGTTCAGATTTTAATCGTTCCAAGCCAACTGTTGCTGAAGGTCAATTTATCCGAAACAGGGTGCCAGTTCAATCACAATTTGGAATGGTCCGTAAGCCGACGGCTACCGGCGGCGCGCTCCGCCCAGAATTCCGCCCAGCAAGCCGCGCAGGATTTGCCGGCCGATCTGGCTGCCGACGGTGCGCACGGTCTGTTTAGCCAGCGTTTCCACCATACCCTGCCGGCGTTTGGTGCCCCAGAGCATCTCGCCGAACCGGCTCCTGCCGCCCGCGGGGGTTGCGGACGCGGGCGGCGCGGGCGGGGGTGTGCCGCCCTCGCCCGGCGATGCCCGCCGGCTGAGAATTTCATAGGCTGACTCGCGGTTGACGGGCGTGTCGTACTTGCCGCCCACCGGGCTGCGCGCCCGCACGGCGGCGCGTTCCTCCGGGGTGATCGCCCCCATGCGGCAGCGCGGCGGGCAGATCAGCGCGCGCTCGACGGACATCGGGATGCCCTGCTCCTGGAGGGTGGAAACCAGGGCTTCGCCGACGCCGAGTTGCGCAATGACCGCGGCGACATCAATTCCCGGGTTGGCCGCGAAGGTTTCCGCGGCGGTGCGCACGGCCTTCTGGTCGCGCGGCGTGTAAGCCCGCAGCGCGTGTTGGATCCGGTTGCCGAGTTGGCCCAGGATTTCATTCGGCACATCGTCGGGAAATTGCGAGCAGAAATACACTCCCACGCCCTTGGAGCGGATAATGCGCACAACCTGTTCCACGCGCTGGCGCAACATCGGTGGGGCGTCGTCAAACAGCAGGTGGGCCTCATCGAAGAAAAAGACCAGCCGGGGTTTTTCCAGGTCGCCGACTTCGGGCAGGTTTTCGAACAATTCGGACAGCAGCCAAAGGAGCAAGCTTGAGTACAAGCGCGGCTTCAGGATGAGCTGGTCCGCGGCCAGGATGTTGATTATGCCGCGCCC
Organism: uncultured Verrucomicrobiota bacterium; assembly: GCA_964650945.1. Taxonomy (GTDB): domain Bacteria; phylum Verrucomicrobiota; class Kiritimatiellia; order JAAZAB01; family JAAZAB01; genus JAXGPF01. The sequence continues at coordinate 6,174 of CAZYXU010000076.1, read as the reverse complement.
GCTGAGGTCGGTGCGCAGCAGGTCGTTCAGTTCCAACGCGGGTTCGCCGAACAAAGCTTTCCCGGCTTCGCGCTGCAGCGCCAGCAGCGCCCGCTGCACGGCGGAGACGGATTGCGTACTGACCAGCCCGTATTGCCGGGAGATGACTGCGCGGTTATCGGCGACATGCGCGAGCAGGGCGCGCAGGTCGTCCAGATCCAGCAGCAGCCAGCCCTGGTCGTCCGCCAGCTTGAAAGCGATTTCGAGCATCCCGGCCTGGATATCGTTGAGTTCCAGCATCCTTCCCAGCAGGCTCGGTCCGATTTCGCTGATGGTTGTGCGCAGGGGATGGCCGGCCTTGCCGAACACGTCCCAGAAGATCACCGGGTTGGCCTCGGTGGTGTAGCTTTCCATGCCGATCTGCGCCGCCCGCTTCTGGAGTTTATCGCTGGCCGCGCCCGCCAGCGCCAGGCCGGCGACGTCGCCCTTGACATCGGCCATGAGCACCGGCACCCCCATCCGTGAAAAGCCCTCGGCCAGGACCATCAGCGAGATGGTCTTGCCGGTGCCGGTGGCGCCCGCAATCAGGCCGTGGCGATTACCGTACTTGGCGAGCAGCGTTGCCGGTTTTTCGCCCTTGCCGATCAAGATCTGGTGCATGGGCTGGTAATCCTTCCTGATTATGGATAATCCTGGCGCGTCGGGCGGACAACGATGTCGCTGACATGCACGTGGGGGGGGCGGGTGACAATGTAATGGATGGCGTCAGCCACGTCCGCGCCCGTCAATAATGGGCCGAATTTGTCGTGGAATCCCTGCACCATCGCATCGTTATAGCCGGCGGCCGCCTGGAAGCCGCTGATGACAATCCCCGGCTCCACCAGCGAGACACGCACGCCTTGGGGGCCGATTTCGCGCCGTAATCCCTCGGTCAGGGCATGCACGGCGAACTTCGTCGCCCCGTAAACCGCGCTGAACGGCGAAATATGGCGCCCCACCACCGAGCCAACCACCACGATATCGGCGGGGCATGGGCGCGGCTGCCGATCCAGCATTTGCCGCGCGGCTTTTTGCAGGAGCGCCAGGGCGCCGGCGACATTGATTTTCAGACGGTCTTCAAATTGCGACAAGTCAGCGTCCTTCACCGAGCCGCCCAGGCCGCGGCCCGCGTTGGCCACGACAATGTCCGCCGGCCGGCCGAAGCGCGCCCGCGCCGCCGTAAAGAGTTGTTCCACCACGGCGCTGTCGGAGGCATCGCCGGCAACCCCGCGGAAGGCGGCGCCGATTTCTTTTTCCAAGGCCGCCAGTTTGGCCGCGTTGCGGCCGTTGCCGACCACGCCAAAGCCGGCGGCGGCGAATTTCCGGGCCGTGGCTTCCCCAATCCCGGAGGTGGCGCCGGTTACGATTGCAATCCGTGTATAAGTTTCGGCCATGGGCTCTGCTCCTGAATGAATTTTAATTTGCGAGTATTTATTGCCCTGGTTGCGCGCGCAACCAGGCTTGGATGGGCTGGTTCTCAATGAACAGGTTTTCAATGACGGCCTGCCCCCCGCGGACGCGGACGGTGACATGGCAGGCATGGTTGGTGGCACGGTTAAATTTCAGGTAAGCCGCTTCGGCGGCCGGCGCCTGGTTTTCGGTCATATAGTAACGTTCCAGCCCCGGCCAATCGATGCGCACTTCCTGCTGCTTGAGATCGGTCCACATCGTTCGCACCAGCACGGCCGGTTCGTCCGCCGGCTGGCAACGCGCGAGCCGCTTCACAAGCGCAAAGCCCCCGGGGTCGGTTCCGAGCACGGCGAAAGCTTTCTGGTTGTGGCGCCATTGTTCCGGGCCGGTCAGTTTGACGGACTCCGGCTCCAGTCTTAACCAGACATAACGGCCGCGGAAGGCGTCGGCGGGATCCACCGGTTGCGTCCTGAATTTGAACACCTGGCCTTCCCGCAAGGTCCGTTCGTGCCCGACGATCATCCAGGCCGGCACAGCGAGTTGCGCGGCCGCGGCCGCGGCCAAGCCCAGCAGCAGGCAGCGCTTATTCATGGGCCGCTCCTTTCCGGCGCAGCATGATCAGGTTGGTGACCAGGAGCGCAATGCCCAGCCCGATGAAAATCAGGCCGCGCAGCAGAAACCCCAGGTCGCTGTCGAAGAAGCGCGCGATGATCAGCGCGGACACGGTCAGCAAGCCCACATTCATCCGGCCCTGCTGGTTGCGCCGGATGCCGGCGGCCAGGAGCCAGAAGCCGATGGTGAGGAGGTAGAGGTTAAAGATGCCCGCCGCCGGCGCGTAAGTGCCGGAGAGAACGCAGAGGCAATAACTGCCTGCGGCCATGATCGGCGCCAAGCCAATCAGCAGGCCGAAAGGCGTCTTGCGCCGGGGCGTTGTGACCAGCAGAAACAGCGCGGCCACCGGCAACAGGCCGCCAAGCACGGCATCGGGGAGCGCGCGCCAGGCGGATGCCTGCAAACGTTCCCAATGCCAGTGATGCCAGCCGATGGCATGCCATGGCCACTCGAAGGTGAGCAGGAACGACAAGATCAGTATGCCGGCGGCCCCGAAGTGGCGGAGCGGACGCGCCCAAAATCCCCCGGCGGCGTTGAACCAGAATTCGCCGGCGAGGAACATCAGCGCAAACAAGCCGGCGTAAAGGATGATCCAAAGGCCGGGCAATACCCGTGCGATGGTCACCCCGCCGGCGACGGTGATGCTGACGCAGAATGCCCAGAGCAAGAGTGTCGGGCGGGTCGCGTAGCGGTCCTGGCGCAGCCAGGCAACGAGCAGCGGCATCAACAGCGCCGCCAGCAGCCAGTAGCCGCCGGCCCCGCCGTCTTCCCCGCGGATATAACCAGCCCAGGCGGTGATGCCCCAGAGATAGAGCAGGCCGGGGACCAGGGCGTTGAGCAGGTAGGCCAGCGGCAATCCCAGCAGCGACCACGTCAGGATGAAGCGTGGCAGGTCGCCGGAGATGTTGTAGGTTTGGGCAACCAGCGCGATGCTTGCGCCGACCATCAGGAAGAGCAGGGCGCCGGCGCCTTCGCGCCAGGCCAGGCTCCGCGGGCGGCGGTGCATAACCCATGCCGCCAGCCCCTGCGCGGCGATCAGCGGCAGGAACGACAGGCCGGCGCGCGCCGGCCGTGAGATTTCGTCCCAGTTATGCGCCAGCACGAGAATGATACCCGCGCCGATCAGCAGCGCGCCGAGGATGCCGAAGATGACCATGGCCAGCCGGGCGGGGCGCGCCGGTTCGGCCGGCCCGTAATGCGCCCGCAAGCGCGCGGCGGCCTCGGGTGTCAGCACCTGCTGCGCCACCAACCGCGGCAATTCGTCATAGAGCCATTTGATGGCCTGCTGGTGCATGCGCGCTCCCATCGGCATAGGCGTTTTAATCTTTCCGCCAGACCTGCAAATCAACGCGCGGACGGATTCAACGTGGTTTTGCGGATCTCTTCAAGAATCTTCACGGTTTCTTCGACGAGTTCCTGTCCGCCCCGGGGCGAGACGATGTTGCAATACATACTGGCGCTGTAACCTTTGCCCCAGGTCGCGCGTTCGGTGGCCAGGTAGGTTCCGCCATCGGCGCCGGGAGTGCCGCAAAGCTGGACGATAAACGTCTGGTCGAAGGGGCTGCGGGCCTGGATCCGGTGCTGGAAATCCATGTACAGTTCGAACCGGTTGGATGCGAACGCGATATTGCCGATGTTAAGCACATGCAGTTCCATCGGCTGTTTCGGCTCCGCGGCCTGTGTTTCGAAACGCACGATGATGCGGCGGTAACGGTTGCGTCCGGCCGCCAGGATGGAATTGGCTCTAAGCTGCTCCAGCGGTGTGCCGTCGGTCTTGAATGGCTTCCGGTCCAGTTCCTTCAACCCGGCCTGGGCGTATGCGTATTCATCCGCGGTGATCAGGCGCTTGCTGAGTTGCACCGTCTTGACCACATGCTTGATCGGCAGCGCGGTTTTGATGTCCTTCCCGGCCCAGCCCAGCACCTCGTCGAAGGCCGCGGCCACGCGTTCGGCGATGTCCTTGCGCGCGGCGAGTTCGGTTTGGAGGTCGCCGTATTTGAGCTGAAAGCGGCGCGCCTGGGCCGGCTTGTAATGCAGGATGCGCGGGGAAAGATCGCCGCCGGCGGCGCATTGCGGCAGAATGAAGATATTGCCGTGCTCTTTGCGGATCGCGGTCCGGACGTCGTGCCAGTAATCGGCGGAAAGCTTGTAGGCCGCTTCGGAATTCTGCGCAGGGCAGGGGATGTTGATGATCGCGCCGGTCAGTTTGCCGTCCGGATCGAAGGTATAGAGCAGGTTGATGAAATGGTCGGCGCCGGCCTCGTAGTGGCTGAACATCGGGTCGTTCGTCTTGCCATACATGGCGGCGTGGCCGTTGATGCCGTGGGTCGAGTTGATGACCGCGCCGGGGCGCTGGGAAAGGTCGTCGAAATACACCACGCGCCGGCTGTGGGCGACCACCGCATAACCGTAGCCGTAAGCGATCCCGCCGGCCGCGCGCTGCGCGTAAGCTTCCGCGACGGCCGCGGCGGCCTGGGTGGTGAAAAAGTCCTGGTAGGCGTCGGCGGACGCGATTTTGACGCCGGCATCGGGCAGTTCGCCGGCCGAAGCGGTCGAGGAGCCGGCCATCAGTTCCGTTTGATCCCCGTAGGTTGTCGGCCCGGTGTGGGTATGCGTTGCGTTCATCACGATTTTCAACACGGGAATTTCGGGGTTGAGCCTGGCGACTTTAGCCCGGATTTTGTCGAGGACGCAGGAACGGATCACCACGATATCCGCGGAAAGAAAGATTGCGCAGTCCGTCCCATTGTCGATGACCAGCGCCGCGACCATGATCGGATCAAGGACGCCTTCCGCGATGCGCATGTAGAATTGACCGGGGATATTGACCGGTGCGGTCGTGGTGACGTCGCGTTCGGCCCAGCCGATTTTCAGTTCGTTCATGGTAAATAATGCTTTTCCGACAAATTGGCCACTCCGGCTTGCGCGCCATCGGCCTTTTTTTACTTCTACTACGCGGTTCGTCTTTGCGTCAAGAACATTGTGAGACTAATCAAGCAATATCACCCCGTAATAATTCCCCTGGCCATCTTGATCTTTGAGAACCTTGATGGGCATGCCGTTGGCGCGGACCGTGGTGTAAACATCAATCCCGCATGCCTCCAGGGAGGGCCTGGTCTGTTCCGGATGGCGGCAGGTTTTGGCGCATTTCCCGCAGAGTTCGCAAGGGCCGGCGCCCAGACCGAAAGCCTTGTGAAAGCCGTCCAGAAATATTTCCCGTTCCAAAACCGGGATCAGGCGGTGGATATTCGTGTAAGCATCGCCATGCGCCAGCAAGGCGTGTTTATAAAACCCCAAGGCGCGGCGGGTTGTATCCGGGGTGGGGGAATATGGCGGACAGGTCAGGCATTGTCCGTAACCACTGCAGCCAAACTGGCATTTTAAGCGCACCCATTCCGCGGTCACAATCGTTTTTACCGGAATGATCTTCGCGTGCCGCGCACCCAGTTCCTTGGCGCGGCGAAGATACTTGGCGAACTTTAACTTGTGCGCGGTTTTGATCATGCCGGCATCCGGCGGTAAAATTAGCGTTCCCAGGATAAATCCTTTGAATGCGTGTGGAAACGGCCCGGGCCAAAATGGCGTTTTGCCAGGGAGGCTAAACCGTTCCGAGGGCTATATTGATCGCTAAGGAGTTGGTGGTTGAGTCGCCGGTTCCAGGCTTTCGCCGGCTTGTTTCCATCCGGATAAGCCGCCGGAAAAATGTTTCACGTTGGTGTATCCGAGCTTCGCCGCGGCTTCCGCGCCCGCCTTGTAGGCGAGGCACTTGGGCCCGCCGCAATAGGCTACCACCAGCGCCGTCTTTTCCGGGGGCAGCAGCGTGGCGAGATCGGCCTTGGATGCCTGGAAGTCAAGCGCGCCGGGAATGTGCCCCTGGGCGAAAGACTTGCTGCCATTGCAGTCAATCAGCGTGACTTGCTTGCCGGCGATGGCTTGTTTCAGGTCCGCCAGGCTGATATCCGGGACATCCCCCTGGGAATCGTCTGAAAATCCGGCGGCTGCGCACATCATCAGCAGGCATGAAATGGGAACGATCTGCTTGAATCTTTTCATTACATTTTACTCCTTAATGCTCATGAATACTTCTTAGCAAAGTTTATAGCTTCCCCGGACCGGGATCAATCTTTATTTCGA
>CAZYXU010000075.1:15090-16668 GCA_964650945.1 uncultured Verrucomicrobiota bacterium | reverse complement strand
TGATTTGTTCGATGAGCCGATCAAATTAAGCTGGGTGTTTGGCCGGCCGCTTTACAATCTGGTGCATGCCCATGACGGCCGGCATCCGGCGTTTGTAATTTATTCTTCCGGCATCCCGGCGGGGGACGAGTATGTTGACTGGACGGATTGTCTTGGAGCGGATATCTACTGGACGCCCGGCAACGAGGGACTGCACGGCAGCGTGAACAAGGTTTCAAAATATACCTGGCTGCTGAACAAACGCGCGGCTGAACGCCGGCAGGTGGTGTCGGTGATCCCCATGGCCGAATACTGGAGCGGCGTCCGCAAGCGGGCCATCATGCCCAAGGAACAATTCTGCCAGACTTACCTGGCCGTGATCCACGGCGCCAAGGCGATCATTTATTTCCGTTGGCCGTTTATCGAACAGGTCACCGAGGATACCCACAAGGCCCTGGCCCGGGAAATGCAGGCGATCGGTCCCATTGCCGTAACCCCGGAGATTCCGCAAACGATTACATATACGCCCGGCGGGTTTGATCCCCAAAACGACAAATTCCCGGATGTGCAAGTGGCGCTCCGGCATAATCCCGCGGGCGGCTATGTCCTGTTGGCTGCCAACAGCGCGTACCATCCCGTGGATGTCGTCTTCCGTCTTGATTTGCCGGGGCAGGCCGGCGAAGTTAAACGCCTGTTCGGGCCGGAAATATATAAAGTCAACCATGGCGCCTTTCAAGACCGGCTGGAATGCATGGATACCCGCGCCTATTTGATTGACGCGCCGGCGCTGACCAATTTACCGGTGACGATCACCGTGGAGATGAAGTCCCATCCGGACCAGGCCGACCCGGTATATGCCGCTCCGGCCATGCCGGACAGCGGCCGTTCGGGCAAAAGGAACATCATGCGCAACCCCGGGTTCGAGGAGGTGTCGCTGCCCGACTGGCCGGACTATTACCTGCTGCCCGGCGGTCCGCGGCTGGGTGTCAGGACGGAAAATTCCAACCGCGGCATTGACACGCGGAATCCCTACGAAGGCAAAAACTGCTGGTGGATGCGCGGCGCCCCGATCATGATTTACGGCGCCTGCTCGCCGAAAGTCAAGGAACCGACGGAATACGTACTGTCGGCCTGGATGCGCGCCGACCGCGACGGCGTCAAGGCGCGTTTCCGCGGATTCGGCTGGCTCGTGCCCAAGGAGACATTCGGCGCCAAAGAGTTTACCCTGACCACCAAGTGGGAACGGTATTGGGAAAAAGGGGTGCTGCCGCCGGGTCTGCCGGACTGGCATTCGCTGGCGGTGGTGGTGCAGGGCGGGCAGGATCCGGCCACCGTCTGGGTGGATGCCATCCAGTTTGAAAAAGGGTCTGAGCTTAGCGAATATGAACCGTGATTGATGGTAGAACCATTGCCGGGTAGGGGCAGCTCGCGCCTTGGGCGCCGCTTTCCAGAGATTACAGAACCATTGATGGCAGAATCATTGGCGGTGACGGGATTAAGAAAAGAGAGCTCGAGGAAATTGCCGCTTCGGTGGGCGCGGAACTTGTTTTAATCAAGGCGCCGAAAGATGGAACAGTCAAGGAAGAAGAAATTGAAGTC
>CAZYXU010000075.1:1683-15080 GCA_964650945.1 uncultured Verrucomicrobiota bacterium | reverse complement strand
TTATCATGTTGAATAATTCCATTGCTTCCCATAAACCAATAAAATGGTTCTGCCGAAAAAATAGTTCTGCCGATAATTGCCATAATGAGACGATGCCGCGGAATGTTGCACGCTGTCGGGATATTGTTGCGCAGGGGAGAGGGAAGATGAAATCATATCTGCAAATAACTTTTTGGCTGGCAGGCTGCGCCGCCGTCTCGGCGGGATTGGTCGCCTACGACGAATCCGCGCGTTCCCTGCATGTGATGGGTTATCCGCCGGCCGCGCCCGCCACGCCGGCGCTGCTGCTGCAACTGGATCGCCTGCATGGTTGGAATGTGATCCATTATGACGAAGCGCAGCAGCGTTATGCGCTGGATGCGCACCTGGTAATCGGGTTAAACGACGGCGGCGAAACATTTTTTCAGATCGCCGGCGCGGATGCCGCCAATGAAACCATGCTGGTGCGGGGGAATGTAGTGGTTTATCCGGGGCATATCCCGGGGCAGAATTCACCGTTGCCTTCGTCAATAACACCGCCTGGCCGCAATCGTTTAACGCTGGGGGTGTCCGAAAGCGCGGAGTCAGGCGGAACGCTCTTGATTGAAAGCTTCACCAATGCGCCGCGCACCTTGTATGTCGGATTTGTGCCGCCGGACGCACAGGGTCAAACCCGGTCGGGGCCGGGCGGGGAATTGCATGCCTACCACAGCGTCATCGCCGCGGCGGCTTCCGGAACCGCGGGCGCGATGTCGGCAAACACCGGTCAGCGTTCCGGCGGGGCGCCCGGCGTGCGGCTGGGCGCCGCGCCGGTGCTCGTCAACTCGCGGATATCGGGCGCGGATGGATATATACTGTCCTCTCTGGACCGCAATGCCCGGGTGGAAAGAACTGTTTTTGAAGAGAGTCTGACTGGCATCTATAATTGCTGGACAGTTCATCCCATCGCCGGTTGTGTTTTCCGCCGGATGGACGCGGCCGTCCGCGACGGCGGCTCCATCGTGCTGACGATGGTTGACTGTGTTTTTGAAAATAATGTTCATAACTGGATGCTGACGCATTCGGATCGCGGATTAACCTTGATTGACTGCCAATGGAATCCACCGGCCAAGGGCGATGTTTACCAGGCCTGGGACAATCCGCGCACCGGCAAACGCCAGTATCCGTTCCTTGTTTCCAAGAGGCATGTCATAGTTGCCGTAGCCGATCAGGATGGACGGCCGCTGGCCGGCGCCCTGGTGTCGGTGGAAAACGAACAGGGCGAACTGGCCGCCGCCGAGCCGCCGCGCCTGCGGACGGGCGCGGACGGGCGCACACCGGACAAGAATACAACGGGCGCGCTGCTACTGACGGAGTTTGTGCGCCGGACAACCGACAAGGTAAACACGCCCGATACCCGGGAGTACACATATAAAATCACGGTGAATGCCGATGGATTCAAGCCGGCGGCGATGGCCGGTTATCATCCGTCAAAATACCGGGAGGTCTTGACTTTTAAAATGCAGCCGGCAGCGGCGGGCGCCGGCACGGATTAGCGGGATGAATACTGCTTTCAAAATCTGACTTTTGAAAGCAACTCATTGATTTTGATTTTCCGGAAGCGGTTAATGAAAAAACAAGGGGCACTATGAATTATTACGCAATTCGGTTGCAGCGGGCGGTGATTTTACTGGCCATGACCTGCGCTTTGCCGGGCGTGATGGTGGGGGCGGATTTGCCGCCGCCCCCGCAAATCACCGTACCGCCGGCAGCCGCGGCGCCGGCGCTGGACGGGGTCCTGGATGATGCCTGCTGGCGGCAGGCGGCCGTGATTGAACGGCTGAATGTGTACCGCAAGGATGAAATCACGGAGGCGGCGTGTTTTAAACTGGCTTGCGACAACCAGTGGCTTTACATCGCGGCCCAAATCAGGCATCCGCGGCCGGCAAGCATCAATCCGAAAATCCGGCAACGCGACGGCGGCGTTAACCAGGACGATTCCATTGAAATCTTCGTTGACCCGGGGACGGACGGGCGCTTGTATTACCACTACATGTTGAACGCCGTCAACGTGCGCGCGGAGCAGCAGAAAACGCGCAACGCGGCCGGCGATTACGACACCGACCGCCAGTGGGACATGCCCTGGCGCTCGGCGGCGCGCGTGACCGACACCGGCTGGCAGGCGGAAATCGCGCTGCCTTTGAGCGTGCTGGCCGCCCATGGCCGCCTGGATAATTTGCGCTTCAATTTCTGCGGAACGATCCGCATCCCGGTGATTGATCCCCAAGGGGTTGAGGTGTACCAGGAAAGCCTTACCTTTGCCTGGTCGCAGTTGTTTCAGACTTTTCACGAGCCGTTCCGCTTCGGCCGGGTGCGCGGGATGGAAAACATCCAGCCGGCAACCCCATTCCTGGCCGGCCTGCGGAATGCGGCGGCCGGCCCCTATGTCGAAACCAACGGGCAATACGGCTACGAAATCCAGGCGGAAATCCATGCGGCGACACCCCGGGCCAAGGCGTTGGAAGTCCGTGTGACCGACCGCCCGTTGGGCGCCGCGCCGGCGCGCACCGTTGAACGCCTGACCGTCAAAGGTCCGGCAGTGCTGCCCATGAAAATCTTTGTCCCGGCGGCGACGCTTGCCAGCCGGACGGCGGAGCTGGAACTGGTGGATGCGGATGGCGGTGAAATCCTGCAAATTGAATATGTCACCGATACCGGGCACTTGACTTTGCTGTCAAGGGTTTTTCCCGACCGTTCGTTTTACACCACCGAGCCCGAGGCCGTGGTGCGCGGCGCCGTGGCGCTGCCGGCGGCGGCGCTGCAAGGCATGCGCGCGGCCGTCCGGGATGCGGACGGCAAGACCATGGGTGAGTCGGCCAGGGTCGCCGCGGCGCCGGAAGTCCGCGTCAAGCTTGCCGCGGTGCCGGCCGGCCGCCATGCGTGGGATATGGTGCTGCTGAATAAGGATGGGCAAACCGTGATCAGCCGCGGCTTCGAACTGGTGAAGCGCGCGCCGCGGCCGGGGTTGGAATGGAAAATCGCCCGGCATGCCGGCGTGGTGCTGCGGGATGGCCAGCCTTTCTTCCCCATCGGCGTGGTCTTTAGCGGCACCAACGAGCAGGATTTCGCCGATGTGGCCGCCGCCGGCATGAACAGCGTGCTGCGCTGGAATGCTTTTCAGAATCCGACGAATGCGGCGGCTTTCCATCAGCAGGCCGCCCGGCACAACCTGTTGGTGGTTGATCCGCTCGATCGGTATGCCACGGTCAACCTGATCCAGAAAAAAAGCGAGCCGGATTTCCCGGAGCTGGTTGAAAAAAACATGGAACGGATGTTACTGGGCGCGGAGAATCTGAAAAACCTGCCGACGCTCATGGCCTATTTTCATTTCGATGAACCGGGCTGGGCGCACCAGATCGAGCCGGGCCGCAAACTGTACTGCGCCGTCAACGAGTTGGATGGATATCATCCCTGGGTGATCCTGTATTCATCGCATATCCCCCCGGGCGATGAATGGCTGGATTGGAGCGATATCGTCGGCACCGACCCGTACTGGATTCCCTGCGGCGAGCAGCCCAGGACCGGCGTCCGCGGGACGGTGAACTGGATGTCCAAGATCACCACCTGGACCAAGCGGCGGGGCGATGCCATCGGGCATCCGACCTGGATCGTGCCGGTGGGCGAGTTGTGGAGCGGGATGCGCAAGCGCATCCTGCTGCCGGAGGAGCAACTTTGCCAGTCCTACCTGGCGGTCATTCACGGCGCCAAGGCCTTGTTCTATTTTGTCTATCCCTATCGGCACCGTTTATCCATGGATGCCCTGCGGCAGTTGGGCGCCGAATTCAAGGAAATCGGGCCGATTGCCGTTACGCCCGATATCCCGCAGACCGTGGATTATGCGCCGGGCCGTTATGATCCGGACACGGACCAATACCCGGATGTGCAGGTAGCGCTGCGGCGGCGGCCGGCGGGCGGACTGGTCTTGCTGGCGGCCAACACCCGGCCGTACCCGGTAAAGACGACCTTTACCATTACGGGATTGGCGGGGGAGGTTACCCGGCTGTTTGGCGCGGAACGTTACCCGGTGCACGGCGGCGCCTTCGCGGAAGCGCTGGCGCCCTTCGCCACCCGCGCATATCTCCTGGACGCCCGTGAACTGCCGGAACCGGCGGCAGTACGGGTGGAAATGCAGGCCGATCCGGGCCAGGCCGAACCGCGTTTTGCCGCGCTGGCGGAGCCGGATTCCGGGCGCCTGGGCAAGCGCAACCTGGCGCGTAATCCGTCGTTCGAGGAAGCCACGCTGCCTGATTGGCCGGATTATTACATATATTTGCATGACCAGTTCGGCCGGACCGATATCGGCCTGTTAGGCGCCGGAACCGGGATGTTTGCAGTCGATACGAATCAAGCTTGGCACGGTTCGGCGAGTTTCCGCCTGCAAGCCCAGACGGGTACCTGGCAGCGCTGGCTGAGCTGGTGGAGCGGATTTTCTTTCAGCCTGGCGCCGCGGGTGGAGCAGCCGGCGCGTTTCGTGTTTTCGGCATATCTCAAGGCCGACCGGGACGGCGTGGTCGCGCGCCTGACGGGATTTAATGACGACATCACCACCCTCGACGCGCCGGAGGCCCGGGAAATGCCGGAATTCAAGCTGACGACGGACTGGCAGCGTTATACGCATACCGGCGTGATCACGCCATCCATCAGCCCTTATCATTTATTCGGCGTGCGCGTGCTGGGCGAGGGAAAGGTCTGGGTGGATGCGCTCCAGGTGGAGCCGGGGGCGGAGCCGACTGATTTCGAACCATAGCGCCTTATCCATCAACTACTGCTATAAAAAGCGAAATGTTCTTACAGTGATTTTCATGATTGGGAGGATTGCCGGATATGGCAGAATCATTACCGGAAAAGAAATGCAATAATATATGCTGAAATAAATGGTTCTGCCATAAAATGGTTCTGCCAATTCCGAGTACCTTTGTTTGTGGCTGCGCGCCGCGGAGTAGTTTATGAAAAATCAATCTTCAATCGGTTTCCCAAAGGATTTTACCTGGGGCGCGGCTACTTCCGCCTACCAGGTGGAAGGCGCCGCCCGGGAAGACGGCAAGGGGCTTTCAATCTGGGATACCCTGTGCCGGAAACCCGGCGCGATCCGCGGCGGCGCCACCGGCGACGTGGCTTGCGACCATTACCACCGGTACGCGGAGGATGTGGCCTTGATGCGCCAGGTCGGCCTGCGGGCCTACCGGTTTTCCATCTCCTGGCCGCGCGTCTTGCCGGCCGGTGACGGCGCGGTGAATCAAAAAGGTTTGGATTTTTACGACCGTTTGACCGACGCCCTGCTCGCTGCCGGCATCGCGCCGTGGCCGACTCTTTACCATTGGGATTTGCCGCAAGCCCTGTTCCATCGGGGCGGCTGGCTGAACCGCGAGATTGTGGATTGGTTCGGCGAATATGCGCGCATCGTGGCGGAACGGCTTTCCGACCGGGTCACCCACTGGATGACGTTGAACGAAATTCAGGGATTCATCGGGTTCGGCTATGCCTCGGGCGGTAAAATCCTGCAAGCGCCGGCGCTGGATTTGCCATTGGACGATGTCTTGCTGGCCGGACATCATGCCTTGATGGCCCATGGCCGGGCCGTGCAGGCGCTGCGGACAGCGTGTGTCAAGCCGCCCTGCATCGGCGACGCGCCGGTGGGCATGGTATATATGCCGCAAAACTCCACCGCCGACCAGATTGAAGCCGCGCGGCGCCGGATGTTCGCCGTGCCAGCCAGCCGGGATGAATTCTTTGCCGGCGGCCGCACCAACGCCTGGTGGATGGACCCGGTGCATCTCGGTCGGTACCCGGAGGATGGATTGCGGCTGGTGGGCGACCTGCTGCCGGCGGGGTGGGAGCGCGACCTGGAATTAATCGCCCAGCCGTTGGACTTTTGCGGCGTCAATATTTATTCCGGTACGCTGGTCGGCGCCGGCGCCGAAAAAGTCAATCCGCCGCCCGGCAGCGCCCTGGTCCATTGCACGCCGGAATGTCTTTATTGGGGACCAAAATTCTTGTACGAGCGTTACCGGCGGCCGATTGTTATTACGGAAAACGGCCTGCCCAATCCCGACTGGCCGGCCCTGGATGGCGGGGTGCACGATCCCCAGCGGATTGATTATCTGGCCCGTTACCTGCGGGAATTGCGGCGCGCGGCGCGGGAAATCCCCGTGCAGGGTTATTTTCTATGGTCATGGATGGACAATTTCGAGTGGACGGGCGGGTATGGTCCGCGGTATGGCATAGTTTACGTTGATTACGAAACCCAGCGGCGCATTTTAAAAGATTCGGCTTTATGGTACGGGAAGGTCATCGCCGCTGATGGGGCGGAATTATTTTAATGTTCTCATAATGGTCTCGACAATTTAAAATGTTTTGGTAGGGCGGTCAGGCCCTGACCGCCATGGCGCCCAAGGCGCGGGCCGCGCTGCGGCACTGGGCGCCCTACCGATGCGATCATGCTCCCTGAATTTAGAATAATTATTGGCACTAACTGCCGCATTGCAGGCGCAGGATGAATCCGCGACAAAAGCAAAAAATGATTGCAGCCTTGTCCGCGCATCTGCCGGAAATCCGTTCCATGGCCATGATGCCCGATGATCCCCGTTGGCGGGAGGAATGGCACCGGCCATGGTGCTGCGAATTCCATTATGTCTTAAGCGGAACGCTGGCGGTAGATTTTCGCAATGGACAGCGCATCACCGCCAATACAAGCGAGTTGTTGCTGATACCGGCGGGCATCTGGCATCGCGATGTCTATGATCCGGCTGAATCGCCGCGCGTCTTCATGCTGTTTTTCTCCTGGCGGTTGGAACGGGTCTTCTGGCGGTTGTTGCCGCGGCCGGACCGGCAGACTTTACGGCTGACCGCCAACGGTGAAATCTCCGCTATGTTCAAGCGGATCCAGACCACCTTGAAATCCGGCACGCCCTTGGACGAATTGGTGACGCGTGTTTACGTGCAGGCCATCCTGCTATTGGCGCTGCGTTTGCGCCAGGTGGAAGCCCCAACCGGAACGGCAGGGGCGCTGGCGGCGGCCGCGGCGCACCGGCGCGCGATGTTGATTTCAAAAGCCAAACACTATGTCGAACAAAATTACCGGGAATATATCTCGCTGGACGGCATTGCGGAGAGTCTGGGGGTGAGCCCATACCACCTTTCGCATGTCTTCAGCCGGGAAAGCGGGAGTTCCCTATTCGAATATCTGGCGGAATTGCGCATGCGCCAGGCGCGCCTTTTGCTGCAAAGCGGCAAATTGTCCGTCAAGGAGGTGGCCATGTGCGTCGGCCATGTCAATCTGCAGTATTTTTCCCGGGCGTTTCATCGCCACTATGGCACGCCGCCGCGCGCCTTTTTGGGCGCGCCGTTTGCCGGCAAATCGCCGAAAACCCATCGGCGCAAATATGCCTGAACCGCCCGTCCCATTCGCCGCGCAATAAAACATAAGTTATCGCAAGCCATTTTGATTGTCGCTGTTGAAAGGTGCTGCCAAACTGATGGATATAGCCATGGCATGCTACCAGTCATTTTTGGGGTTACAATGCAGGCGGTTAAAATCACAAATCAGGAGGAAGCATGCAATTATTGAAATCCGTTCTCTGGTGGCTGCTGGCGGTTGGGGCGGCACTGTATCCGGTGTGCGCACCGGCCATGACCAACTATTACGTCGCCACCAACGGCCCGCACATCCCGCCGTTTGACGGATGGGACAGGGCGGCCACCAACATCCAGGACGTTATCGCCCTGGCGCGCAATACCGACCGGATCAACTTTTCCAACGGAACGTTTGTGATCACGAGCGGTATTACCGTCGTCTATGCCATGACAATCCGCGGGGAATACGGTCCGGAACAGACCATTTTGACCGGGGCTTACCCGGAATACACCAACCGCTGTTTCGATCTGAACCACGGCGGCGCATGGTTGGACGGACTGACCATCTCTAATTTTTACAACGCCGGCGATGGCGGCGGCATGCAATTGCGCAACGGCAACATGACTAATTGTCATATCACGCATAATCACACCCTGGGCGCCAATCGTTGGGGCGGCGGCCTTTTAACCAGTACCACCTGGACCGGTTTGGTCACGCATTGCCGGATCAGTTGCAACATCAACACCAGCCAGTTCGGCGGAGGAATGGCCATGGAAGGATCGAGCGCCGCCGGCGGCGGCATGCTGCGGGATAGCGAAATTTACGGCAATACCGGGCTGAACATCGGCGGCGTATTTTTCAACCGCGGGGTCATTGAGCGCTGTGTTATTCGCGATAATGTTTGCAGCGGCAACAACTCCGGCGGCGGGCTGGGGGGGTCGGCCGGCGCTGGCTCAAACTCAATGGTCCGCAATTCTTTGATCATGCGCAATGATTCATATAACGCCGGGGGGATTTACCTTAACAGCAATACTTTTTCAATTGTTAACTGCACCATCGTCAGCAACCATGCCAGGGCAGCGGTCGGCGGGCTGCGCACTTCGACCGACACGCATCCCATCATGCGGCAGATGTTCATTAATTGCATCATTTACAGCAACACCGCCGGTGTGGTCAGCTCGGATCTTGGCGTCGGGTATGCAAACCACACGAACTGGTTTTATAATTGCTGTGTCGGAACTTATGTGTTGCCGGAGCATCAGGGCAATCTGACCAACCACCCGGCGTTCGTCAATCCCGATCCGGCCGGCCCGGATTACCGGCTGCTGCCCGGTTCGCCGTGCGTTAATGCCGGCACGAACCACCCGTGGATTGGAGACTGGGATTTGGAAGAGCGCCGTCGGATTGACTGGTTCAGCCGGGTCGCGGACATAGGGTGTTATGAATATACGCCGCGCGGGAATATGTTTCAGCTCAGGTAAACCGGCGTGAAGTTCAAACGCGGCCGGGGCGATATGCCTAATAACCAAACAAAACAGGAGATGTCCGCGATGAGTCATGGATTCAGGTTGGCTGGTGTTCTGATCGGACTGCTGGCGGTGGCGGCGGCGGTGCGCGCTGCGGTAATGCCGGCGGTGGAAATTCCGGTCTGCGGGAAAGCGCCGGAAATGGACGGCAACCTGGACGAACAAGCCTGGGCGGCAGCGCTCCCGGTCACGAATTTTGTGTTCATCAGCGTAGAAGGTTGGCCGTCCGCCACCAATGTTGCCGCCAGATTAATGCGGGACGCCGCCTGGTTGTATGTCGGTTTTGACGTGCTGCATCCCAAACCCCAGTCCATTCAGCCCAAGGCGCTTGCGCGCGACGAGCAAGTGCAGGCCGAGAATTGCGTCAAGGTGGCCTTTGATCCGGGTACGGGCGGGAAATTGTGGTATCACATCCGGCTGAGCGCGGGCAATGTCGTTGCGGACCAGCGCAATTCGGACAAGGGTTTTAACGCCGGCTGGAATCTGCCGCTGCGTTCGGCAACGCGGCAGACCGATAAAGGTTGGCAGGCGGAACTGGCGCTGCCCTTTTCCATGATGCTGGGGGTGGGCGATCCGGCACAGGCGCGTATCAATCTCGTGGCGCATGTGTTTATCCCCGTGCTGGACCAGCAGTTCGTGGTGGTGGGCGAGGAATGCGCCGTAGCCGCCTGGGCACCGACCGCGCGCGCGTGGTGGGGTGTGCCGGAGCAGTTTGTGCCAGTCAAGGGGCTGGATCAGGCGGAGTTCCAGGCGGCATTTCTGCCGATGCTGGAAAATGTTACGGTCGGCGGTTATACTTACACCAATGGCGGCTATCAATATCCGGTGTCCGGCAAAATCCGCAATTACAGCAGCTTAACCGGCTTGGTTCAGATTTCCATCAGCGACTTGCCGCATGCGGGGCAAGGCGGCGAGATTTTCGAACCGGTGCCGGTCCCGGCGGGGCAGGATATTGACTGGTCGGTGTCCGTGCCGGTACGGGAGATCGTTCGGCGGGATGTGCGCATCAGCCTGCAATCGGAAGTCGGACGGGCGCTGGACGCGCGGTTGATCGCCAGCCCGGCGGGACTGAACCTGTTTGCCGCCGCGTTGGACCGGAATTATTACACCGATGAGCCGGAAGCCCGGGCGCATTGCCGGATCGGGCTACCGGCGCGCGACCTGCAAAACATGCGGCTCTCGGCGCGTACGGCGGAAGGCGTACAACTGGGTGAAATCGCCGGGATTGCGCCGGAGCTATACTGGGCCTTTCCGATCGATAAGCTGCAACCCGGCCGCCACGAAATCCGCCTGGAATTGCTGCGCGCGGATGGGGCGCTGGTGGCCGATGAAGTGGCGTTGCTTTTGAAACGCGCTCCCAATCCCGGGCGGGAATGGAAAATTGACCGGTTCAGCCGGATTTTCCTGCGCAACGGCCAGCCGTATTTCCCGTTTGGCGTGGTGGATTCCGCCGGCAGCGCGTTTCATGTGCAAACCATCGCGGATATCGGTTTTAACACCTTGCTGCAATGGTCGCAAACCGACAATCTTGACGCATACATGCAGTTGGCACAGTCCAACGGTCTTGCTGTAATTCTGGCTGATCATGCCTTTACCCGCTTTGACGATCGAACCCGGTTGCGCGATCCGGAAAAAATCCTGTCTTCGGCTAACTTGGAATTGCTGAACAAGCGGCTGGGCGGTACGGACGGCAGCTTCATCCGGATGAAAGGCGTCTTGATCGGCGCGCCCTTTGCCCAATTGCCGCTGGCATCCAAGTCGGCATTGTACATGGAGTATTTCGAAAACAACATTCCTGACATCACCGAAGCCGTCCGCCAGGGGCGGGCGTATGCCAACCTGATGGGCTGGTTTATCCTGGATGAGCCGGTATTGGAGACCGGCGCCATGCCGGTGGGACAGGCTTTTTACAAATTACTGTACGAGCTTGACGGATATCATCCCGTCTTCCTGAATTATTCCAGCCACATTCCCAACACGCCCGATGCCGTCAATTGGAGCGATGCGCTGGGCACCGACCCTTACTGGGTACCGGGATACGGCAGCGAGGGCACAGGGCGGAATTCCATCAATTTCATGGCCGCGGTGGTGGCCATGACCAAAAAACGCGCGGACGAAGTGCGCAGCGTTACATGGACCATTCCCATGCTGGAGTTTTGGAGCGGCTGCACCAAGCGCGCCTTGACCGGGGCGGAACAAAAAGCCCAGACCTATCTGGCCCTGATCCACGGCACCAAAGGACTGCTTTATTTCCGCAATCCTTTCCAATCGAAAGAAATGCTGGATACGATGCGGGAACTGGCCGTGCAGATGCGGGAATTGGGGCCGGTCTGCCTGCAGCCCGATGTCCGGCAGGAAATATCGTACACGCCCGGCAACCTGTCGCCGCTGCAAGGCCAGTTCACCGATCTTCAAGCACGGATCATGGGGCATCCGGACGGCGGATACGTGCTGCTGGCGGTCAACACCGCTTATCATCCCGTGGACGCGGAAATAACCATCGCCGGATTAAGCCCCCAGACTGAGAAGGTCACCCGGATGTTCGGTGACGCAACGCATACGGTCCGGGGCGATACATTCGCCGATAAATTTGCGCCGCTGTCCACGCGCGCCTACCGGATCACCGCCCGCGCCATCACCGAACCGGTTGCGGTCAAAATCAGGATGCAGGCGCATCCGGATCTGGCGGTGCGGGAGACGGCGTATTCACGGGAAGGGCGCAAGGGTATGCGGAACCGGCTGCCCAACCCAAGTTACGAGGAGGCCACCATCGCCGGCTGGCCGGATTATCACAAGAAAGTCTGGGGCGCGCGCGACTCGCTCGACAGCCTGATCGGCGGGTCCGAACGGAATTGGGGCTTGAGCGAAGAACAGCCCTTCCATGGCAAACAATCCCTGCTGCTGGCGACGACCAGCGCGGTCGACCAGGTGATTGCCTACACCGATATCCGGCTGGAAAACGATCGCGAACGCGATTATGTGTTTTCCGCATACCTGCGCGCCGACCGCGATGGCGTAACGGTTGATTTGCTTTCCGGCGACGATTCGGGCCGGCTGGAGAAAAGACTGGTTGTTAATCGAGAATGGCAACGGTATCATATTGTTTTGAGGATGCCGGCGGGCGGTTTTTATGTCCCCGCCATGGTGATTTTGCGCAGAAATGAGAAGCCGGCCCGGCTGTGGGTGGATGCCCTGCAGTTTGAAGCCGGCGGAATTTCCACCGAATTCGAGCCATGATTACGCCTTCTTTCCATGTTCAGGTCGAGGTGGTGGTGGTAATTTTGGGACCGCCGGCGCGGTATTTTACGGCATGAAAGCGCGATAGATGAAAACAGGCTTTATAGCAAGGTTTTTAACATGCTGCTTGCTGGTTATACAGGCGATGGCTGGCGCGGCGGATGTCCGCCTGCCGGTCTTGATCGGCGATGGGATGGTTCTCCAGCGCGATGTTCCTGCCAGAATCTGGGGCTGGGCCGAGGAAGGCGCCACCGTGACTGTCGCATTCCGCGGCATTGAAAAATCCGCCCGTGTGCTTGATGGGCGCTGGGAAATCCTGTTACCCCCCATGGCGGCCGGCGGGCCCTGGCCGATGACCGTCCGGAGCCGGACCACCCTGACGCTTGCAAACGTGTATGTCGGCGAGGTCTGGCTCTGTTCCGGGCAATCGAACATGGTTATGCCTCTGAACCGCAAGTACGTGGGGTATCATGTCCGGGGCGGCGCGGAAGCCGCCGCCCGGGCGGATGACCAGTTACTTCGGCTGTTTACCGTGGCGGATGTGCGCACCAATGCTCCCCAGGCGGATGTGCGCGGCGCATGGCGGGACTGCACACCGCAAACCGCGGGTGAGTTTTCCGCCGTAGGCTATTTTTTCGGCCGGGAATTGCGCAAGCACCTGAACGTGCCGGTGGGATTGATTCTGGCAGCCCGCGGCGGTTCGCCCATGGAAGTGTGGATGAGCCCGGGGGTGATGGAACGCCAATATCCCCTCCGGCAGAATGCCATGCGGCAACACTGGGAAAAATATGAACAGGCCCTGGCGACCGCCGCGGAGCCGCGTCCGGCGCGGCCGTTTCAACCGTCGGAATATTACAACGGCATGATCCACCCACTGATCGAATACGCCATCCGCGGCGTGATCTGGTACCAGGGCGAATCAAATACCGGCGCCGGATCAAAATTTTCCGAAATGTTTTCAGATTTGATCGCGCAATGGCGCGCCGCCTGGGGCTTGGGCGATTTTCCGTTTCTCTTTGTGCAGTTGGCGCCTTACGGCGCCGTCAGTGATCAACCGAGGGAAAGCGCCTGGGCCCTGGCGCGCGCTCAGCAGGCGCTGGTCGCGGCAACCGTAACCAATACGGCCATGGTCGGCACGGTGGACTTGGGGGATGATCCGGAAAACCCGCATCCGGTGGACAAGGAAACCGTTGGGCGCCGCCTGAGCCTGGCGGCGCGCGGCTTGGTTTACGGCGAGAAAGTCGCCTGGCGCGGCCCGGAAT
>CAZYXU010000075.1:0-1583 GCA_964650945.1 uncultured Verrucomicrobiota bacterium | reverse complement strand
GCAGCCGTAAGCGTGTTTCCGGGCGCAGTTTTAAGACAGTATGTGGGTGTGTGAGTATGTGGGTGTGAGGGTGAGGAAGTGTGTAGGAGCAGCGATATGCGCCGCGATTCTGGGGCGTGAATAAATCTGTAATATAAGGTGCTTTCGTCAGCTTTTGAAAGTAGTGTTCAGCAGTCAGTAGCAGAAAACGTTCTGAATTCGGACTCCTGCATTCAGAATTCTTGCATTGGGTTGTATATCCATGAACAATAAAATAAATTTATCCAGCGGCCATTTCATTGAACACCGCGCTGCGCCGATGATCTGGCAGGATGGGCTGCCGCTCGGCAACGGATTCCTCGGCGCCATGGTGTGGGGAGACGGCCATCCCCTGAATTTTACCATGGATTGCGCGGACTTGTGGGATAACCGCCAGACTACCACCGCTTTCGACAGCCCGGATTACAATTACGCCAATTTGTGCCGGCTGATCCGCAATCAAGAGTTCGACCAGGCGCAGCAATTGTTCGGGGCGGGAATTAAGAGCAATAATTTGTATCCGACCAAGATCAGCATCGGACGGATGGAACTTGATATCGGTCCGGCGCAGGAATATTGCTGCCGGTTGGATTTGGACCGGGCGGCGGTCGCCAGCCGGATTGTCACCCGGTCGGGCCGCCATGATGTCTCCACCTTTATCTCCAAAGACCGCCATGTTATGTGCGTGCGGGTGACCAATCTTCCTAAACGCGCGCGTTTGAAACTGCGGCCACTGTCAGAAATCTGCCCAGCCATGGCGGGGCTGGGGTATCCGCCGCCGGAATTTTATATCCGGGAATTGAATAAATCCGGAAAACTCCGCGGATGTGACCGGGGTGATGGCACCCCGGCTCCAAGGGAAACCAGCCGGGGTAGGGCGACGCCTCCGGCGGAGCCGTTTTCGCCGACCATCCATATTATGACGCAGACGCTACCGGAAGGTTTGAGTTACGCGGTAGCTTGGAACGATGCGGGTGATGACAGGTTTATCGCGGTGGAAACCGGCGCCAGCGCGGGGGGGGCGGCCGACAAGGCGGCCGGCACCCTGGCGGCCGCCTTGCGCGCCGGGTTTGACAAACTGTACCGGGAACACACGGCCGCGTGGGGTGAATTCTGGAGCGCCTCAGCCGTGGTCTTGCCCGAGCCGCAGGCGGAATTTTTCTGGTATTATGGCGTCTATCTCCTCGCTTCATCGGCCAGGCGCGGGCACATGCCGCCGGGCTTGCAGGGGGTGTGGGCGATGGATGGCGTCCTGCCGCCCTGGCGTGGCGATTACCACAACGACCTGAATGTCCAGGAAACCTTCTGGCCGGCGGGCGTCTCCGGCCACCTGGACTTGCTGGATTGCTGGTGCGACTACATGCTCGAACGCCTGCCGGCGGTCCTGCAATATACCCGGCGCTTTTTTGCAACAGAAGGCGCCTTCTGGCCGTGCGTCATGTTCGGCAAGGCGCCGCCCGGTGGCAGCGGCAGCGTCTGGTATGCCTTGAACTTCGCCTGGAGCCACGGACTCTGGCTGGGCTGGCTGGTGTGGTTGCGCTGGCGCTACAGCATGGATCAGGACT
>CAZYXU010000074.1:0-16838 GCA_964650945.1 uncultured Verrucomicrobiota bacterium | reverse complement strand
ATGGCCAGATCGGCCCCAACGCGCGGATACAGCCATTGGCGTTCATGGTGGTCACATGTTCCATCAGCACCACCAGCGCATACTGCTCCAACTGCTCCCGGTAATTCCCGAAATTTTCGAATTTATCCACCGTAATCGCCGCGCCGCGTTTTTCAAATGCCTTGAAGAAGACGGCAAACCGCTCGGTTTTCATCCGGTCCGGCATGTGTTCGGACTTCAAAAATAAAACTTTGTCGCCCGGCTTGACTTTCAGTGGCACCAGATTTTTGCGGTTGCGCAGCAAGGTCACCGATTTGGCGGCAACCTGCGCGGCCGCGGCGCGGTGGCGCGCCACGGCATCCTCGGATAACGGCGCCGGCACGCGATTTTCTTCCACGCCCAGATGCGCCTTGAACTCCAGAACCCGGCGCGCCGATTCTTCCAGACGTTCCATCGAAGCCCGGCCATCTGACAATGCTTTCAAGATCAGGTCGAAAAACCGGGGCGCGTCTGGCCATAAAAATATGTCCGCGCCGCCATTGAAGCAATCCAGCATACGCTGCTCGTAGTCGGCGTAGCTGCAGAATCCGCACATGGACAGGGCGTCGGTGACGATAATCCCTTCAAATTCCAGCTCGCCCCGGAGCAAATCCGTCATCAGCCGCCGGCTGACCGTGGCGGGACGGAACATCCCGCGGGCATCCGCCGGCTCGTACGCGGGGAAGCCGATATGGCCGATCATGATCGAGAGCACCCCATCGTCAATCAATTCCTTGAAGACGCGGCCGTGCAGCTTGCGCCAGTCCGGCAGTGAAAGCGTATTGAGCGAGGTGACGTTATGCTGGTTGCGGTCATCCGTGCCATCGCCGGGGAAATGCTTGGCGCAGGCGGCAAAGTCATGATCCTGCATGCCGCGGATATAGGCCTTTAAAAGCGGCAGGGCGTAATCGGGATCGTCGCCGAACGCGCGGTGATTGGTCGGCTGATTATTGATGTTAAGATTCAAATCCGCCACCGGCGCAAACGCCCAGCGCACCCCCAGGCTGCCGGACTCCAGGGCAATTGCCTCGCCTTCGGCATACGCCAGATCGGGATCGCGAGCCGCGCCCAGCGCCAGCGGATTGGGAAACCGAGTAAAACTGTTGATCACGCAGCCCGCGCCATGTTCGAAGTCGCCGCATAGCAGCAGCGCTTGCTCCGGACGGGCCACAGCGCGCAACTTCGCGCATTTGTTCCGGACATCCTCCAGGCTGTCGCGGGTGAGATCAATGATTTCCGCGCCGACAAAGGCACTGCCGATGGGATACTTTGCCATATAATCCGGCAAGGCGCCGCCATCGAATATCGTCTTGGCGCGCTCACAGACCATCTGCCCGAGTTTTTCCCGCACACTCATTTTCGACAAAGTGTCATCCACCCATTTCCGCTTGGCCGCATTCAGTTTAAACAGCATGTTAGCTCCTATTGATTCACCACAAAGAACATGATCGAGCCAATTTCAAAACTCACGTTTTGAAAGGATTCAGCATTCAGAAGCCAGAATTCAGAATGGCTTATTGTCATCCCGAACTTGTCGAGGGATCTCCGATGCTTGTGCAATGGGTTGAGATGGAGATCCTTCGACTTCGCTCAGGATGACAGACGACTACTGGATACTGAATACTGCTTTCAAAAGCTGACTTTCGAAAGCAACTCGATCGCTCATCAAATCTCATTCTTTGTATCCCTTCATGCTCTTCGTGTCCTTCGTGGTGAAATCTCCCCGTTTTGTGCAATGACTATCGCCGGACGTTTAAGGCTCCGGCAAGTTTGCCGGATCACCAGTTCGGCGGTGAATTTCTCGCGCACCGGCACGCCCTTGTAATTCACAATGATCTTGACCGCGGCCTGACCCATTGCCGCCAGCGGCTGACGCACACAGGTAAATGGTGGCCCATAGTGAAATTTCATCGTGTCTTCCATGTCATCGAACGTCAGCACCGACAATTCCTCCGGAATCCGGATGCGTAATTCACGCAGCACCGGTTCGGCAAACCACTGCAAATACGACCCGGACGCTACCAGTAAGGCGGTTGGGTGGGACTGCGTCAGCAGTTGCCTTAGCTCGTCGGATGTTTCACGAACGGATTTTTGGGTAATGATCAGTTCCGGCGCCGGAGGCACGCCGTAGGTCTTCATGGCGGAAACATAGCCGCGCAGGCGCAACAGGCCGTCTTCCGCAATCCCGCCCAAAAATGCAATGCGCGTATGCCCCTGCTGGATCAGATATTCCGTCGCCCGAAATGCTTCGTGCGTGTCATCCAGGCTCACACAATTCACCTTGCCACGGTCATTAATCCACTTATTCACACGCACAATCGGGATTGTTTTCGACAAGTTTTGAAGGCGCTCGCTGATACTGTGGCGTATAATAATCAAGCCGGCCAGGCCATTGGTATCGGCGCGCATGAGATATTCCTCATCTATCAACTGAATTTGGCAATTCAATTCACGACAAGCCGCCATGGCGCCCGTGGCAAATTCAGCATAATAGCCTGACCCGCCGGCGAGCGTGTCGGCGGTAATGTCAAGGCCGATGAGTTTGGGCGGAGATATTGGCGCGGATAGCGACGGCGCCAGGACGATTGTGCTTTTGCCCGATTTGCGTTCGATCAGTTTTTCCGCTTCCAATTCGGCCAGCGCCAGTCGCGCCGAGCTGCGGCTGATTCCATATTTTACGGCCAAATCATTTTCAGACGGCAAAGACTCGCCCGGGGATAATTCGCCGCGTTCAATCTTGCCGCGCAAATCATCCCGCATTTTAAGATAAACAGGATTTGTTGCCGACATAAGCCCCTGGGAATACATACCGGTTTAACATACCTGTTTAATACCAAAATTAAAATAATTGTCAACTAAATATACCGCCAAGACGCAAAGGGGGAAAAAGAATAATTGAATAGCCAGGAACGCCGAACCTTAAGTATCTGGCTAACACTTTGCCCCTGTCATTCCGAGCTAGCCTCCCCTGAACCTGACTGAAGGGAGGAATCTCGTATGACATAACGCGTTGATATGAAAGAGATTCCTCGACAAAGCCTGTCCTGAGCGAAGCCGAATGGCTCGGAATGACACCTTCGATCGGATATGTTCCCTTGATTTGAACCATGCCAATATTTTCTTTACATGACAAAGGAAGTTTTGCATCATGCAATTCATGGAAAGCTTGAGTCAGCAACAAATAATGACAGCGCTGGAAGAATTATCGAGCCGCTTGGGCAAACACGGTGTGCGCGGGGAAATTTGTATTTTCGGTGGAGCGGCAATGATTTTGGCGTTTCAATCCCGCCAATCCACCCGCGATATTGACGCCGTTTTCGCCCCTACAAAGATGGTCCGTCAACTTGCCGAAGAAATCGGGCGTGAAAACGGATATGCTGAAGGATGGTTTAACGATGGCGTCAAAGGTTTTCTATCGTCGCACCACAAGATTACCGCCGCTGGCTTACCACAATTTGACTACCTGCAGGTCACCATGCCGGTACCAGAATATTTATTTGCAATGAAATGCATGGCTTCGCGCGTGGGATTGGAGGGGAGCCAGGACGAAGCCGACGCACGTTTCTTAATACGACACATGGGAATAACCAACAAAGAAGAAGCATTTAATCTGCTGGAATTATATTATCCTTCTTCGATCATACCTCCACGAGTTAAGTATTTTATCGAATCGCTTTTTGAACAACAATGACATTTAACATTACATCAATAAAAAACAATAGATTGGCGCAACTGGCCGAAGAACTTGCTTCTGGAGCGGTTTTAGCGGTTGCGTTGGGTAATTTCCTCGATGCGTTTTATCGTCAACCGAATATTGGATTATTGGCGGATGAACCGCCATTACTGACCGGAGCAGCCAATCAAGCCGTTAATGCCTACTTGGCCGGCATCGCAGAACATTTGTCGCGCGAATATAAACTACCTATCCCCGCATGGGTATTTAACCAATGTCGCTATTTGCGGCGCCCGAAATTTGGCAATCCTTCAGCCGCACTGCGGGCAACATTGCTGATTGAAAGTCCGCCGGCATTTCGCACCCGCAACATCTTCGTCACGGCTAATGCGCTTGACCGCGCCAGCCGCCGGCAAGTCGCTTGATGCAGGCGAAAATGGGAACAGAGGCAGTAGAGGCACAAAGTGGCAGCGCCATGCCATTTGGAACTCTGTCTTTGATCCTCTGTCCCTTTGATCCTTTGTCTCTATCCAAGATGGCCTGCCCTCAGGCCGTTCTGGAGCAGAGCGGAGTGTGGGCGCCCCGGCTCCAAGGAAAACAAAGAGGCCGCTTGACAAATTTCAGGCCAATTCCGCCAGCAGGCGCAGAAACCAACCGCTGGCGTTCAGCCAGGTTTCCTGGGCCTTGCAATCATACCGGCCTTCGGCGGACAGGCCGGCTTCCGGGTAATCCGGATGCGGTCCGGCGTAAATCCCAGTGGTTATCCCCCAGCGGAAATCGCGGGGATGCCGGTAAAATGCCGCGAGTTTCGGGAATCCGGCGTCGTCAAGCTTATAAGCCCCATAGGTACCGGAATTGCGGATACCTTCGCCATTCATGAATGACATGAACCTTGGATTATATCCAAGCACCCAATACAACTGGCATTCCGCCAGGCGAATCCATTCGGTCCGACCCAGCAATCGGCCGGCCGCCGCTAAAACCGTCCCGGCGGCGAGGATCAGCGGATTATAACCATGACCTGTTTTTTCCATGGGCAGAATAATTGCCGGGCTGCGCCCAACACACGGCTCGCACATCTGATTAAATCCGGTATGCCGGCACAATCCCGCCAGCAATTCCGCGAAACGGCCCAATGCGTCCTGTGCCGGTTGAATCAACCGGCAGAAATATTTTTGGGTTCGGCCCAACTCCAGATATTCAATCAGGGCAAACATATAACCAAACGGATAATCCACGAACACCCTTTCGTCACCGGCCTCCTCCGGATGCCATTCCAAGCCGCGGCATCGGGCGGACGAATAAAAATGCCCTTCCGGCTGTTGTCGCTCCAACATGGTCTGAATCCGGCATTCAGCTTCACGCAAATCCGCCGCATCCTGTCGCAGGCGGAACCGCTCCAAGTGGCTCAACGCCAGCAGCGCGTCAACCTCCAGCGCCTGAAAATCGGGAATTTCGGGCAAGCCGTTTAGATAAGCCAGCGTCCGGTTCGCCGCCGCCAGGCAACGCCGCCCTACCCCTTTATAACCGGATTGCCCGTCAGCCAGGCGGGCGAAATGCAAAAGGTTATGCGCCACGGCGGCAAAATATTTTGGCGCGGTGCTGGGTGTTTTCACACCCGCGCTGCCAATCAAACGATCGGCGACATTTTGGCCCCAACAATCAACCAATGCCCTGCGGTCATCGCACAGGTCATCGTAATACGGGGGACTCCACACCTTCAGACACGTCCGCCCATCCACCTCCCTGGGCGCCCACTCCCACACCGCGTAGTAAAAAGAACCGTCGGGTTTCTGCATGCGCAACAGCCATTCCATTTCCCATTGCGCTTCCCGCAGACAGTAATCGCGATCCACGATTTGGTCCGGACCGCCCGCCGCGAATATTTCGTGGGTCTTCAAAAGCCCATACACCGGCATCCAAACATATACCAGCCACTTATTGTCGTCATGCGCATCGTGCCAGCCGCCCTGGACCGGCACATGGCCGGCCACCTCCCCGAAATTCTCCGGTGCGAGGGAGTAAAGATAACCGTCATGCCGGTGGCAAGTGACGCCGCATTGCTTGTAGTGGTAATGCGCGGCGGCCTTTTGCATCAAGCGCTGATAACTGTCGGCCCGGATGGCGATGAGCGGCGATTCGTGGCGCGTCCCGTCAAAATCCACAATCACGCGCCCGGCGCCCGGCTGGTTCATGCCGGATAAATCCGCCCGCCATTCCTGGCGTCCCCAGCGATTGACGCCCAAATCCGTGATCGGTATTTTTACATCTTCAACACCGGCATCCGCGCGCCAATATGCGGAGGCCCGGGCATGCGGGGCATTGGTCCAGACAATCACCGGCTTATGGGCGGCGCAGGCAAACCCGGCCTGGCAGAAATAAAAACCCACCGGCTGCCGGCTGTAAGCATCGAAATCGAACGATTTCATCAATTCCTGGCGTTGGGCTGCGGAAATTATTTGCATAGACTTCCCCGGGTATAATAATCAAAAGCCGGCCAAGACGTTTTACAAATACATCCGCCGCAAAGTATTTATTAGATAAAAAGTCAGCGCATCAACATGAGCGAGCCGGCGCAAAGATATTCATAACATCCTATATCAACCAACCGGCCAAACCGGTCCAAACGCGGGCGGCCGTCATAATCACCAGCGCCAACCATCCAGGGCTGGTTGGCGCCGGAATTAATGCAAGGGGAACCGGATGTCAGCCGGTAATTACCCATGGCAAGATTAACGCCATAACCCGTGCCGGGATCAACAAAAACGGGATAATTGGTGATATTGCTCTGTGAATCATTGGTTAAAACCGGGCTGCAGGAATTATAAAAAGAATTTATGCTGCCGGGTTCCGCAAAATACAAATCATCCCCGCCATTGCCGGCATTGTTGGAACTGATGATCGCATTCAGAATAACATCATCGCCGGTCGCCGCCAACGCCAGCCCGCCACCCGATCCGCCCACCGCCTGGTTGCCCACAATCGTGCAGGATTCCACCGAGTTGGTGCCACCGGCGACAAAGTAAATTCCGCCTCCACTGTAAGTCGTGACAGTGGAGGTCACAGCGTTCCCGGCGATCAGGCAGTTGCGGATACGCGCAGCGGTATTCCCGGCAATATACACTCCCGCGCCATTGCGTTGGGAAGAATTAGAGGCCACCAGGCAATTTTCGAGCACGCCGTTGGACTGAAAATGTACGCCGCCGCCTTCAAGATAGGCTAGATTGCCGATAATGCGCGAATGCGTGACAGTCATTGTCCCCGGGATGCCGGTGGTATAGCCCAGCCTGATCCCGCCGCCGGCGCCGGCAATTGCTTCGTTACAACATACCAGGCAATTACTGATGAACGCGCTGCCATTCGCTCTTACTCCCAGTCCGCCGATGACACTACCCCTGTTATGCGTGATGGTGGTGCTGGTAATATAGGCATCCGCTCCCTCAATGCTTATGCCGCCGATTAAAGCATTGCGCGAGTTATTGCTTACCACGCAGTCAATGATGCGCGCCCGGGCTCCAATATATAATCCAGCGCCGCGCTGGTAGACGGCATGTCCGTTGCCGCTGATGATACAATTTGATATTACTGACCCATCGCTCGCGCTCGCAACCCGCAGGCCTCCGCCTTGAAGATAGCTCGTGTTATCTGCTATGCTACTGTTAAGCAAATATGCATCACCACTAATAAATATTCCTCCGCCACCCCATGAAATACCGGTTGTTTGGTTGGATATGATCCGACAATCCGTGATAATTGCAGGGTCCGACACCTTAACATCAACATATACGCCGCCCCCGTAATTTGTGCAGCTATTGTTCAAGATAATGCAATTAGTCAGGATGCCGGCTGTCATACTGACGCCGCCGCCACTCCCGGAAATCCACCCATTGGTCATGGTAAACCCGTCCAGCACCGCGCCGGCATGTTTGAGGGAAGCAAGGCGTATCGCATACGCCGGATCGCGGGTAAGCGTTACGCCGGATGGCGGATTCAGCCCGCGGACGGCAATCGGTTTTGTTATCGAGATATCGCTGGTGAGGTAATAGGTGCCATTGGATACTAGTACCGTGTCGTTGTCGGCGGCGGTATTGATCGCGCCTTGGATGTTATTGGTCGCGTCCGGCCAACTGGACCCGGTGCCGGTTCCGTTGACGGCCACGTACCAAGTGGTTTGGGCGCGAATGGTTTGGCCTAATAACACGCATACCGCCAGTAAGCCCGCCGTCCGGCGCAGTCTATCAATAAGCTTGGCCATAATAATACCTTTCTCTTAATCCTGCCCGCTGCGGTAAACTTCCAATTTTTTCGCATTATTGCTTTTACTAGATTTTCCGCAAGGAAAAATCATCCATCAGTAATACCGGCGGATTTGTGGCGTTGACGGCTTGCCGCAATCCCGGCCCGACTATCACTACGCGCGCATAGGCGGTGCCTGACCACCACTGCCGGGGCCCGATGCTGCCGCTGATCTCGGTCCAATGGTCCGGAATTTGCGGCGGACCCGGCATAAATATTCCGCCGCCGCCAGTGCGATTCTGAACTACCGGCGTACCGGCGGGTTTATCCCAGCCGCACGGCTTGCCCAGCGCCACCACCCAGACAACGCCATCCTGGCGCACGCTGTCAATGCCCAGGGGCGTTACCTCAAATGATAATTGATTTTCCTCCACACCGAATACGGCGGCGAAACGCGCGCCGGTCCGCCAGTTTACAGCATTGCGAACACGCAGGATTCGATCGCCCGCCTGGCAAGGCGCTGCCAATTCCGTTCGTGTGCCGCTGATCGAACAAACGTGATAGGGTCTGATCTGCCGCCGTTGCTCATCCGCCATGACCAAGCCAAACGTGATGCCGTGAAATACGCCGGAGTTTGCCTTGAAATACCCGCTCAGTTGGTAAGTGCTTTTCGGATCAACGGCCACCCATTCAGAATAAATGCCCTGGCTCTGGCCGCGCCAATAAAAAGCGTAATCGCCAGTCCGCCCCAAGCCGCGCCGCAATCCGTGCTCCGCGCGCGGCCGGAAACATTCCAAGCCCTGCCAGCCGGCCGCCGACATTTCCTCCGCTCCGCCGTTAATCAACAGATTGTCCACCTCGGCGACGGCGGCTTTTTTTAAAGGCATGGAATCATCCTGAAACTCCGTCGGCGCTGCGCCAGCTTCAAGTTGCATTCCGCTGATCCATAATTTACTGTTAATGCCGGCCATTACCAGAACCGGCACCCCTGGCGTGTTTTCATGTACTGCAACGGCTGCCGGAACGGCATAACGTTGCCACTGTTCAGTCAGTTCAAAAGTTATTCTTTCGGTTGCCAATTGGACGATGAGCGTATTTCCGTTTTGCGCGGCTTTGGCATGAATGGAAAACACCATCGGCATCGGTTTTTCGGTTGTCGGCGGGTAACATGCGTGCCAAGCGCCTGGAGGAGTGTTGACTCCACTGGTCCGATTCAGGCAAAGCGACGGGTGTCCTTCCCAGCGCACTTGATCATCAACAAACCACGCCGAATCCCGCATGCCTAAATTGTATATGACTTGCGCTGTTGATGAAACGAACGGCTTGCAAAAATCCGGCACGCCCGGAATAAGCTGACGTTCAAAACAGGGATTCGGGCAATAATTTTTGCCCTGTACCTGCATTTGACGGATAATGCCCGGCACATCCACCGCCGGCGAGCGCGCTTCCTGGTCGGCCGTCGCGGAAATTTCAATTGCCACCGGCTGCGCGATAGCGCCCCGGACGCGATAAGCGCGCGTTCCGTAGGGCTCAAGCTTATCCATAAACTTCCCGTCCGCCACGGCCAGTGTCTGTTTATCCCCGAATTCACAAACCACGTTTTCCGCGCCCGGAAATATAAATTCGGTTTCGGCGGCGCATTCCAGCAGGTTAACGGCCAGCAGCAAGTAATCCCCGTCCGGGTATTTAAAAGCGCGTCCGATGACCTGCGGAAACACTGTTGACAACGGCGCGATTTTCTGGCCGGGGTAGACGACTTCCTGTCGCACCTCGTGGTTCAGGAGCGCGGGAGCGAGATGCTTGATCTGCGCACAGATGGTTTTAATTCCTTCCCAGGTCGCATGGCTGGCAACAGTCGTGTTGGCGAAGAAGAGCAGGCCTCTAGCACCCTCGATCAGGAATGTGTAATTCTGGCAAAGCATCTCCTGGTTACTGTTGCCGATCGGCCCTTTCAGGATCGAATGCTGACCGGCCAACGGCACCATCAACATGATTTTTCCGTCCTGCTCGCAGCGTAGCCGTATTTTGTGAGCATAATAGGCGCTGCCCAATCCAGGTTGCGC
Source organism: uncultured Verrucomicrobiota bacterium (assembly GCA_964650945.1). GTDB lineage: Bacteria > Verrucomicrobiota > Kiritimatiellia > JAAZAB01 > JAAZAB01 > JAXGPF01. The sequence goes on along the minus strand of CAZYXU010000074.1, from coordinate 6,848 downwards.
CAGCAGCCCCGCGCCGGTCCAGGGCCGGATATAGATGTCGTCGGAAAGCACATCCACCCACCGCGTCCAGTCGTCGCCCGCCGGAATGTGTTTGGAATAAACCGCCAGTTTCGGCCGGTGTGGATCAAGTATCTCCAGATCCTTCCACAACCATTCCATGATCTTCATGCGGATATCGGCCTTGGCGCCGCCCAAATTGGGTTCGTGCCCTGTGAAATACATGAACAAGTTTGGATGGTTTTTTACAAGCTTGACCCGTTCCTTGAAAAGCGGCAAATGTTTTTCGTAATTGGCACGTGCCTCGCTTTCAGTGTTCTGCTTGGTGACACTACCCCCCATGCCTTCAAACAGTATCTGCAAGTTATATTTCCGTGCCAGTTCCATGCCTTCCTGCAATCGCGTCATAAACATGGACCCACCGGCCGATGGCATCAACATGTTAAACCCGATTTCAGCCATCATTTTGTAATGCCGCTCATCCAAGTCCAAGCCCATCATGTCAATGCCGATGGGAAAGAACGGCGCGCCGTCGCGCAGGATCACCTTGCGGATTAGATCGGCCTTGACTTCATGCCCCGGGTTGGGTGGCAGTTTGGTGATTTCATACATGGCGGAAAATAACTCTCCACCTTTTTCGTCAATTACCAACTTGACCTTATTCCGGCCGTAGGTCAGTTTGGTCAGCGGAATTCTGGCGGCGAATTGCGCCGCCGGTTTAGCCATTTGGAACAGCGTCCCGCCGTTTTCCGCGTCAACGCGCACGGTCAGAAATGGCAGCATTATTTCCGGCGCCCCCATCTGGATTACGAGTTCGGCGTCCATTTCCGAAGTGTAGTAATTCCGGCTGACAAAGGCCTTTTTGACAATGGCGAGGTCGCCGCAATTGGCGACAGCTTTCGCGCATAGTAGGCTCCCTGCTTCATCCCGCAGGACTGCGGTAATCGCCCGCAGGTGGAAATTATCCAGCGGCGCTTCCACGGTGATCTGTTGCGGCGCGGTAATTTCAACTTTCCCGCACGCATGTTCGGTGATGCGACCGTCTTGTTCCTCCAGCAGGAAGACCGCAGCCTTGCCGGCGGTTTCCGTGCCGGGCGCCAGGGATAATAGCACCGGATAAACATAACCGCCGGCTTGGGCCTTGAACGCGCCCAGCGCCGCATTTTCAATTATGGGGTAAAAGGGAATCTGCGGCGGAACCCCGCCCAGCCCTTTTAATGCGGCATAATTTGACGCGTCTTTTGTATTGCCATGGGTTAAAACATGGCTTTCGCGTCGTTCTCCCTGTTTCGCACCCACATTATCAATTTCCGGTACGATCTTATTGCGGATAAAGTTGACCCGGGCGGCGTCCGGATTGTCGCTTTGTAAGGCAAACAGCGGAATCGCAATTTCCGCCTGCCACCCGTCTTCCAGCCGTTTAGTTATGCTGCGCCAAGGCCCGCTCCAGCCCAGTTCGGCGTTGGCGCCCCTTACCCCGTATGTTTTTTCATGTTTAACATTGGCGAAATTCAGCATGAAATGAAGTGTTTTTTTTCCGCCGGTTCCGGGATCAATTAATATTTCAACGGATTCATCAAGAAAAACCGGTCCGTCGTGCTCGAATGTTAATTGTTCGACATGCTCCATGTTCGCGTTCCGGCACGCGACGGCAATGTAAAGCCATGCGTCGTCGCGCGCCAGCCACAACCTGGTTTCCGGCGCCGGCGTTCCGGTCTTGGGATGGTAGAGTTGCCCAATTTTAAATGCTTGCTCCCAGGCGGCATCGTCGAGCTTGCCGTCCAAAACCGGCGGCGGTGCCAAGGCTGGCGCATCTACCGGCAAATGCGCCACTGCCGGGGAACATGCCGCCCACATAACACATAATATTAACGTTGAGCCAACGGTGTTGCATGAGCTCTTCATTTATTTTCCTGGTTTTAGAGATGCCTGATTGGTATTGCCATCACGCGTAACATTCATCTGCCGCCTATCCCCTCATCTATTTTGAGGACCACTTTTCCAAGCAGCAGCTTGTTATTAGCAATCTTACCACCATTTTGATAACTGTCCATCAATTCAATACACACAAAACGGGCGGCGGGAATTTTACCCGCAAACTCAAGCTTAATTGATTTATTTCTGGGAAAACACTGTGTTCCAAGCGGGGCCATTTCATGCACGTCATTCCCGATGCTGACGCGCGTATGACGCGCATTGCCGTCCGGGATATTCGTCAACAACACCTTCCCGATACGCTGTCGGGCGCCCAAATCAATCCAGACGGTCTTGGGGTATGCTGGGGGGCAACAACGGCCTATGTTAATGGGTTTTGTGTCTTGACTCGTCGGCAGGTTGGCTATCATTTTAAATCCGTTTTTCCTGCGCAAGCCATGGATGAAAATCTGGTCCGTTTTCGCGTCGCTGCGGCGGCAATAAATCGGACAATTCCCAGCAAGGTTGCGTTGCCTAAAACGACGTAATTGCCGCCAATCGGTGCGCGCTTTCGGTTGAAAGGCGCTGGAGCGCATATATGTCAATATTGATTTTGCCAGCCAGTTGCCAACCAGTGGATCGTTGCGCAGCCGCAGCATGCAGGCAAACACACGTCCGGCGCCAATTCGCATTTCGAATAAATACGGCATCCACCCAAACTGAAAATGCTGGATTGGGCTTGTCCAGCCTTCTTGAACCCCGCGTACGCCATAGGCGATGGCATCATGCGCGAACGGTTTTTGTTCGAAAACCGGCACAACTGTGGTAGGGATAATTTCGCCTTCCAATTTCTCGGGAAACTCTAAAGCTTCCTTCGGCATGAAAAACCGGTAAAACGGCCAATCCGCGAAACCGGCGCCCGGCCAACGCTGAAACACTGGATGTTTTTTGAGCACCGCTCCGGTAAAGCGATGCGGCCCGGCGCTCCACCAGCCCGGATGCGCCACCAGCGCCTGGTTTGGAAAATCCCGCGCCGACACCAACAGTGCCTTCCCGCCTTTTCCAAGAAACTCCGGTATGCCATCACGAAACAACGAATCGGTAATAATGATGGTGTTTTTACCTAGGCGTGACAAATCGTTCCCATCGGTGATCCGGTGCATGTCCGGATCCAGCGGGAAATAACTGCCCGTCGGTTCGTAACAAGCCAAATCCCGGCCGTCCTGCGGCATCTCGCGCGGGAATGCCCAAAGTGACCAGGTGTTCGCGGTTTTTGCGACGGAAGAATCAAGTTCAACCATCAAGCGCGCCTCGCAAGGCGTATTTTTGTCCGGTATCTTCCAGCGTACGGTTCCGCAGCGGGCCGTTGCGCCGGAACGGCACTCCGGCGCTCGCAAGCGGCCTTGCGCCAGCGCGGTGGCGCCGCAAACAACCCGCCAGTTTAACCATCCATTGCGCACGGTTTCGGCGCCGTAGTGCGACAGATATAGCGTCAGCGCCATGGATGCTCCGCACCGGCAGACGCTTTCAACCTGATGAGAACCATAAACTTCCAAGTGTCGCCCGGCGGGCATGCCGTTGATTTCCATATTGTCACGCGCCAGATTGGAGATCAACACGGTTTGGCTATTATAAGCACGTAAATCGGCGCTCGTGCGGTCCTTGTCGACGCCATGCACGGTAACGATGCCGACGCGGGTCGGGAACTGCCAGAAATCGCGATAGCGCCAGATGCCGTAACCTTGAATCCCCGGAATGGCACGCGCCTTCTCAATGCTGTATTTCAAATTATTTTCTTGAAGCTTGTGTGAAGCTACCGAAAGCTTACGCAGTTGGGCGTACCCGATGCCATTGCGCCGCGCCCAGGCTAGATATTGGCGTAAAGATTCCGGCATAAGCATTCCTCCATTGAACCGGCTCGCTTCACGCGCATCGGGAAGAGTTGGCGAACTGACAAATTCATGCAGAACAACCGGTTTTTTGCGCAGTATATCAGGGGCACTTAGAAACCCGGCAACATAATCATCGGCGCCGGCGTGATAATGGCACTGGCCGTCAGCCGATATTGCCAGACGGGTTGAATCCATGGCCTTAACCGCTTTATACCATTGTCTTCTGGTGGTAAGCTTGTTGTCATAATATTCATTGCCCATGCAATATACGGCCAGCGACGGATGGTGGCCGAAATGTTTGTAAATCGCGACGGTTTCCCTAATATGCCAATGTGTTTCAGCGTCGGTTTCGTGCTCCATGCCGGCCTTAAATTCAATTTCGCCGCCCGCTTGCACCGGCTCGTTGCTTTGTCCGCTATAGGGTCTGTTTTCCGGTTGAATCATAATGCCCGCTTCATCGGCGGCATCAAATAATTCGTCATAGGGCGTTTCCGTGTGATACCGCGCATAAACGAAACCATAAGCCTTCATACGCCGGAATTCGCGCCGCAACGCCGTGCGATCCGTCGTGGGACAGACGGTTTGCGGCGTATGCGTCATGGTCCCGCAGCCAGCCATAAAAAACGGACGACCATTCAAATATATCCGTGTGCCCTGCACGCTGATAGAACGAAAGCCAAAACGCGTGGTATATTCATCAATGCCGGCGTCATTGCAGAGAAGCTGAATTGTCAGGGCATACAGGGCGGGTGTTTTCGGAGACCATAACGCGGCTTTTGGCATCGGCAACGCAAAAGGCAGCTCCACGGCGCCATTTTTTACCGGAGGCTGGATATTTAGGTCAATAGTTTGCTTGACGGCGCGCCCGGAAATCAAGCGAGCGGTCAATTTGATTTTGTATTGCACTTCCTTGTCGGCGCCGACGATCTTGATTCGGCCAGTTGCCGCCTGGCGTTGGACGTCCCCGGTTACATGCACAGCCGCAATCCACGCCGGTGCGGTTTGTTCAATTTCCACGCCTTGCGTCAGCCCACCAATGACGCCCATAGCATCGCCGGCGCCGCCGCATGATGCGAAATCATTATCCACCGCAATAATCAAAACATTGCCGCGCGGCTTGCACTCATCGGTAATATCGAACCGGTATGCGCCAATGGACCGGAAAAGACCGCCGATCTTTTTGCCGTTGAGATAAATCGTCGCCGAGCCATGCACTACCCCCATTTTCAACCAGATCCGGTTACCGGGTGAAAACGCAACATAATCAAAACGCTTGAGATACCAGCCCAACCCGCGGTATGTCCCCTTGAACCAGTTGGTGCTGTAAGGCGTGCGCGTCAGCAGCCCTGCGCCGCCGACACCCTGCGCCTCCCAACAGCCGGGGACTTTGAGCTTGAATTTAAATTTTACAACTTTCAAAGCGGCCTGCCTGGCGGTCAGGCGACGGAGCGGGTCGGTAACAAAATGCCACTTCCCGTTTAGCGAAAGACAATGCCGTGCTGGCGATGGAAATAATTCGTTGATTCGGCAGGGCAACACCGGATTGGTCATAATGCTCCAGTTATGATTTTGATGGTCGGCAGGACATTCCGGGAAATTAGAAAACAAAAATATTAAGACGGGGCTATTTGTTGAACATAATGGGTTGGGAAAATACGTTGTATGTTGAATGTTCCCCGGTCTTCACTGTCACTCCCCACCTCTCCATGGATACTTGATCCGAACTAAAGCCCCGCCCTTCCGCGCCGACTCAGCCGCGTAAATGCCGGGCAGGGTCATGCGCAGACCCTCGCGCAAACTGATGGGCGACGGCCCGCCAGCGCGTATGGCCTTGAAGAACGCATCCCACATGGCATAGTCCAGACCGCCATGCCCCAGTTTTGCCTCTTTGGCGTATTCCGGGGGGGTGGCATCAATCGGCAACTCCATCCAGTTTTTATAGCCGTAAAACTCGTTGGAATAGAACAGCGTGCGCTGTTGCGCCGCATGTTCCGTGTTTTTGAAAGTCGGATAAGCCAGTGTCCGCTCAAAAGCGCCCTTATCCGTGAAAAACCGGTAGTTATGCTGGTAGCCGATCGGCGAATTATGGCAGAAAGAGGTCAGCAAATGCACCACGACATTGGACTTGGTGCGAAAAGTGGCGGTCATGGCGTCATGTACGCCCGGCTCGCCGGTGACATGGCTGCCGGTGTCGAAGCATGACACCCATTCCAGGTCTTCGTCAATCAGGCGCAGCACCGGCCCCAGGGAATGGGTACAATAAAGAATCGGCTCCATAGTTTTGCGCCAGGGCGTTTGATCCCAATACTGGCGGCAATCGTGCAGATAGGCCGCCTCGATGTAATAAGGCTCGCCGAACAGGCCGCGTCTTTTCAAGTCCAGCGCGGTCTCGATGAATCCCTTGAAATTGGCGTTGGCGCCGGTCATGTAAAACGCCCGGCTCTTCTGCTGCGCCGCCCAGAGAGTGTTTGACTCTTCAACCGAATGCACGGTGGGAATATCGCTGATGACGTGAATATCGCGCGCCAGGGCCTTGGATGCGAATTCCGCGTGCAGATGCGCCGGAGTTTCGATCAGCAGCGCGTCCATGGCCACATCCTTGAGCATCGTGTCGAAATCTTCAAAGCACGGGACACCGGGGAATTTTTCACGCGCGCAACCAAGAGCGTGCGGGTCCTTGTCGCAAATAGCCGCCGGCTTGACGCCCTCGAAAGCGGTGGTTGCCAGGCGCAGCAAGCCCGCGCCGCGCCCGCCGCCCAGATCGTTGTTCGTGACATTCTGCCCGTAACCCACCAATCCCAGCCTGATTTCCGTTGCCATTGATCATCCCTCAATATATGAGTTCCTTGCGATCTTTCGTGGTGAATTATATTCCCATTTAACTTGATTAGTATATTATCGCCGGGATTGAATAGGAATGACATAAACGATCATATTTATGTCATTTGCGATCATCGGCCAAACGGGAGTTATTCCTGTTTGCCTGGCAGGGGGGCTTGCAGGCGGGGGTGGCGTCGGGATGGGGATTGTCTGATTTGCCGGCGG
>CAZYXU010000073.1:0-16842 GCA_964650945.1 uncultured Verrucomicrobiota bacterium | reverse complement strand
TCTTCGGCAGCCGGGAACATTATGCTGTCAATTCCCAGGACCGCACGCTGCACAAGCCCGGCGCGGAACTGATCCTGTTCAAATTCTCCGATTTGCCGGCCTTCCAGGGATTCTGGACGGAAGAGGATTATCCGAACGTGGAGATGGAAAATGCCGATCTGGTAAACTATCTCCAGCACAAGCACGGCCCCGACTATCTCCGCGTCCTGGGCGTGACCAACGCCGCTGCGCAACTGCTGCCGCCGCGCGGACAGCGCCTCCCGGAAAATTTTTATAATTGCCGGCTTTACGCCGAATTTCTCGAACTGGCCGGCGTGAAGCTGCTCGAGCATTGGCGCGAAGCCCAGGAATGGCTGCATGGCGTGCGCAAGGGGTGTGCTTTCACCTTCAACAATACGACCGGGGTGCGCTGCACCTATCCCGGCGTGGCCGGCGGCGCCGGCGGCATCATTGACGCCCACGGGCCGGAATCTTACCAATCCTTCGGGACGGATAACTCCTTCATGATGGAATTGAACAAGGATGGCGAAGCGCGGCCGGTGCTGTGCGAGTTTTACAACATGTACTCGCCTTCACCGGAGCATGCCGCGCGCGGCTTTGCCCAGCACCTGATGCATGGCGAATGTTTTTATAACTTTTCACTCGAACAAATCTTCGCGCAGGCCGGTGAATCCGCCCTCTGGAACTGGGATGCCCGGCGCTGGGAAAAAGCCGGGGAGATTTTCGGGAAGGCCCAAAAACTCAGGGAATACCTGGCCGTGCCGGACTCCGCCGCCAATGTCGCCCTGGTGGCCAGCGAACGCACCAAGGTTATCTTGTATTCCAAGGTGTACGGGGAACGCGTCTCGCAGTCCCGCCGCTATTATCAGAATCAGGCGGGACTTTGGTCGGCCCTGCAGCAGTCGCAGATTCCCGCCGATGCCATCTGGGCGGAGACCATGACGCCCGCCAAGCTCCAACGCTACAAGACGCTGCTGTTAAGTGACGCCAAAAGCCTGACCCCGGATGAATGCGCATTGCTTCGCCAATGGGTCAAGGACGGCGGAGTGTTGATCGCCGGTGGCACCGCCAGCCTGTTTGACCAATGGGGGCTGCTGCGGAAAAATTACGGGCTGAACGACGTTTTCGGCCTGGATTATGCCGGGCTTGGCCGTGAAAATAATCCGGAGCAAAACGACACGTATTGCTGGGATGCCGGCCGGGCGCCGTTCCTGGCGGAGACGGATGAACTGACCCCGGGTAAAATCCGGTTCCATGTGCAGCGCGATATCAAGCCGGTCAAATCCATTGGAGTTTATAACGTCACGGATGATACGGCGCTGGCGGCCATCGGCATCGGCACGACCTGTGAATATGACATGCCGTTGGGTTATGACCGTGTGAAATTGACCACCGCAAAGGTGGCGGCGAGTTTCGGTGACGGCGCGCCGGCGGTGACCGTAAACAAGTATGGCAAGGGCCTCTGCTACTTTTGGACGCCGATTTATCCCGGGCTTTGCCACGTGGCTTCCGGGTGGGAAATACAGGCCCTTTACAAGGACTTTTGGCTGGGAGGGCGTGAGATATTGGGAGCGATGATCAAAGGCGGCTTGAAAATCCAGGGCGCGCAATTGCCGGTGGCAGCCACAGCCTGTCCGAAGGATGTGGAAATTACCGTGCGCCGGCAGCCGGAACAGCGCCGGTGGCTGATCCACCTGCTCAACCTCGACCCCGGCCTGGCGCGGGTGCGGGGCGTCGGCCTGGCGATCAGCGCGGGCATGCTGCCGTCCGGCGGCGCGGTCAAACTCAGTTATCCGGATGATGAGCGGATTATTAATTACCGCCAGGCCGGCGGCGCCCTGGTGTTCGCTGCGCGCGATTTCGCGGTGCATGACATGATTTTGGTGGAATATTGAAGAAGATGGAGGCGGCCATGCAGATACAGGTAAATTCATATCGCGGTATCCGGCCATGTGACCCCGGCGGCCGCAACGGCCTGCCCAATCCGGAACGCGGCTGGCGTTTGGAGACCCTGATTGCCGAGGCGCCGGGCGCAATGCGCGACACCGGTGTGCATGGGCATGCCCATCATCTGGACGGGCGGATCAGCCCGGGATTCAACGACCATTGGTGGATTCTGGACGCGCAGCGTTATCCCGCCTTCGGTTTGAAGGTGATCCAGACCTATTGCTATCTGGACGAGTTTGTCGGGCGTAAAATTTCAGACGCCAAGCTGCACCTGCTGCAACAAAGCCTCGACCGTTTGAGGGTGCGGGGTTACAAGGCGCTCCTGCGCTTTGCCTATGAGAAAAAAGGCGGGATGACCCGCGGGCCGGATTTACGCGATATTCTCCGGCATCTTGATCAGCTTGCGCCGGTAATCCGCGCCAATGCGGATGTGATTTACGTGATGCAGGCCGGATTCGTGGGCGCTTTCGGCGAGTGGCATTCCTCCGCCCGCGGCATTGAAAAAGACCATGCCGCGCTGGGGGTCATTATGGAGAAAATCCTGGACGTTTTGCCGCCGGACCGCATGACCCAACTGCGCGTGCCGAAATACAAGCGCTGGGCCTTGGAACATCCCGCCTTCGGCGCCTTCCGCGAGGTGACGGCTGCGACGGCGCATTCCGCGCAGCCGCATGCGCGGATCGGCTACAACAACGACGGTTTCCTGGCCGCGCACACCTGCGGCGGCACCTGGCCGGAGCCGCCGCATTATTCCAATCCCGGCAATCCGGAATTCGATTACCTGACCCGCGAATCGCCCTATGTCGCGGTGGATGGGGAATTGTACTGGCATGATGAGCGCGGCGCCGCGGACGGCCGGCGTGCCATCGAGCGCCTGCGCCTGCACCACTACGGCACCTTCAGCCTCTGGCACGGGTATTCCGGACGGGTGGGGGGGAAATATTCCATCGACCACTGGATGCAGGATCCCCTGACCGCGGATTTTGTCCGCGAGCAGCGCCTGCCTTGTGCCGACGGCTATTTCGAAGATGCGCAGGGACGGGAGAGCCCCCGCACCGTCTTTGAGTATATCACCGACCACCTGGGCTACCGCTTCGAGTTGCAGCGCAGCGAACTGCCGGTCCGGTTGCGCCGCGACGAGCCGGTGCGGGGCGGGCTGGCATTGGTCAACCGCGGTTTCAGCGCGCCGCATAACCCCCGGCCGGTGGTTTTGGTCCTGGTGGATGCCGGCGGCCGGGCGCATGCCATTCCCGTGCCGGAAGCCGATCCGCGCGCATGGCAGCCTTTCCGGCCGGGCGACCCGATGTTCCGCCCGTTGCAGCATCGCTTGAAAATCAAAGCGCCCTTGCCCAAAACCGTCGCCCCGGGGTGGTATCAATGGGGCCTGTGGCTGCCGGATGCCGCCGCGCGCTTGCGCCTGGACCCGCGCTATGCCGTGCGCCTGGCTAATCGGGACATTCCCTGGTGGACGGACGACCGCGGGCAATATGGCGTCAATATTCTCGGGACTCTGGAAGTGTTGCCGGCGCGCCGCAAACGGAGCTAATTCGTGCTCGTGATCATGTGCGTGATGTACGCTTCGGCGGTATGGACCGTCGTGGTGGGGGTGTTGTTGGTGGATGTCCCGCCGGTATCGGAGTTGTCGCCATCCGCGAAGTAAGACGTCACCCGGACCGCCTGCACTTCCGGCAGGCTGGTCGGCTGTGTCAGGCTGATGTAAACCACCTGGTTGCCCTCGTAGGTGTTCAGCATGCCGATCTGGTTGTTCGAAAGCGACCATTGGTAACGGTAGCCGCCGGAAGCCGTCAGGGTCACCGTCTGGCCGACATGATTGACATGCGCCGCGGTGGGATTGATGCTGATGGAGGAGTCGGCGGAGTCTATCTCGCAGCCGCATACCAGCGCCAGGGCCGCGCCCGCCAGTAGCGGCAATCCCAGCCGGCCCGCGCGGGTTGCGATCAGTTTACGAATCAGGGATTGCATGGTCATGGTTCGACATCGCTCCGTAAGGGTTAATCCACCGTCTGATGGTCAGCCGGACAGTATAAACTCCTCCATCCGCAAGTCAAACTTTTTTGCGGCGCCGTTTTTTCGGAGATATTCCCTTGCCACGCCGTGGTTTATAAAAACATGAACAAACTGCAAATAAAGTTTGACAAATTCATAAATTCATGAATAATGATTTTCGTGAAAAAGGATAACCCATTAATGCAGGTAGGCGCCAACATCCGCGCCATCCGTTTGCGCGCGCATCTCAGTCAGGCTGAGCTCGCATTGCAGATGGGCATGCGGCCCGGTCCGTTGAATTGCATTGAAAAAGGGCGGAACCTGCCTGGCGCCCGCGTCTTGGCCGCTCTCTCTAAAATCCTGGCCGTGCCGGTGGATGCGTTTTTTGCTTTGCCATACGATGCCAACAACCCGATTGCCGGGATTGTCCGCGAAGATGCGGTGCCGTATATGGTTGCCAATGAGAAACATTGGCAGGGTCCCTGCGCCTTGCCGGCGCGAACGGCAGATGAATTGGTCTCATTGCCGCCGGGTTTATGCGGCATGGCCAGCGAATTGGCCGACGCTTTTCTGGCGCTGGAAGACATGTGCGGCGCGGTCAAATCCGCCGAATTGCCGTTAGGGCTGGCGGCTGACCGCACGGAAGAGGGCTTGCAGCGGCTTTGCGGGCAGGTCCGGCGTCTGCTGGGCGTCAGCGAGGCCGTAATCTTCGACTATCTCGAGTTGTTCGAGAATGTCGGATTGCGGATTATTTTCTGCCGGCTGCCGTCCGGGGTGGAGAGCATCAGTTGCCATGATCTCAAGAATGCCAACGCGTTTTTCTTTCTGGATGACGTCAGTCTGAACGCCGAGCGCCAGTTGTTCCTGCTGGCTTATGAGTTGGGGCGGCTTTATATGCATGCGCCGGCCTATTATCAGCATCTGCCGCGGCCGCAAGTCGGAAAAGACCGGCGCGGCAAGTTGTTTACGGAAGAGCGGGCGGCCAGGCGGTTTGCGGGGTTGTTCCTCATGCCTGAGACTGCCGTGTGCGCAACGGTGCGGCAGTTGGGTGTGCGCCCGGACGAATGGACGCTGGAATTGCTGTATCGGATCAAGCACCGGTTCGGCGTATCCGCCGAGGCGTTCCTGATCCGGCTGTTGGAATTGCGGTTAATTGCACCGCGCCTGGAAAAGGACTTGCATGACGCCATCCGCAAATATTACGCCGCGCATGACAACCACGAGCCGGGCGCCTCCCGCCGCGTGCTCACCCCCAACGGGCGCATCTGGGATCTTGTGCTCACCGCCGGCCGCCACGCTAAAAATGCCGCCGATCTCGGGAAAATCACGGAAATCCTGGAAAAACACGGCGCCCGGCGGGTCTGATGGGGGGAGATAAAATCCGGCAAAAACTTTAGAGAAAATATTAGTCTTCGTTTTAGCTGACTCACTTCCGCTCGCCGTCGTACGATTGACAAAATGCGTTGTGTTGGGCGAGCGATAACGAGCACTGCACGAGCGGCAAAATGGGGGTTTAGGCGAGCGATAGCGAGTCAACCCCCTTACAAAACCAGGCGCATAATGCCATGAAAACCACAATGGACAGAACCTTGCACCACCAATATGTGCAGCACGCCCTGGCCTTGGGGCGCGCAACTGATCCGTCTGCCATTGCCGACCTGGTGGGATTGTTGAAAATGCCCTCGGCTGAAATCCGCCGCCTGGCCGCCTCGGCCATAGGCAAGCTGGCGGGGTTTGGCGCGGATCCGGCGGCCGCCGTGGCCGCACTGGCGCCGGTGGCCCTGCGCGACCCGCATCCGCAGGTCCGGCAATATGCCCTGAAAGCGTTGAAAAACTATGGCGTCGCCGCCCGGGAATATTTGCGCGATCTTGATGACCTGGCCGCCAATCCGGATGCCAAGGATTATGTCCGCATGGCGGCCAATTCGGCTGCCAATGCCATTCGGGAGGCGCTGCATGCCGCCGCAGTGCAAGCCATCCGTAAATGCGCCCGCTGCGGCAAGGTGGTTCCGGCGGATGAATACGCGCGGTCGCAAAAGGCTTTTCAGCGGGTTTTCTGCGACCATTGTTTCGATGAGGTATTTCTTGATCGCCGCAATTTCGAGACCAAGGTTGAGCTTCAAAAGACCATCCGCGCCAAAGACGGCACGCTGGTACAGTCGGATGGCGAACGACGGATTGCCGAATGGTTGACGGCGCATGGCCTGGCCTATCGTTATGATGAACGGTTTCGCATCCTTGATGGCTACGCCATCCGCCCGGATTTCTATCTGCCGGAACATGATGTTTACATCGAATACTGGGGGATGGACACCGCCGATTACAAAATCGGCATGCTGAAAAAGCAGCAGCTATATCAGCAACAAGGCAAACGCCTGGTTTCGCTGTATTGGCAGGAAAAGGATCAGTTGGAGAAAGACTTGGCGGAACGGCTGGCCGGATTTATGGTTGAGGGAATTGCCGCCAGCGCATGCGAGAAAGAAAACACGAAATCTGATCCAATGTCGTCTGGGACGGACAATATTTTAGGCGGGGAACATTCGGATTGCAAGCTCTCCGGAACAGGCTTATACTTTAATGATTGCTGACAACGTCCGTTCGGTATCGGAAGGAGAGCAATGACACTGTTTGCACATCCGGGACATGCACTGGTCGTGGAATTATCTTCGGCTACCCCTTTCCACATTGCAAGACCGGCCGAAGGTAACCGCCCCGCGCAACCGCTTCGCGATCACTTGCGAAATGTGGCTAATCTCGCCGCTCTTTTTGCGGAACCACTCGGCTTGGTTGAGGAGTCAAAATACGCGGGGCTTTTGCATGATCTTGGGAAATATAGACCGGCGTTTCAGGACTACTTAGCGGGGCGACACGGCAAGGATGCTGACACATGGCATTCCGCTGATGGCGCAAAAATTGCTGCGCATGGGAAAGCTATAATACAGGCATTCGCTATCGCGGGACATCATAGCGGACTGCATGACCTAGCCGATCTTCAGGAACGGGTGAAAGATAACCAAACAGCCATTATGTCTGATCTTATTCTGATGTTTAAAAAAGATATGGGGCAGGTCACCTCATATCCGGGTGAGATAAACAGATTGCCGCATACGCCCGAGAACAAACTTGTCGGTGAGTTTGCCACGCGGATGCTGTTTTCGGCTTTAGTGGATGCCGACCGTCTCGATGCCGCTTTTTGGCCGGATACGCCACCCGGCGAACAGATACTGGACGCAAAAGCGTTGCTGGCCTACGGCGACTGCATCAAATGCCACTACACGATTTTCAGCAAGAAAATTGACCAGACCAACAAAGTATTTTGACGAAATAAGTGAATATAACGATGAACTACTACGCGCACACTGCATTCGACCCATTGAAGTGGGAACTGCAGGCCGTGCATGCCCGCCGCGTTGCAGACCGAGCCTCGACGTTTGCCGCAGCCCTCGGCAGTGAGGCCGAAGCCCGTGCCGCCGGTCTTCTGCACGATTTGGGCAAGTACGGTGAACTGTTCCAACAACGTTTGCGTGATCGGCGGGTGCATGGTGTGGATCACTGGAGTGCGGGGGCTTGGGCGCTGTTGCGCGAGTACAACACCAAAGGCATTGCAGCAGCACTGGCGGTTGAAGGTCATCACGTCGGACTACAGCCCGCTCCCACACCCTGTGCTACATGTTCCGCAAAGGAGAGGCTGGAGGCGCTGTCTCAGGGAAGGCCACATCTATCCCAAGGAGTGCGCCTGTCGCGCGAGGATATGCCGTCGCTTCGGGCGAGGTTTGATAGTGACGGGTTGAGACTTCCGGCCATTGCATTCCCGTTGTACGAACGCACTCAGTTCGACAACGCCCTGATGTTGGACATCCGCATGTTTTACTCCGCGTTGGTGGATGCAGATTTCCTTGCAACCGAGGAATTCATGTGGTCGGTCGAAATCCCGCCACGACAGCCGCGAACGGTCGGACCGTCGCTGGATGCGGAACGCGCTCTGAATGCCGTTTTGGCGCGGATCGAGACCTTAGGAAGAAACACGCAAGCCTCCGCAACCGTCGCGCAGATGCGCACGGACTTACTTGCCGCGTGCCTGTCTGCGGCAGAAGGTGAACGTGGGTTGTTCACGCTCTCCGCGCCGACGGGTTCCGGCAAGACACTGGCTATGCTAGCCTTCGCCCTTGCGCATGCCCGTCGACACGGTTTGAGGCGTGTGATCGTGGCAGTCCCTTTTCTCTCCGTCATCGAACAGACGGCGCATGTGTACCGCGATGAGGTCTTTGGGCCGGCAGGGTTTCCAAATGACTACGTGCTGGAGCACCACTCGTTGGCCGGTGTCCGGGAGGCGTTTCACGACCGCGAAGACGTGGACAGCGAGAACGAGTCTTTGTTGAATGAACGTCTTGCCGTTGAGAACTGGGATGCGCCAATTGTGTTGACGACAACCGTGCAGTTGCTCGAGTCGTTGTTTGCTAGTCGGCCAGCTGCCTGTCGGAAGCTGCATCGTATTGCGCGGAGCGTCATGCTGTTCGATGAAGCGCAAACACTTCCGCTGTGCCTGTCGCTGCCCACGCTGGGTGCACTTTCGCGACTGGTTGAACGATACGAATGCAGTGTTGTCATGGCGACGGCCACTCAACCCGCCTTTGAGCATTTGAATGAAGAGGTGTCCAAGCATGTGCGCTCTGGGTGGCGCACCCGCAAGGTCGTTTCGGTTGCCCTGAATCTCTTTGGACGCGTGAGCCGGGTGGAAACGCACTGGCCGGCACAAGACGAGCGGCTTAATTGGTGTGCGGTGGCCGCGAGGGTCGCAGCCCGCCCTCAAGCGCTCTGCATTGTGAACCTAAAACGGCATGCGGTGGATATTGCGCAGAAAGTACGTGACGTATTGGATGGCGAGGGAGAGAATAAGAATACCGTATTCCACCTTTCCACCCAGATGTGTCCGGCTCATCGCCGTGCGGTATTGGAGACGATTCGTCACCGGCTCAAGGAAGGAGAACCGTGCCGCCTTATTGCCACGCAGTGCGTGGAAGCCGGGGTGGACATCGACTTTCCGGTTGTCTGGCGCGCTTGGGCGCCACTGGACTCGTTGGCTCAAGCGGCCGGACGCTGCAACCGCGAGGGGAAACCCGGAACAACGGGCGAGTTTCAGGTCTTCGATCCCGATCCGGACGGGCGGGTGATGTATCCGCCCGGTAGTTATGAGCAGGCGGCCGAAGTGACGCGCGCATTTTTATATGGTTCCATGCATAAAAAGCCATGGGATTTGCAGTCGCCCGAGTTGTTCGACGCCTACTATCGTTTCTTATACGACATTACGCGGCAGTGGGTTGGAGCAGAGGACTTGACCGAAGCCATCAAACGGCGCGATTTCCCGGAAGTTGCTCGCCTCTATCGCGTCATCCCTGACAATACCTTAAGCATCCTGGTCCCGTATGACGTACCGCGCTGGAAAGCGCTGGCGGATGAAGTGCGCGAACAAGGCCTGACCGGCGATTGGACCCGGCGTGCGCAACTGCATTCGGTGAACTCGTTCCGTAAGGATGGAGGAAGGCGCACCGCGAATAACCCTTTATGGGACTATGTGGAACCTGTCCCGTTAGGAGGAAGGGGCCGGTGCACGGGCTCCATGTCAGAGGACTGGTTCATTTATCTGCGGGACGGCGAAGAACATTATTCATCCTTGCTGGGATTAATCCCGTCGGGTAATATGGAAACGTTGATTGGTTGATTTTTGATTTTGCGGGTGGGGTTGAAAGGAACGTTATGGTGCAAGGAAAAAATATGTGCTTGCGCGTGTGGGGGGATTTCGCCTGTTTCACGCGCCCGGAAATGAAAGTAGAGCGTTTCAGCTATCCCGTGCCGACCCCATCCGCAGTACGCGGCATTTTCGACGCCATCTATTGTAAGCCGTCGGAGTTTCGCTGGCAGGTCACAAAGATCGAAGTGCTCAAGCCGATTCAATATATCGCACTGCGGCGAAACGAAGTTAAAGACAAAGCACCCAGTCCGTCAACGATCCTGCGGTGGGCCTCAGGCGGCAGGGTCACGCTTATCATTGCGGATGGAGATCGCGATCTCCTCGGGACGGATCAAAAAGGGCGTACTCAACGACAGACGATGGCGCTCAGGGATGTGGCCTACCGTGTGCATGCACATGTCCAGCCGTGGCCGGGGCACGAGGATAAGTTGAACGGCATCGAGAATCAATTCCTTCGTCGCGCCGAGCACGGTAAATGTTTCGTCCAGCCCTGCTTTGGATGTCGCGAGTTTCCCGCCTTTTTTGAGCTGGCGATCCACGAAACTGAGCCGACCCCGACTCCTTTGACGCAGGATTTGGGGTGGATGGTCTATGATGTGTTTAACCTATCGCGCCCGAACGACCAGTTTGCGCCAGCCTTCGTAAGCCTTTTCAATGTCCGGATGCAGGATGGGATAGTAACAGTCCCGGCCTTCGAGGACGAGGCCGTGCGGAAACCGGAAAAGGGGGCGGCATGCTAAATCACTTGGTTGAGTATGCGAACAGGACGGGCAAGTCCGAGCGCGGATTTGGTGCAAAGCGATTTCCATGGGGCCTAGTCTTTGACGAAAACGGTGCTTTAGTGTCGCTCATGCCTGAAGGAAAGCGTGAGTTCTCGAAATGTCCGGAGATGAGCCAGAACGAACTTGTCCGAGACAATAGAAGTCAGTTCCTGTATGAGAAGCTGGGATTGTTGGCGGGGCTGCCGCCAAAAACAGGAAAGGCAGAGAACTACGACAAGAAGAGGAAGTCATTCATTGCACAACTCGCTAACGCCGCAAAAGTCGAGCCTATTCTGGAGAAGATCGCCGCGACGCTTGCATCCCAGAAAACGCAAGAGTGGTTGCTGAGAGTCATGAAGGAGAAGCACGCAACCAATATTCAGGAATCAGTCCTGTTTGTGAAGGAACGGTGTCTATTGGAAGACGTCCATCTTCTAGATTGGTGGCGAACGGAATATAAGCGTCTACGGGACGCTCCTTCCAAGGCCGGCAAGCGACCGGTTAGTTCTGCAAAACGGCAACGGTGTTTGGCAACGGGTGAACTCACTGCGCCTGAACTGCGTCATCCGAAGATCAAGGGGTTGAAGGACGTTGGTGGGCGGGGAGAAGATGTTCTCGTCAGCTTTGACAAGGACGCATTCTCGTCTTATGGACTGAAGGAAGGGGCGAACGCAGTTCTCGGACCTGTTGCGACAGCAGCCTATCGGGATGCTTTGAACTCGCTGATTGGAAAACACAGTAAGCGGTTGGGTGGAGCCAAGGTCGTGTATTGGTACGATCGAGAGGTCAAAGAAGACCGCAACCCGATCGGCTTTCTGGACTGGGGCAAGGATGAGGAAGGGGACGAGGAGCGCGATGAACTCAACGCGCTGCACAAAGCGCGACATTTACTGGGTGCGATACAGAACGGGGAACTATGGGAATTGGCGGCCAGCCGCTATTTCATGCTCACGCTCTCCGGTGCGGCGGGGCGTGTCATGGTGCGCGACTGGGTGGAGGGTCAGTTTGGTGCGCTGGCCCGTAACGTCGCCGACTGGTTCGAAGATATGACGATCATCCATCGGGAAGGGGGGCGGTTGGCGCCTTCGCAGAAGTTCATTAGCGTCTTGCTTGCCCTGCACTCGGGTCTTGGCGACAAGGCTTCGTTTTCCGATAAGATAAAGCGCATACCACCGCCTTTTGCGGCGAAGATGTGGCGCGTGGCTGTCTGTGGCGAACGGCTTCCGGATAGCGTGCTGGCCAAGGCGTTGGCACAATTCCGGTCAGACCTTTTGGCTAATGCTGAGGCGTCGCCTTGGGCGCGAATGAATCATGCGCGTTTGGGAATCATGAAGGCATACTTCGTGCGCCAAGCGCGCGAGAAAGGAGTGGTAAATCATATGACGACAGGACTGAACGAGAATCACCCTAACCCGGCTTATCACTGCGGTCGGTTGATGGCCGTGTTGGCGGCGGTACAGAATGCGGCCCTCGGGACCGTCGGAGCTGGGATAGTTCAACGTTACTATGCGGCCGCTTCCGCGACCCCCGCCCTCGTGTTCGGTCGGTTGATTCGAACCAGCCAGTTCCATTTGGGGAAGTTGGATACCGGATTGGCACATTGGTTCGACAGAAAGATCGCTGACATCTGGAATCGACTTCAGCAAGATACCCCCACGACGTTGTCGCTAGAGGAACAGACGCTCTTCGCGATGGGTTACTATCAACAGATGGCAGCAGATCGTGGAGGAAACGTATCGGACAAAGGCGAGAAGATTGAAACAGCGGAAACTAACAAGGAGGCATAACCATGGCGGACATCATCAGCAATCGGTATGAGTTTCTTTTTCTGTTCGACTGTGAGAACGGAAATCCAAACGGCGACCCCGATTCGGGCAATGCCCCGCGTCTTGACCCTCAGACGATGCAGGGTTTGGTTTCGGATGTGGCACTGAAGAGAAGAATTAGGAATTACGTTGCCCTCAAAGGAAAAGACATATTTGTCCAACACGGAACGGCCCTGAACGGCAAGATAGCCTTGGCACATGAGGAAACAGGTGGCATGCCGCCGTTCGATGGGAAGAAAAACAAATGGATCACAACGAAGGAAAAGGCTGAAGCTGCCGCAGCTTGGATGTGTCGCCAATTTTACGATGTACGGGCCTTTGGCGCTGTGCTCAGTACAGGGGCGAACGCCGGTCAGATTCGCGGTCCTGTTCAACTGTCGTTTGCACGTTCTGTTGACCAGATTCTGCCTCTTGAGACGTCAATCACACGAATGGCCACAACGGACGATAAGTTGAAGGGAAAGGACGTAACAGCCGAGACGTATCGGAAATGGGAGGCTGAGCAACCTGAAGACGAACTCCGCACGATGGGCCGCAAGTCGCTAATCCCGTACGGGCTATTCATCGGCAAGGGGTTTATCAGTGCCAATCTAGCCAAGGTGACCAAATTTACCACGGATGACTTGAAGTTGTTCTGGAAGGCGTTACTGAACATGTACGAGCACGACCGTTCGTCGAGCAAGGGAATCATGTCTGTGCAAGCTTTGTACATCTTCAAGCATGTCGGCACAGACGCTCAGCCGGAACAGAAGGCCCGGGAGGCGCTGTTGGGTTGCGCTCCGGCGCACAAGCTGTTTGCTCTGGTTGAGAAGAAAATACATAAAGTGCCAGTACCACGCTCGTTTGAAGACTACCGTGACAGTGTGCCAACGAAGGAGAAGTTAGAGTCCGAACTGCCAAGTGGGGTTGAGTTGGAAGTGCTCGGGCTCTGACATTCCATCTGATCAGTCTCAAGAAAGGTCTCGAGTTCCCTCAGTCCTTTGCCGACTACCGGGTCGTCAATAATTGGGATCCGGAGGACGCCGAGGGCTCTAAGTGTATCCTGCCTGCCGGGGTTAAGTTGCATCTGAAGCACGATGGACGAACACTGTGATGTTCGTGCCTTGAATAATAAACACGAGGACTACGTATGATTGAACAATCCGAAATATTAAAGGAGATCGTGCGGCGTACAGTTGCTGCCGTTCATCCGTTACGGATATTACTGTTTGGATCTGCCGCTCGCGGCGATGCCGGATTGAACAGCGATCTGGATTTGTTGGTCGTCATGCCCGATGGCGTTCATCGTCGGCATACGGCGCAACATCTGCACGAGGTGTTGTTTGGAGTCGGTTATGCAAAGGACATCATTGTGGCGACGGTGTCGGATATCGAACGGCACCGAAACAATGCCGGACTCGTCTATGCCGCGGCGTTGGACTCCGGCGTGGAGGTGTATCATGCCGCGTGAGAATGGACATCCTGCGGGATCGCCCGGTGATTGGATGGCTCGGGCGCGCAGTGATTTTGCCCTGGCCTGCATCGAAAAGCCCAGCGGGACATTCTGGGAAGACTTGTGTTTTCATGCGCAACAGGCCGCTGAAAAAAGCGTCAAGGCAGTTCTGCTTCATCGCTATATCGCCTTTCGGTTCGTTCACGATCTTGAAGAGTTGTTGACGACGGCGCAGCAAGCTGGGATTTCTATTCCCAATCCGGTGCGTAAGGCGGTGCGGTTGAACGATTACGCGGTTCGCGCCCGCTATCCCGACGATGCCGAGCCGGTTACGGAAGACGAATATCGAGAAGCCGTAAAGTTGGCCGGGCTTGTGTTGGCATGGGCGGATGATTTGTTGAAATTAGATTAATCCTTCATCGCGACATGCGGAGCGGTGCGTGTATTCAGACGACGAATTGTTGCCAATCTCCGGACTTCAGCATGTTTTGTTCTGTACTCGGCGGGCTTTCTTGGTACATGCTGAACAACTGTGGGGTGAGAATATTCATACCGCTCAGGGCGGTATTGCGCACGAACGGGTGCATCATGCGCCGGCCGAGTCGCGAGGCCACATCATTATCGCTCGTGGTCTTCGGCTGCGGTCTTACGCTCTTGGTTTGACGGGCATAGCTGATGTTGTGGAGTTCCGGGAATCAGGAACATCCGACGAAGGGTGTTGTCTTCCTTCCAACAAAGGACGCTGGATCCCGTTTCCGATTGAATACAAGAGCGGCAGTAAGCGTGAGGAAATTGGATATGAAGCCCAACTTTGTGCCCAAGCGATTTGCCTGGAAGAAATGTTGCATGTAAATGTGCCGGAAGGCGCACTGTTTTATGGCGCATCAAAGCGGAGATTGGAGGTGGTGTTTACTTCGGAGCTGAGAGAGATCACCCAAAATACCGCCCGCCTGTTCCGCGAATTGCTTGATAGCGGAGTCACTCCTACGGCGCTTTACGAAAACAAATGTGAAAAATGCTCGCTCCTCTCGCAGTGCATGCCCAAAACGGCTGGCGGCGGAAAATCGGCAGCAGCCTGGCTGGTGGCGCAGGTGAACAAATGAAGAAATATCTGAACACCTTGTTCGTGACCACGCAAGGCGCCTATCTGAACAAGGAGGGCGAATCGGTTGTTGCTAGCGTGGAGCGCGAAGTCAAGTTGCGTGTGCCCATCCACACTCTGGGAGGAATCGTCTGCTTTGGCAATGTGCTGTGCAGCCCGTTTCTGATGCATCATTGCGCGGAAAATAACGTGCTTGTCAGTTTTTTAAGCGAATATGGGCGGTTCCTGGCCCGGGTCCAGGGGCCGGTCAATGGCAATGTGTTGTTGCGCCGTCAGCAGTATCGGCTGGCGGACGACCGGGCGGCCAGCGCGCAAATCGCCCGGGCGGTGACGTTGGGTAAGGCGCTGAACTCCAGAACCGTTCTGCAACGCGCCACGCGTGACCACGAGGACAAGGCGGGCATCGAAGCGGTGGCGGCGGCCATTAGGCATCTGAACGCACTCATCGGTGCGCTTCAGAATGAACAGGATTTGGACGCCATCCGGGGCCGTGAAGGCGATATCAGCCGGGTTTATTTCAGCGTGTTCGACCATCTGATTACCACGCAAAAAGAGTCGTTCTTTTTCAAAGAGCGCAGTCGCCGGCCGCCGATGGACAACATGAATGCGCTTTTATCCTTCATTTACACACTGCTGGCGCATGACTGTGTAGGCGCTTTGGAGACCGTTGGGCTTGACGCGCAGGTTGGGTTTCTGCATCGCGACCGGCCGGGCCGTCCCAGCTTGGCGCTGGATTTGATGGAGGAGTTCCGCCCGTTTTTCGCCGATCGGCTGGCGCTTTCGCTGGTGAACCTTAAGCAGGTACAGGGAAATGGCTTTAAGCAAACGGAGTCCGGAGCCGTGGAAATGACGGATGACACTCGCAAGACGGTTTTAGTGGCATATCAAAAAAGGAAAACCGAGACGATCATGCACCCGTTTGTAGAGGAAGTCGCGGCGTTAGGCATATTTTTTCATCTCCAAGCTCAGTTGTTGGCCCGCCATCTGCGTGGAGATTTGGACGGGTATCCTCCGGTAATCTGGAAATAATTTTGTGCTGGCTGCGTACTTTACGATGCGTTAGTGAGACGCGGAAAGAAGAAATAATATGATGGTGCTTGTCAGTTACGATGTCAGCACCGTGGATAACCGCGGCAAGACCCGTCTTCGTAAGGCTGCCAAGGCGTGTTTGGATTTTGGGCAGCGGGTTCAGAATTCCGTGTTTGAATGCGATGTGGATCCGGCGCAATGGACGGAGTTGAAGCATCGTCTTGAGACAATCATTAATCCGGACGAAGATAGCCTGCGTTTTTATTTTCTTGGCAGCAACTGGCAGCATCGAGTTGAACATGTGGGCGCCAAACCCACGTTGGATTTGAGAAACGATCCGTTGCTCATATAATTATTCCGCGAACCTGAAGCGAGCATCATTTATCAGGATGGTTCGCGGAAGCTGTTATTCACGTGAAAACAACGGGATAGATTTACAATTCTTTTTTTTGTTCTTTGAAAATTGAATGATACGCAAGATTCGCGGCTTATGGGCGCTTGTTTGTTAGTGATGAATGAGTTATAGATTAGCGGTCGCCCCCCGCGTGGGGGGCCTGGATTGAAACAATGTGGATGTGCCAGTAAGAACCGCGCGGCAAAGTCGCCCCCCGCGTGGGGGGCCTGGATTGAAACGCCAGCCAAACGTCCTTGCAACTCATCCACCAAGTCGCCCCCCGCGTGGGGGGCCTGGATTGAAACCATGTCGCCCAGCCACGCCCACCAGGGCGCCGGTCGCCCCCCGCGTGGGGGGCCTGGATTGAAACTGCCTTTTCCCGTTTATGGTTTCCAGCGTTTTAGTCGCCCCCCGCGTGGGGGGCGTGGATTGAAACTTACTACCGCTGGTATGCATCGGACACCAACACGTCGCCCCCCGCGTGGGGGGCGTGGATTGAAACATTGATACTGATCCAGTCCAGCAAGCACCGCCACGTCGCCCCCCGCGTGGGGGGCGTGGATTGAAACCAGGCTGCGCAGAAGAATGCCGCCGA
>CAZYXU010000072.1:0-17149 GCA_964650945.1 uncultured Verrucomicrobiota bacterium | reverse complement strand
CATCTGCGCGGGTTCGTTGACAACCAGCCTTGATTTGTTACAATGAGAAAAATGCGATTTTATCTTAACAAACCGGCCATGGGGCTGCTGGCATTATTCGGCGGGGTGGCGCTGTTCAGCACGGTGGAGGTCGTCACCAGGCTGATCGGCGCACGGGTGTCGCCCTGGCAGTTGGTGTTTGCGCGTTTTTTCGTGACCGGGCTGGTGTTGCTGGCGCTGGTGGGGCGGAATTTGCCCGATCGTCTGGCGGCCTTGCGCCCGCGGGATTATGCGCTCTTCGCCTTGAATGGTTTGCTCGGCATTGCCGTGGCCATCTCGCTGTTCCAGTTTGCCATGCTGGTGTTTGCCAAGGCGGCATCCTGCGCGGTGGTTTTCAGCGCCAACCCGATCTTCGTCATGTTGCTGGCGCGCTTTGTCAACGACGAGCCCTGGAATCGGGTGAAACTGGCCGCGGTGGCGGCCGGAGCGGTGGGCGTGGTTTTTTTTGCCTGGGAATCCGGCGCCTTCGATCTGCAATCGTTCAAGGCCTTGGCGCTGATCTCCGGTTCGGCCTTGTTGTTTGCCCTGAGCATTTGCATTTCACGCCGGGTGATTCACCGGTATGGCGTGTTTATTCTCATGGGATTTACCGCCTTGTTCGGCAGCCTGATGGTGCTGCCGCTGGCGCTGTTCAGCCTCTGGCAGACAGGGCTGGCGGGCTGGGCAACCGCGTGGCCGCTGGTTTTGTTTCTGGCGCTGGTGGGAACGACTTTGGCCTACGGTTTGTATTATTACGGATTGCATCATTGCACGGCGTTCCAGGCGTCCATGACGTTTTTTCTGAAGCCGGTGTTGGCTTCCATCCTCGCCGTCCTGTGGCTGGGCGAGCAGATCAATCTTTTCATGGTTTTAGGGAGCCTGTGCATTCTGTGCGGGCTGGTGATAACCGTTACGTTCCGCGCGCGTCTGGCGTGAAAACTGCCGCGTGAAATTTGCCGAATTATCGGCTTGCATAATCACGGTTTAATCCGCAGAATTCCTTTCCTGTCATTCGCGGATAAAAAACAAAATTCACAAGCGGAAGCACGTAACTTGTCGGGCGGAAAATGTTCGGCTTTGGCGCCGGCCCGGTCGCGTGGAGGGGATGGGCATGAAACCGGAAGTATTGGAACGTTGGACGCTGGACAAAGCGGCCGAGCTTTATGGCGTCAAAAACTGGGGCACGGGATATTTCGATATTTCCGAGAATGGCGAGTTGGTTGTCCGGCCCGGCGGCAATGGCAGCCAGGTCAACATCAACATGATGGAACTGATCGCCGGCCTCAAGGCGCGCGGTTTGAATATGCCGGTGCTCCTGCGTTTTGCCGACATCCTTTCCGCGCGCATTAACCAGTTATACGACGCCTTCAACTCGGCCATCCGTGAGTACAACTATCGCGGCATTTACCGCGGGGTTTACCCCATCAAGGTCAACCAGCAAAAACAGGTGGTGGCGGAGATCGTGGAATTCGGCCGGCCTTACCACCATGGCCTGGAAGCCGGCAGCAAGGCGGAATTGATGGCGGCGCTGGCCTATATCGAAGACCCCGAAGCGCTGATTGTCTGCAACGGCTATAAGGACGATGAGTTCATTGACCTGGCTTTATATGCCAAGAAGATGGGGCTGCAATCCATCCTGGTAATCGATTCGCCCGGCGAGTTGGAGCTGATCCTGGACCGCGCCAGGCAAATGGGGGTGCGGCCTAACTTGGGGGTGCGGGTCAAGTTGTCCAGCCGCGCCGGGGGCCACTGGGACGGTTCGGGCGGCGACCGCAGCATGTTTGGCGTGAACACCGCGCAGGTCATCGAGTTGATTGACGAATTGCGCGCCCGCGAAATGCTGGATTGTTTGCGGATGCTCCATACGCATCTCGGTTCCCAGGTTTCCAATATCCGCAATATCCGCGCGGCATTGCGGGAAGCCTGCCGCTTTTATGCGGAGATGGCCCGGGAAGGCGCCGCCATGGGCATCCTTAACATCGGCGGCGGCCTGGCCGTGGATTATGACGGCTCCCACACCAATTTTGCCAGCAGCCGCAATTATACCGAGCAGGAATATGCGGCGGACGTCGTGGAATCCATCATCAGCGCCTGCGACGACGCCAAACTGGCGCATCCGATCATCGTCAGCGAATCCGGCCGCGCCATCGTGGCGCACCATTCCGTGCTGGTGTTTAACGTGCTGAACGTCAGCAAATTCGAGCCGCCCTCCGTGGCCGAAGGGGTGCCGGAAAACAGCCATGCCATGCTGGGCAACCTCATGGAGGTGCGCAACGCCATCACCACTAAAAACTTGCAGGAATGTTATCATGATGCCGTTTACTACCGCGATGAAATCCGATCGCTCTTTCAGCACGGCAACCTGACCTTGCGCGAGCGGGCGCTGGCGGAAAACATATTTTGGGAAATCGTCTGCCGGATTGCCGCGGAAAATAACGAGCGCAAGTACGTGCCGGAGGAGTTGCAGGGATTGGAAACGGCCATCGCCGATTCGTATTACTGCAACTTCAGCGTGTTTCAATCCCTGCCGGACTCCTGGGCGATTGACCAGCTTTTCCCCGTTATGCCGATCCATCGGCTGAATGAAATGCCGGTCCGGCATGGCACGATTGCCGACATTACCTGCGATTCGGACGGCAAAATCGACCGGTTCATTGACCTGCACGATGTCAAGTCAACCCTCCCGCTGCATGAATTGCGCCCGGGCGAGGAATATTACCTGGGCGTCTTCCTGGTCGGCGCCTACCAGGAAACCCTGGGTGATTTGCACAATCTGCTGGGCGACACGAACGTGCTGCACGTGCGGGTGGGGCAGGACGGCACGGTTGAATATACCAATGAAATCGCGGGCGACACGGTTGCGGATGTGCTGTCCTTTGTGGAATACGATCCGCGGGAAATGGTCAACCGCGTGCGGCGCATGGCGGAACAGGCCGTCCGGGACGGCCGGATCACGGCGGTGGAGCGCCGTGAAATCATGCTGGCCTACGAGGCCGGCATGCGCGGGTACACGTATTTCGAGAAATAATGGCAAAAACATTGGGATATTTCCTGGAAAACGGCGCAGCCTTCACGCGAGACCTGGAAGCACCCTATGTGGTGTTGCCCGCGCCTTACGAGCGAACGGTCAGTTTCGGCCGCGGCGCCGGCGCCGCGCCGGCGGCCATCCTGGACGCCAGCGCGCAATTGGAGTTGTTTGACGAGGAATTGTTCCTGGCGCCGGAGCTGGCGGTGCGCACCCTGCCGGCGCCGGATTGCCAATCCGGCGGCGAGGCGGCGGCTCTGGCGCGCATCGGCCAGGCCGCCGCGCCGGAACTGGATGCCGGCCGGTTTTTACTGGCCCTGGGCGGGGAGCATGCCATCACCGCGCCCTTGGCGGCGGCCGCGGCGCGGGCGCATCCCGGGCTGACGGTGCTCCACCTCGATGCCCACCTTGATTTGCGCGATCAATATCACGGCAACCCGCTTTCGCATGCCTGCGTCATGCGCCGTGTGCTGGAAATGGATATTCCGGTGGTGCATGCGGGCATCCGTAGCCTCTGCGCGGAAGAATATAAACTTGTCAACGACCGGCATTTGCCGGTATTCTGGTGGCATGACCTGGCGGTGGACCGGGGGGACGACTGGCTGGACCGGATCGTCGGGCGCCTCGGCCGCTGGGTGTATGTCAGTCTGGATGTGGATGTGCTGGACCCCGGCCTGATGCCCGGGACCGGCACGCCGGAGCCGGGCGGGTTGTCATGGCTGGCGGTTACGCGGCTGTTGCGCCAGGTCTGCCGGCAGCGCGTGGTGGTGGCGGCGGACATCGTGGAAACCGCACCCGTACCCGGCATGGTCGTGGCGGAATATACGGCCGCCCGCCTGGCCGCCAAGCTGCTGACGTACCATAAATGTGAAGGACGGAAGGTTTGCTGATCGTAGTTGCAAAGGCGCATAGGCGCAAAGGCACATAGACTGAGTTGCTTTCACAAGTCAGCTTTTGAAAGCAGTCATCAGTGATCAGCCATTTACGCAAATGAGTGAATTATTAATAACCTTTCGATTTTTGCGGCGCCGCCACGGAGTGTTTTTGCCGCTGCTGGCGCTGCTGGCGGGCTGCGCGCCGGTGCTGCGCGAGGATCATGGTCTGCGCGTACTCGGCGATTACGCCCCCGGATCGGATGCCCGGGAGGTGGTGATTACCACCCGCGATCCTAACCGGATCACCGAAATTGCCCGCGGGGACAACGATTGGGATGTGCGCCGGGCCGCGGTGGCCAAATTATCCGATCAGACCACCCTTTTTTCCATCGCCCGGTCCGATCCGGTTATGGAAGTGCGCGTGGCGGCGGTGGCGCGCTTGACGGACCTGCGCACCCTGCGCCGCGTGGCCATGGAGAACACCGAGCCGATGGCCCGGCTGGCCGCGGTGGAAAAAATCGATAACCAGGCAGTCCTGGCGGAAATTGCCGGCGCCAATACCGATCGCATGATCCGGCGGGCCGCCGTCGAGCACATCCGCAGCGAGGAAATCCTGCGCGATATCGCTTTGCGCAATGACGATGACTTCATCCGCGCGGCGGCGGCGGCGCGCCTGCGCCGGCCGGATTATTTGCTGCAGGTGTTTCGTGAGAGCGGCGATGCCCTGGTGCGGCGCACCGCCTTGCGCGGCATCAATGACCCGCGCCTGCTGGCGGAGGTGGCGGTTAATCCCGGCGACCGGGATGTGCGTAAAATGGCGGTGGAACTGATTTCCGACCAGGCGGTCCTGGGCTCCATCGCCGGACGGGAAACCGACGATGTTATCCGCTGTCTGGCGGTGCGCAAACTTACCGATCAGCGCGCGCTGCTGCAGTTGGCGCGCGCCGACGGCGCGCCGATGGTGCGCGAGGCGGCAGTGGAGCGCATTACCGATCAGGCGGCGCTGGCGGAGGTGGCGCGGCATGAAACCGAGCCGCGCGTGCGCCGGGCCGCCGTCGCCCGCTTGCGCGGCCCTACCCTGGCGGAGGTGGCGCTGCGGGATGCCGATCCGCAGGTGCGCCGTCTGGCCGTCGGCCAGCTTGACCCGGTGGAAGCGCAAGCGGCCTTGGCGGAAGCCGCCGTCCAGGATGCCGACCCGCTGGTGCGTCAGGCGGCCGCGGAAAAACTGAAGGACCAGAAAGTTCTCGCCCGCATCGCCCGGACGGATGCCGAAGCCGTAGTGCGCCGGGCGGCCCTGCAGCGGGTGACCGACCAGGCTGTGATTGAAACCGCCGCGCTCCGGGATGCCGATCCGGTGGTGCGCGCGGCCGCGGTGGAATGCCTGATCGATCAACGGGTGCTGCAATCCGTGGCTTTGAACGATGTGCACCGCGATGTGCGCGTGCTGGCGGCGGCCCGGGTGTCCGATCAGACCCTGCTGGAGAGTCTGGCCCGCTCCGCCAACCAGCACGTGCGCCTGTCAGCCGTGGAACGTCTGAATGACCAGGCGGTGCTGGCGGATATCGCCCGCAACGATCCGCTGGCGGATGTCCGGCGCGCCGCCGTCATGCGGACGCACGACCCGCAAACCATTGCCGAGGTGGCCGCGTCGGATACGGATGCCATGGTGCGCGAGGCGGCGTTGCGCCTGCTGACCGATCAGCAAGTCCTGGTGCAGATCCGCGAAAAGGATCCCAGCCGGGAAGTCCGGGCCGCGGCCGCCCAGCGCTTGCAGGAATTGAAGGAAAGCGGAATGACGCCATGAAACAGCAAATATACAACCAGGATCCCGGTCCGGACGGCCATGCCGTGGCGCTGGATCTGGCCGCCATCAAAAATATCCTCCCGCACCGGCACCCGATGCTCATGCTCGATTATGCCAAATTGTATCCCGCCGCGCGCCGGGTGGAAGCATGGAAATGCGTGGCGGCGGATGAACCGTTCTTCCCCGGGCATTTTCCCGGCCGGCCGGTTATGCCCGGCGTCCTGATCCTGGAAGCCATGTTGCAGGCCGGCGGGCTCGTGTTGCGTCACTTGGTGACGCCGGGCGCCGACCAGCCCATGGTCAGCGCCATGCGCAAGGTGAAATTCCGCCGGCCGGTTATTCCCGGCGACCTGTTGCAGTTGAGCGCCCGGATTCAGGCCTTGCGCCCCGCCGCCATGGTGCTGGCCGCGGAAGCCATGGTGCGCGGCCAACTCGCCTGCCAGGCGGAGATTGCCATCAGCTTGCATTCCGCGCTGCCGCCGCCGCCGGCGCCCGTGCCTTTGCCGGAAGCTGCCGGCGACCCGCTGCTGCCGATCGAAAAAATACTGGAAATCATCCCGCATCGCTATCCCATGCTCTTGGTGGACTCCATCCTCAAAATCGAGGGCGACACCCTGACTGCCGTGAAAAACGTTTCCGGCAACGAGCCGTTCTTCCAGGGGCATTTCCCGCACCGGGCGGTCATGCCCGGCTCGCTGCTGGTGGAATCAATGGCCCAGGCCGGCGCGGTTTATATCCTGCAACAGCCGGCGCATCGCGGCAAACTGATTTATTTCATGGGTGTGGACCGCGTGCGGTTCCGCCGGCCTGTGCAGCCGGGATGTCAGATGCTGATTCATGCGCAGTTATGCTCCCTGCGGACCCGCGCCGGACGCGCGCGCGGCGCCATCCACGTCAATGGCGCGCTGGCGGTGGATGCGGAAATCAGTTTTGCCATCGTGGACCGCGGCTGATACCATGCGAATCTTGCCACATTTGTGCCTGCTGTTCCTGCTATCCGCGGTTGAGCCGCTCCGCGCGGACGGGGAAACGCCATCGGCGGCCGCTGCGGAGGAAGTCATGCGCCGGGTGCGCGACAACCTGCCGCAAAGCCCGTTGGTGATGCGCGGAGAATTGCGCAGCGGGCCGCTGCGCGGCGGCTTCGACCATACCTATTACGTGGAAATCCGGCTGGACCTGGGACGCCAGCCCATGACGGCGGATTACATCCTGCGCGACCGGTTTGGCGGTATCCTGGAACAAATGCGCGTGCTGCGGCATGGCCCGGCCGAAGTGGATTTGCGCTATTCCAAAGGCAACCAGCCGGCATCCGATACCCCGCCCCCTCCGCACGAGCATATCCAGGCGACCGATGTCGCCTGGGATGATTTAACATTATCGTTCCTCTGGTGGCCCGCGACGCGCCTGATCGGCCGCGACACCTTCCGCGGCCGCGATTGCCTGGTGCTCGAACTGGCACCCCCAGCCCCGGCGGCGGCTGCCGCGGCTTCTGCAACTGACGGCGCCGGACTGCCGGAAACGCGCCGGTTGTGGGTGGATGAGAAGATGTTTGTCTTTCTGCAAATGGAAGTCTGGCTGGCGGGCCGGCCGGCGCGCCGGCTGATGGTGCGCAGCTTTAAAAAAATCGGCGAGCAGTGGATGATCAAGGACCTGGAAATGCGCGCATTGGGGCTGTCGCACCGGACCTTGCTGCGGGTGGAGGAAATGAGCGGCCTGCCGGAGACGGCTGCGCCGGAATGAGCGTTCGGTGTTCAGCGTTCGGTGTTCAGTGTTCGGTGTTCGGGGTTCGGTGTTCGGGGTTCAGCTTCCACCAACCGCCGTGCTTCCTCGCCGGGTTGGCCGGCCAGGCCGGCCACCAGGTCGCTCACCAGTTCGTCCTTGCATTGGATGCGTTGCGCGGGGGACATGCCGGTCAAGTCCAGGTAGCCGGCGGCAGCATGGCTGTGTCCGCCGAACGAGCCCGGCCGTCGCCGGGTGATTTTGCGCAGGTACCGGCCGCAATCCGCGCCGGACTCGCTGCGGATGGATATGATCAGGCGGTCGCCCATGCAGGCGGTGCAGAAGGCCCAGGTGATCCGCTCCATGCGCAATAACAAATCGGCGATTTCCGCGACAATTTCCGGCTGCGGGGTGTCCGTCAGGTGCGACCAGGCCACGCGGCGATAGGTGCGCGCCTGGCGCATGCCCTCCGCCAGGAAGGCGTAATATTCGCGGGGCAGGGGCGCGTTGCGTATCCGGCCCAGGAGCCGCAGGTTGCATTCGGCCAGCAGCGCGGTATGCGCGGCAATGTCGCGCTCCGTGGCGCCATGGGTGAATTCCATGGTTTCCGTGGCGATGGCGTAAGCCATGATCGTCGCCAGCCAGGGCGGCGGGGTGACTTGCGCCGCCGCCAGCAGTTCGTGCAGGCGGGTGGTGGTGGCGCCCAAAGCCGGCTGGATGTCCAGCAGCATGCCGGCGGGAACCGGTTTTCGGCGGTGAAGGTGCTGGTGATGGTCAAACACCGCCACCGGCCGGATGCCAGGGGGGAGGGTGACGTTTCCGCCCCAAGGCATGGCGTCGGTGAAAATCGCCGGCAGCCGGCGCCGGGGCGGCGCAATCTTTCTGGTGGCGGTGGTGCGGTAGCGGTAATTGCGCAGCAACTCGCGGTTTTCCGGACGCGAAACCCCGCCGTGAAAGACGATCTGTCCTTTCAATTGCCAGCGTTGCTTGAGCAGCAACTGCAGGGCCGCGGCCGAAGCCAGCGCGTCGGGGTCGGGATAATCATGGGTGATGATCAATACCCGTCCATGGCCGGGCAACGCCGCCTGCAATTGCTGCAAAAAGTCTGTGGCGGCGTTCATTTCAGCAGCAAGCCAATGGCCACGCCAATGGCGATAAATCCCAGGAACACAATGGATTTAATCGCCGAGACGGTGGTGAAAATCAGGTTGACGGAGATATTCATGCCCTTAGTGTTGAATACCAGCACCAGGGCGGTGAGCAGTAAAATCGCCAGTGCCGCAAACATTTTTTTGTTCATTTGAGCCCTCTCCTTTAGTTGTAAGTTGCGCGCAATAATAGCATTGTCAATGTTGGCGGGCAATTCAAATCGGAATCCCTCCGGACCGGGCCGAAGGCCGGGCCGGGCGCCGTCGGATAATCAGTGATTAAAATGCAACAGCACCCGGCAGGTGGCGTCATGCTGTTCCACCCGCACGCGATCGGCATAATGCCGGATCAGAAATCCCGATAGGCGGGCCATGGCATGCGGCTGCGCCAGCAAGGACGAGGCGTCCGGTCGCGCTACCGGCAGTTCCACCGGCGTCCCGGTGTATTCTATCCGGACATCCAAATTGAATTCGTCAAAAACCGCTTCGATGCGCCGGGGTGCGCCGGCCCCCGGGGTCTGCGCCGCCAATTCGGTGAATTCGCGCAATGCATATTCCGCCTTGCGCATAATGTCCGGGCGCGCCCCCCAGGCGGCGCCTTGGGTGGCGAGAAAATCGGCGATCTTGCCGGCGGCCGCATCGTTCGGCGCCAGATCCAGCTCCGCCTTGCGGCTGACGCCGATCCGCAGGATCAGGTTTAGTCCGATGGCCATGACGGTGGTCACGGACAGCGATGAACTGAACAGCGGATGCAGAAACGGATGGACGTGGCGGTAGAGTTCGGGGAAGATGTCCACACTGACGCCAAAGATCAACGATACGGCGATCACAAAGGTCTTGCGGATATCAATCATGCGCGAGGTCAAGATCTGGATGCCGGAGACCACCATGAAACACACCATGAACACCAGCGCGCCGCCCATGACCGGCGCCGGCATGACGCTGAAACAGGCGGCAATTTTCGGCAGAAAGGCCAGGGCAATGGAAAAGCCGCCAAGGTAATAGGCGATGACCCGGCTGGTAACCCCGGTGGCGACGGATAAGCCGACGCTGCTGGCGTAAAGCGACTTGCCCAGCGCGCCTAACAAACCGCCTGTAATGGAAGCCAGCCCGTCCGCCAGCGTCCCGCGGGCGATATTGTCCATGTCCGGCCGCGTCCAATTGGCGTCATTGATCTTCTGGCACATGGTCAGAGTGGCTACGGATTTGGTGGCGGTGGCCAGGGTCACCACGGCGAATGGAATCAGCAGGCGGATGTCGAATGACCACCTGACATGCGTCAGATCCGGAATCGCGAAAAACGGCGCGGCCGCAACTTGATGCATGGCCTGGCTGTCAAAAACTCCCAGCAGGATCGCGGCGAGATAGCCCGCCGTCATGCCGATGATGACGGAATAGAGCCGTAATTTACCGCGACCCCATATGTTTGTGCCGATCATTACACCCAGCGTGGTGATGGCCACCAGGATATTATTTTGAATGATGGGTTCGTTGGCGTTGTCGAGCCCGAAGAAATCGAGCATCATGATCGGGACGATATTGAGCCCCACCATCGTCAGCACCACCCCCGTCACCTCCGGCGGAAAGAGCTTGCGCAACAGGTGCATGATGCGGGATAACAGGCATTCAATGACGCCGACGACAATGGTCATGCCGAATACTAGTGACAGCCCCCCGGTCTGCGCGGCCAGGATGGAGACGGCCATGAAACTGGGGTCTGTGCCCTCGGCGCAGAGATAGCCGCTGCCCACCGGCCCCTTCTTCAGAGCTTGGAGGATTGTGCCGATACCCGCGGCGATCATGGACATGGATACAATATGGCTGATTTGTGCCGGCGGCGCGCCGACGGTATGCATGACCATGGAAACGATGATGAACCCTCCGGACATGAACAGGAGGTGCTGGAATGCCAGGATCAGGATGATTTGCAGCGGCGGTCGGTCATCCACGCCATAGAGTAGATTGGCTGGTTTGGCTGGCAAGATGGCAGCGCCCTTTCACAAATTAACGGGTTGAGTATGAATGGCGGTGGGGTTGGTGTCAAGCAATCTCATGCCGAACCATTTTAAAAATAGGGTTTCCTTTTCCGGCTTGCCCGTGTATCCTGTCCGCCAGTCTTGTTTTTTTGAAATCTTTGGCAGGGGATCCCCGTATTATGGAAAGATTGAAAAAATCCGGCGTGCCGGCCCCCAAGGGCCCGGTGGTGCTGGTCATCATGGACGGCGTGGGTATTGGCAAATACGCCGAGGGCGACGCGGTGCGTTCGGCCCTGACTCCGCGGTTGGACTGGCTGGCGCAACATGCCCTGACCAGCCGGCTTAAGGCGCATGGCCGGGCCGTGGGTTTGCCGTCCGACGCCGACATGGGCAACAGCGAAGTCGGCCATAACGCCATCGGCTGCGGCCGGGTGTTTGACCAGGGCGCCATGCTGGTCAACGCCGCCATCGAGTCGGGGGGAATGTTCCGTGACCAGGCTTGGCGCGACTTGATCGGCAATTGCCGGAAACATCAGAGTACGCTGCATTTCATCGGCCTGTTTTCCGATGGCAATGTGCACAGCCATCTCGATCATCTGCGCGCCATGCTGCGCCAGGCCAAAAAGGAGGGCGTGCGCCGGGCGCGCGTGCATGTCCTGCTGGATGGCCGGGATGTCGGCGAGACTTCGGCCCTGGATTATGTTGACCCGTTTGAAGCCTTCCTGGCGGAACTCAACGCCGACCGGACGGTGGACTACCGCATCGCCTCCGGCGGCGGCCGCATGCAAATCACCATGGATCGGTACAATGCCGATTGGGACATGGTCAGGCGCGGCTGGGATACCCATGTCCATGCCCGGGGGCCGCAGTTCCCGTCGGCGCGCGCGGCGATTCTGGCCCATCGCCAGGCAAAACCCGGGGTGATTGACCAGGATTTGCCGCCGTTTGTCATCGCTGAAAACAGCCAGCCCATCGGCCCGATCCGGGACGATGACAGCGTGATTTTCTTCAATTTCCGCGGTGACCGCGGCATTGAAATCAGCCGCGCGTTCGAGGAGGACGATTTTCACGAATTCGACCGCGGGCATCGGCCGCAGGTGCTTTACGCCGGCATGATGCAGTATGATGGCGACTTGAAGCTGCCCAAACGCTTTCTGGTGAGCCCGCCGGCGCTCAGCCGCACCATGGGTGAACTGCTCTGCCATGCCGGCGTCCGCCAACTGGCCATCAGCGAAACCCAGAAATTCGGCCATGTGACTTATTTCTTCAACGGCAACCGCTCCGGCAAATTCGACGAAAAGCTGGAGGAGTATGTCGAAATTCCATCCGACCGCACACCGTTCGAGCAGCGTCCGTGGATGAAGGCCGCCGAGATCACCGACCGGGTAGCGGCGGAAATCCTGGCCGCCAAGTATCCGTTCATCCGCCTGAATTATCCCAATGGCGACATGGTGGGGCATACGGGCGTGTATCAGGCCGCCCAGGTTGCGGTGGAGACCGTGGACCTCTGCCTGGGGCGGCTGATGGAAGCCGTGCGCGCGGCCGGGGGCATCCTGGTGGTTTCCGCCGACCATGGCAATGCCGACGACATGTATGAGCATGACAAAAAAGGCGCGGTGATCATCAATCCCGATACCGGCCGGCCCAAGGCCAAGACCAGCCACTCGCTCAATCCCGTTCCGGTGCATATTTTCGATCCGGCGCCGGCCAGCCCCTGGCGGCTGTCGGAGCGCGCCGACTTGGGGATCAGCAGCCTGGCGGCCACCTGTCTGGCCCTGCTGGGATTTGTCCCCCCGGCGGATTACGACCCGCCGGTGGTGGCGGTGTAGGAGCTTGTATGGCGGAAGAACCATTTGGTTTGGTATTGCACGGCATGCTTGACGACGTCCGGCGCGCCTACGATAAATGGGCGCGCCAGCCGGTGGACCTGGATCTTTCCGCGGCTCCGCCGGACCCGCCGCAACCCTGCCAGACCACCATCGGACGGGAACAATCCGTTACCGGCCCCGGCACGTTTTTCGGCAAGGAGCGGCGCACCCTCGTCTTTGCGCCGTCGGCCCGGCCCGGCTGGTGGTTTGAGCGGCGCGACCTGCCGCGTTCGCTGCCGATCGGGGTGTCCGTGCGCAATGTCTGGACCACTGCGCGCAACATCGTCTTGCGCAGCGGCTCGCCGCACAATTACATGCGCATGGTGGAGCATATCATCGCCCTGCGGGTCGGGATGCAGATTGACAACCTCGTGATCCGGGTGGATTCCGGCGATCCGCCGTTGTTTGACCGCGGCAGCATGGAACTGGTCGAGGCTTTGGAGGCGGCCGGCGCTGTCGCGTCCAACACGCCGGCGGTTTGGATGACGCCGGCCGAGCCGGTCACCATCGGCGGACCCAACGGCAGTTTTCTCACGCTCCTGCCCGCCGCGGCGCCCGGGTTGCATGTGGACTGCGCCACGGATTTTCCCAATGCCATCGGCCGGCAGCGCCTGCGGTTTGCCCTGAACCGGAGCGTCTTCCGCCAAGGCGCCTTGGCGCGCACCAACACCACCGCCGGCATGAAGTTGTATTGCCACACCATCGGCAAGCTTTTCGCCGACATCCGCAACCTTGGTTACACGGACGAGAACATCCTGGTTGCCGGCAAGCGCCGGTACCTGAACGCGCCGAAGCTGCTCCACGAAGGTAAATCGCTGGAGGCGGTCTGGCATCGCGCCATGCTGGATTTGCTGGCGGCGCTGGCGTTGATCGAGGACGGACGTCTGGCCGCGCGCGTCATTTCCTACAAGGCCGGCCACGCCCTGGATGTGGAGATGGTCCGGATTCTTTACAAGTACAATTTGCTGCGGCCGCTGGTTTAATCCGGCAATGGCGCGGCAATCTCGAATTTTTCCGCGAATCCCGGCCAACTGACCGACCGTTGCCAGCGGCGCACCAGCGCGGCGATTGCCGGCGCCGGCGCCTGCTTGGGATGGTTGGCGCACCAGGTCAGCACGTCGTTGTCCAGCAGCAGGTAGGGCTCCAGGTCGTATTGTGCTGCCAGTTCGCTCCGCCATAACTGCATCGCTTTCAGGCGGTTTTTATAGTCCGGCGCGGAACGCGGCCGGCGGGCCCGGGAGGGATGCTGTTCTTCCGGCGCCGACTGTCCGGCATGCCAGGCGGCCAGCATTCTTTCCAGATTTCTCGGCTGGCGCAACGCCGGATGGACGCCGCGCAAATCACGCAATTGGTTCAGGTCGAGTTTCGGCCGGGCGGCCAGGTCCAGGATGATTTCATTGCGCATGATGAAATGCAGCGGCCGGTTCACCTGGCGCGCCAGTTGATCGCGGAAGTCCGACAAGGACCTCAAGACGGCCAACTGCCGCGGCGTCAGCAGCGAACTGCGCTTGATGCGCTGGTGCAATGGCAGCTCCGGTTCGCGCATTTCCTGGCGTTCGGCAAAGTCGAATTCCTCCTCCGCCCAGGCGGCGCGGCCCAGTTCCGCCAGGCGCGCGGCCAACTTGTCGCGCAAGGCGTGCAAATGCGCCGTATCGCCGACGGCGTAGGCCAGGGCCTCGTCCGGGATGGGGCGCTTCATCCAGTTCATGGTTTGGAAGCGCTTGTTGGTGGTCACCCCGAAATATTCCGCCAGCAGGTTGCCCAGCCCGAATTTGCGGTGCCCGCATAATTGCGCGGCGGTTTTCGTGTCGAACACCCCGTGCAATTTCCAGCCGTAAACCTGGTGCGACGCCCGGCGGTCGAAATCGGCGTCATGCAGGATCACCTGGCGCGCCGGGTCGGTGAAAATATTGCCGAGCGGCTGCAGGTCGATGCCGGAAAGCGGGTCAATGATATAGTTCCGGCTGTCCGGGGTGGATAATTGGATCAGGGCGATGTGCAGACCGTAAAGATGGCAGTGGTTCTCCATCTCCATGTCCAGCGCCAGTGATGGCGCGGCTTCCAGCACGGGCAAAGCCAGGCGCAGTTGCTCGGGAGACCGGATCAATTCGTAAGGAGTGGCGGACGCGGTCATTTCCGTTCCAGAAAGTGGTATGCCGCCCACAGGGCGATGGCCAGCGCCACGGGGATCACCAGTAAAATCAGGTTGTTGTTGAACATAATGCGGATTCACGGCTGCTTCCGCCGCATAATGGCGGCGCTGGATTTACAGGCATTCATACTAACCGGTAGCCGCGGCGTTAGTCAAGCATAATGCCGGCAAAAATGCCGCCGCTGGCCGCCGGGATTCCTGACGCCTGAACAGGGGAACTGATCTTGACAAATGCAATATAATCCTGAAATATGCCGGATATGGAGGAAACCTATGCGATTTACAGGAATAGCTTTTAGATTTTGGGCCGGTATGGCCTGCTGCCTGGCGGCCGCGGCCGGCGGCGCGGGGGCACAGGGAATGCCGGCCGCCGTCTCCAATGCCGTTTCGCTGGAACAGATGAATGCGGCCTTGGGGGTGCCGTTGTGGGTGGACGATAATTTGTGGGCGCAACCGGTGGCGGATGTCGCTGCGCGCCTGAATGCCCGGGTCGAGTCGGATACCGGCGCTGAATCATCTTACCGCGTCCCGGCGGACGAGGTGTTTGGCGTGCCGCCGGAAAACATGAAAATCATGGGCAAAAACGGTACGATGGATGCCGTGCTAGTCATGTTCGCCAATAAGGGCGATACGCTGGGAATGGCTCCAGACCAGCAGCAGGCCGACAATCCGCGGGCATACCGGAAAGCCTTGATTGAATTCCGGGAACGGGAACTGCAGCTTGCCAAAACCATCAAAAGGCAGAGCGATCAGATCGAGCAGACCTTGAACGCCCTCCTTGGCGATTACCGGAAACAAAGGTTCGGCGAGGGGGTCAAGACATCGGAACTGGTGAAAATCTGGCAGTGGGGCAATCACGCTTTCCTGCTTTCCGAGCAGAAAGACGCTTCGCTGTCGTTGCGGATTCTGGCCACCGCCATGGCCGAGAGCCGCGGTAAAGCGGAGCGGGTCGCCGATGCCGATTTGCAAGCCGAATTGCAGACGCGGATTCTCCGCCGGGACAATGGCGACGTGGTGATTGCCGGCATCCCGATGATTGACCAGGGTGACAAGGGCTATTGCGTGCCCACAACCTGGGCGCGCTACCTGCGTTACATGGGCATCCCGGCCGATGAATACTTATTGGCCAACGCCGCCCGGACGAAAAAAGGCGGCGGCACCAGCACTGCGGGGATGCAGGCAGCCGTCAGCCAATTGGTCAAGCAGAACCGGCGCAGTATCAAGACCCTGACCGGGCGGATTACGCTGGATAATTTGGCGAAGTACATTGACAAGGGCTTGCCGCTCATGTGGCGCATGTATTCGGTGGGACCGTTTGAAGGCGTTGGGCAGCCGGCCGACCGCATGGGGAGCGAGACGCCGGAAGCATGGGGTCAATCGCTCGAAGATGCGCGCAAAGCGGCCAGGAAGCTGAAAATGGACCCTGACCATCATCACGTCTGTATGATTATCGGGTATAACCCCGTGACCGGGGAAATTGCCACGTCCGATTCCTGGGGGCTGCGCCATGCCGAAAAGTGGTACACCATTGAAGAGGCCCAGGCCGTTTCCCAGAATGAATTATACGTGATTTCCTGGTAGCCACCCAACCACCCGCATCCTCCTGCTCGCGGGAGCGGCGTTACACGCCGCGATCGTCCGGCTCGCCGGGAGTCTCGCCCTCCGGTAGGGTTTAGGACAAACTGGTTGGTGTAGTGCCGTGCCAGGGATGTATTTGGGTTTGATACAATTTTTGTAAGAAAAACCAATCCAATAACAAAAATTCTGTGCTGATAAACAATTTTGTCATACCCCCGTCCGGCGAGGGCGGTCAAATTTCTGCTTGTAACCACCGGGTTTTTGGTATACCGTGACCGCCAGTTTTGACGCAATCCGCCGGGGTGGCGAAATGGCAGACGCACTGGACTCAAAATCCAGCGGTGGCAACACCATGAGGGTTCAACTCCCTCCTCCGGCACCCTCTCTTTTCAGGGCGATACGGATTGGCAATACTGCTTGGATATTTCTTTTGCTTTATTTGCGAGATCGTCCTTCGTAACATTCTTGGTCCTTACAAAAAACGAGGAGACGACCTTTCCGCCTTTTGCCGTAACCTTTTCGGTCATTGTTTTTATGGCTTTTTCCTGGCTGCCCCCACCCAGAGTCACAAAAACAACGACCTGCTTGCCGGTCAAGTCCACCTGTTCAATAAACGCATTGAACTCCGGGGGAGGCATGCTGAACCAGACCGGGCAACCCACAAATATGCGGTCATAACCGGTCAAATCCGTGTTGAAGGGCTTTACCGGCCAGGATTTCCCCTGTATGGATGCCTCTCTTCCGGCGCCATAAGCCATCTTTTTTGACGGCTTGGTGACATCTTCAATTTGAATAACATCAGCTTTTATAATTCCGGCCAGTGTTTTTGCGAACACCTCCGTATTCCCGGACCAGGAATAATACACGATAAGGTTTTTCATCTCTGCCGCCTGCTTTTCTTCGGCCTTTGCGATCATGCTGAAAAAGCCAAGCATGGATGCCAGTGTCATTAAGCCGACAATCAGTTTCTTCATCTTTACTCCTTT
>CAZYXU010000071.1:0-17219 GCA_964650945.1 uncultured Verrucomicrobiota bacterium | reverse complement strand
ATTCCTGAAAAGCAAGCCGGGAACACAGCCGTCCCGGAAGCGGGCGGCGGCCGGCGCATCATCCCGCCGGCCGGATGCGCAAACGATCTTCATCCATGATCGACAGGCGCCCCTGGCGTCCTGGACGGATAGCGGCCGCCGGCAGCAGAATCCGGAAACACGCGCCCTTGTCCGGCTGGCTTTCGACGTAA
This sequence comes from uncultured Verrucomicrobiota bacterium, assembly GCA_964650945.1. Classification (GTDB taxonomy): domain Bacteria; phylum Verrucomicrobiota; class Kiritimatiellia; order JAAZAB01; family JAAZAB01; genus JAXGPF01. The sequence goes on along the minus strand of CAZYXU010000071.1, from coordinate 17,028 downwards.
ATATCGCCGCCATGATTGCGCACGATCCCCAACACGGCGGCGAGGCCCAACCCCCGTCCCATGAACTTCGTGGTGTAAAACGGCTCAAAAAGGCGGCGCATCCCTTCCGGGTAAATCCCGCAGCCGTCGTCCTGCACCACCAGTTCGATGTATTTGCCTAAGGGCAATTTATGATCCGGGAAGTAATTTGACGGCACATGGGCGGCATCAACGTCCACCGCACGCGTCGCCACCCGGATGACGCCATACCGCTCCCGCATCGCCTCGACCGCATTGGTGATGAGGTTCATCACCAACTGCCGGAATTGCGCGGCATCGCCCTCCACGCAAGGCAAGTCCTCCGCCAGTTCCAGCCGCAATTCGGCATAATGGCCCGCCAGGGTCTGCAACAGTTGCCGCATTTCCCGCACCAGCAGGGTGAGATTGATCTGCTGCACGACATATTTGCCCTTGCCGGCATATGCCAGGAGTTGCGCGGTTAATTCCGCCGCGCGCAGACAGGCGGTCTTGACATCTACCAGAAAGGCGTAGGACGGCGCGGTGTCGGGCATTTTCATCAGCGCCAGTTCGACATTGCCCTGGATGCCCATCAACAGGTTGTTGAAATCATGGGCAATGCCGCCGGCCAGCAGGCCGATGCTCTCCAGCTTCTGCATCTCGCTCATGCGCGCCTCAAACCGCGCGCGTTCAGCGGCCGCCTTTTTCTGTTCGGTAATGTCCTGGATGGCGGAACGGATGCCCAGCATTTTGCCCTGCCCGTCATAGAGGGCGTAGCTTTTGACCAAGACCGGCAAATGCGCGCCATCGCGCCGGACAAAGGTCCATTCCTGGGATATATCCGGCACCACGCCGGACGCCAGTTGCTCGCAGACAGCCGCTTGCGCAACAGCCTGCTCGACCAGGAAGTCCCAAATCGGCCGCCCGTGCATTTCCGCCGCCGCGTAGCCCAGCATCTTCAACTCGGTGGCGTTAACGTTGGTCAGGCAGCCCCGCAGGTCCACCTCATGATACCCCACCGGGGCGTTGTCAAAAAGATTCCGGTACTTCCCCTCGCTTTCACGGACCGCCTGTTCCGCCTGCAGCCGGCTGATGACATTGCCCGCCTGGGCGAGCATCAACTCGATGGTATTGCGCGCATGCACCGGGATATCCCTCAAGGTATGCGACGACAGGTTGCAGCACCCGACCAGGCGGTCGCGATGCTTGATCGGGAGAACGGCAATGCCATGCAAGCGCTCCGCGCGGATGGCCGCGGCAATTTCCGGGGGCGCATCGGTGTTGAGGATGTAAAGCGAATTGCCGGCTTTCGCGATCTGCCACATTGCCGTCTCCTCCGCCACCCGCCCGACGGCCTGGATAAATCGGTCGGAGAGGCCGCGCGCGGCAATTAAATTCAGGGGTCCGTCGGCTTGTTCGGACAGATATATTCCGCCGCAATCCATGCCGGTGATTTGCAGGGCGGCATCCAGAAACAATTCCACGGCCGCCGCCGGAGAATCGGCGGCCGCCAGCGCCAGGCCCAGGTCGCGCTGGATGCGCATGTCGTTTTCCACGCGCTTGCGCTCGGTAAGATCCATGTTCAACTCGGCCACCAGCCATTCGCCCGTCCGCGACTGGTAGGGCACGGTGGTCACCTGCACCGCCCGGTTGTTTTCCCGTACCAGCAATTCCTCGGTGATCGCCACGGACTTGGTGGCGAAGGCGCGGATGACGCCGCAGCCGGGACAGGGCGCATCGCAGCCCATGAAATATTCATGGCATTTGCGGCCATCAAAATCGCCGTAGATTTTCCGCCACCCCGGATCGACATAACGCAGGTTGAAATTGGTGTCGATGATGTCGATATTGGTGCCCGTCTCCATCAGCACGAATTCCAGTTGCGTCTGCAAGTCTTCGATTTCCCGGCGGGCGCGTTCGCGGTCGCTGACGTCCCGGATCATGACCACCAGCCCCGGGGAACCCGCCGGATCATCCGCCAGGCCCGAAACTGAAACTTCCACCGGTATCCGGCGGCGATCGCGGCCGGTGAGGACGCAATTGCCGATGGCGCGCGCCATGGTCAGCCGGCCCGCCGCGCGGCCGGCATGCAAATTCAAAAGCTCGCCGTTGTTTTCGTCGGAAACATTCAGCACCGCCGCGATCTCGCGCCCCCGCGCCTCTTCGATGGTCCAGCCGGAAAGCTGCTCCGCCAGCCGGTTCATGTATTCGATTTTCCCGGCGGCGTCCGCCGTCACCACCGCTTCTCCCAGGTTGCGGAGGGTGACGGCGAGCATGGTTTCGTTACGGCTTTGGCGGTCATCCAGGGATTTTTTGTAAAGCGCGATTTCCACGGCCGTGCGTAATTCATCATCGGCCACCGGTTTGTGGATGAAGCCAAAGGGCGCGGTGCGCTTGGCGCGTTCCAAAGTTTCCTCGTTGGAATAGGCCGTCAGAAAGATCACCGGCAGGGCATGGTGTTTGCGGACCAGGTCGGCGGCCTGGATGCCGTCCAGTTGGCCTTGCAGAAAAACATCCATCAGCAGCAGGCTGGGATGGGTCCGGTCGATTTCCGCTAGAACCTGATCGCCGGCCGCCACCGGCCCGGCCACTTCATACCCCATGCGTTCAAGGCGTTGCTTGATGTCGTGGCCGACAATCTGTTCGTCTTCAACGACCATGATGCGCGTACGCGCAGCGCTCATACATCCCCCATGTTTCCAAGGGAATGTTAACATGGCGAACGGCGCAGGCGCAAGAACTATGTTGCCGCGGGCGGACCGCCGGCGCCGGTGGCGCGCCGGACGGCGGCGGCCGCCAGGATGGTCAAGGGGTCAACCAGGGGCAGCCCGGCGCACTCGCGGCGCAGCACCACGGAGATTTCCGTACAACCGGCAATCAACAATTCCGCGCCGGCGCGGCGCAAGGCGTCCCCGGCCTGGCGCAGGAGCCGGGCCGGCTGGCGCCGGCCGCCGGCTTTCACGCCCCGCGGCCCATAGATGGCGGGCATGACCAGTTCCCGCTGCACGGCGGCTTCCGGCGCCAGCACCCGGCAACGGCCGCCGCGGAAGGCCTTTTGATAAAGGCGGGCGCGCAGGGACCCGGTGGTGGCCAGCAGCCCCGCCTTTTTGACGCCGGGATAAGACGCCGCGACATGGGCGGCGGTTTCGGCCAGCATGTCCAGCACCGGCACATGCAGCGCCCGGCGGATTTCCGGGAGATAATAATGCGCCGTGTTGCAGGGGATGACGATAAAATCCGCGCCGGCCGCCTCCAGGCGGAGCGCGGTGTCGCGCAACTCCGGCAAGGGCGAAGGGCCGCGGCCCAGGATGGCGGCCGTGCGGTCGGGGATGGCCGGGTTGTTGAATATGATCACCGGCAAATGGCCCTGGTCGTCAGCCGCCGGCGTGGCGCGGATAATGCGGCGGAAGAGTTCCGCGGTGGCTTCCGGCCCCACCCCGCCCAAAATGCCGATGGTTTGCATGACCTTGGATGCTTCAATCCGGAGTGACGGTGGTGAACGCAAAATCCCGCGCAATCCCCAACCGGGCCTGCAAGGCGGCCATGTTGGCCCCGGTCTCGCTGTCAAGCTGCTCGAAATAATTCCCGCCGGCGGCGTCCATATCCACGAAAAACGGGCCGAATTTATCGACTTCAAACACCCAGGTAGCCTCGGTTTTTCCCAATTCTTCCCAAAAATAAACGCTGACCACGCGCTTGACCTGGGAAACCAACTGGTTGCCGCACAAGCCGATCTTTGTCAAATGCACGCCGCCCACCTCGCGCAGGGCGGCGGCCGTGCCGCGGCCCATGGTGGTCTTGCCAATCAACACATGCAATTGCAGGCGGCGGATCAACTCCGGACTATAGCGTTCAAAGCGGATGCTGGACGTCGGCTCGATGCTCACCACTTCCCAGCCGGCCGGCGTTTGACGCATGACCGGCCCGACATGAAAGAAGCCGTTGACTTCAGCGAAATTGATGGGCGGCAGGATGTTCCGGGTAATGGCGCGGATATGCAAACGGCTGCGGCCGGTGAAAATCAACCCACTGAGCGTCACCATTTCGCCCAGCCGCAAGCGCCGCGCCTCGTCGGCCGGCAACGGCAGGCGCAAATCACGAATCGGCGGCATTGTTTTCACGAAAACTCTCCCGAATATTCCACGCGGTTGTCGCCATGCAGCCGCGCTTTCCAGCGCCGGCCCACCATGCATTGGGCATTCACGGCCACCGGCAAGGCGGCGGTATGCGTCACCGCCGCCGCCGCGTGCAGCCCCATCACGGCATTGATGCCGCGTGCGCCCATCGGCCCCAGGCCCATGGACCGCGCCGCCAGCAGCAATTCGCTTTCCAGCGCCGCCAGGGCGGGCACGGGATTGACCGAACCCAGCGGACGCAACACGGCCGCCTCCTTGGCCAGCCGCATGCATAAATCGGCGGTCCCGCCGATGCCGACGCCAATAATTGCCGGCGGACAGATTTTACCCGCGTAACAGCCGTCGCGGATGGCATCCAGGACAAATTTAACGATGCCCTCGCGGCCGTCGGAGGGATAGAGCATGCGGTAAAACGTGCCGAATATTTCCGACCCGCCGCCCTTGGGCGCGGCCACGATTTCCAACCCGTCGTCCTCGCCCTCGAAACTCAGTTCCACCTTGGGCATCCCCGGGCCGACATTGTCGCCCGGGTTGGCGCGGGACAGCGGGTCCACCATGGTCGGCCGCAGGAAATTTTCCGCCGTGGCCCGGCGCGTGGCGGCGGCGGCGGCCGGCCACAAAACCCCAAATCCGCCCTGGATCGCCGTCCGGCTGCCGGCTTTGACGAAATAAAGCGGGTACCCCGTGTCGGCGCAGACCAATCCCCGTCCGGCCTCCGCCAGCCGGACATTTTCCATGCTCACTTCCAGGTGCATGCGGGCCAGCGGATCGCGCTCCTCGGCCAGCGCCGCCGTCAAAGCCCGGCGGACATCCGGCGGCATGAGCGTGGCCGCCCGGCGCATCGCTTCATACATCGCGGCCTCAAGCTGGTCTTGCGTAATCATACTTTATCCTACACGGTAAAATCCGCATGCGGCCATGCCGGGCATGGGCTTAATCGCCTTCGCGGTCAAGTTCCTGGCGCACCAGGCGTCCGAGTTCATCCAGGCTGTAAGGTTTTTGAAGATATTGTCCGGCGCCCAGTTTGAAAGCTTCTTTGATGCGCGCGGTTACGGCAAAGCCGCTGACCATGATGGCGCGCTGGCGCGGATTGTTCGCCAGGATGCCGCGGTAGGTGTCCAGTCCGTCCATTTCATCCGCCATGATCATATCCACCACCAGCAGGTCAACATTTTTGTCGCCGGCCAGGGTGGCCGCGTGCAGTTCGATGGCGGCGGGTCCGTTGGCCGCGGCCAGGACCTGGTAGCCCTGGGAACGCAGCCAGCGGGCGGCGAACCGGCGCTGTTCTTCATCGTCATCCACCAGCAAAATCGTTTCCGAGCCGCGGCATTCCGGCGTTACCGCCGGCGGCGCCTCCGCCTTGCCCGCCGCCGCGCCGGCCAGCGGCAGATACACGGTGAAATCCGTCCCCTCGCCCGGCGCCGAACGGATGTTGATGAAGCCGTTGTGCTCCTTGACCACCGCATACACAACCGCCAAACCCAACCCCGTGCCCGTTTGCAAATGCATTTTTTTCTTGATATGGAAGGGCTCGAACATGCGGTTGATATCATCCTCGGCAAACCCCATGCCGGTATCCAGGGCATGCAGGACGGCGTAGGAGCCGGGGGGCACGGTTTCGTATCCTTCCAAGGGCGCCGTCAGGCGCTCGCTGGCGGTGCTCAACTGCAGCCGCCCGCCATTGGGCATCGTAGCGTAAGCGTTCAGCACCAGGTTGGCAACCATTTCACGCAAATGGCGTTCCGAACCCATGATCTTGCCCGGTTCCGGCGCCAGGCGCAAATCCAACTTGACGAGCGGCGCCAGTTCCATCGCGGTCATGGAAGCCATGGATTTAAGGCTGGCCTCCACGACCTGGTTTAAATCGAGCGCTTTCATGGGGGTGTTGCCCGTGCGCCCCAGGGTCAGCAGGTCGCGGATGACATCCAGGGCTTTGCGCGCGGAATTCTTGATGATCTCGAGGTCGGCGCGGATGGCGCTATTCGCCGGCAGGGCTTTCATGATCAAATCCGGGTAAGCGACGATCGGTCCCAGAATGTTGTTTAAATCGTGCGCCACGCCGCCGGCCAGGACCCCGAGCGATTCCATGCGTTTGGAACGGGATAAACGCTCGTAGAGGTTGCGCTCGCGCAGCGCGGATTGCTTGATATCGGTAATATCGCGGAAAACAATCACCACCCCCATGATCCGGCCATCGCTTTCCCGGATCGGGGCGGCGGTGTAATCCACGGGCGTCTGCCGGCCGTCGCGCGCGATCAACATCACGTCCTTGCCGCCCAGGAATTGGGCGCTGCCGGTAAGCAGCGCCTCCACCTCGACCCGCGCCGGCGCCCCGTCATCCGCGGATTTCAAGCAGAAAACATCCGGGGCCGGCCGGCCGATGGCCGCCGGCTGCTGCCAGCCGGTCAGAATTTCCGCCGGGCGGTTGATGAATTGCACGCTGGCGGTCAAATCCGTGGCAATCACGGCGTCGCCGATGCAGCGCAGCGTGGTCTCCAACCATTCCCGGCTTTCGCGCAATTTGCGCTCCATGGTATGCTTGTAAAGCGCCATTTCGATGGTGGTACGCAATTCGCGGTCTTCGAAAGGCTTTAAGAGGTAGCCGAAGGCCTCGGAAATCTTCGCCCGCCGCAGGGTGTCATCATCGGTGAAAGCGGTCAGATATACCACCGGAATACGGCCCGCGGCGCAGATGCGCTGCGCCGCCTCGATGCCGTCCATGGCGCCCTTGAGCATGACGTCCATCAACACCAAATCCGGCCGCAAGACCAGGGCCTGCTCCAGCGCTTCCTCCCCGGAAGACACCATGCCCACGACCGCGTAGCCCAGGGCTTGCAGGCTCGCCCGGATGTCCTTGGCCACGATGCTTTCGTCTTCGACTATCAGAATGCGCGCCGCTTCGCTCATGATGCCGCCTTTTTTTAAGCATATCGCCCGGGATTCTCCCGCGCGTGCCGGTCCAGTCCGTCCATGATGGCCGTGCAACTTCCCTGCCACCGTTCCGGCGGAATGTCCTCGGTGATCCCGCAAATCAAGCCATCCACCGCGGACAGTTCGTTCAGCATGTCCACGGTGAAGTCCGCCACGGCCGCGTCCGGCTGCAGATGCACGGAAGATGGGAAATTAATCCAAAGCACCTTGTCCGGCCAGGCCGCCCGCGCGGCGCCAAGGGTCATGTCCGTATCCGGCGCCGGGGTAAAGGCTTCGATATAATCGAGCGGCGCGCGCGCGATCAAATGCGCGAGGCTGCCGCAATTAGCGTCCAGATGCGAGCCGATCAGCTTGCCGTGGCGATGCAGGATTTCCGCCGCCTCCGCGTAATGCGGGAGGTAATACTCCTCGAAGATTTCCGGCGAAACGATTTGCGGGGTGACATTTCCGCCGTAATTGGCATGCCCGGCCGGCGACTCGGCCACCAGGCGGTAGACCGCGCGGCGCTGCTCCACGATGGCGGCGTATAATTTCAGAATCTCATCCCGGCGGTCCATCCACTCAAAGCAGAAGGTCTGCATATCCATGTACGGCCCGGAAATCAAGGTCTGCAAAGGCTCCAGGTTGAATCCCGCGCGGAAGATGCCGTCCTCGCCGAAATCCTTTTCCGCCTGCGCGAAGGCCGCGTAATTCGGCGTGTATTTCTCATCCTTGATCATGAACAACAGCGCCTTGTAATCGTCCGGGCTTTTGAAAAGGCGTTCATGCCGCCAGGAGGTGAAGCCCGCCGGCTCGTGCAGGGAAGAAAGCGTGCCGACCGGCGTTTCGTAAAAAGTCCGCACGAGGGTACGGCCGTTTGCATACGTGGTCTGTGACGACACCTTGACGTTGGGCTGGCAGGATTTATAGGCGTTGACCTCGCGCTTGACGATGCACATGCCGCGGTTGCGCAAGCGGCGCTCCGCCGCGCATTGCGGCGCCTTCATGGCGTACATGGTAAAAGGCACGCTCGGACCATGCCCGCCGCGCAAGGCCAATTCCACGCGTTGGCGCGGGGTGAGGGTGTCAATACACGACATAGATCATTTCCTTCCAAAAAGTTTCCGGCATGTGCGATTCCCGCTCACGGCTCGCCGGACATCAGCGGGACCGGCGTTTCCCGGCCTTGCTGCTGCGCGGAAAGATAACCGGCATACAGCGCGCAAACCGTGTCCGCCGCCAGCATGACGTCGCTTTGCGGCGCGCGCCCCTCCCGCAGGCACACCATGAAATCCTGCAGCTCCTGGGGGTAGCCGGTCATCCAGTTTTCGTCCGGTGCGGGAAAACTCCAACCCTGCTTCGTTCCGAGTTTTTCGGTCAGATACACCTCCGCGAGCTGTTTTTCCACGGGATTATAAAGCACGTTGGCGTCGGTGGGGTTGATATTGCAGCGCATGCGGTGGTTGTTGCAGTAGATTTCCATCCAGTTATGCACCCCGCCCATCACCAGTTCGCAGGAAAAGATATCCGCCACCATGTCGTCGTCAAACACGACATGCAACTGGACAAAATCCTCGACATCCTTGTAATCCGTGCGCAGATGGCCGGCGTCACGGAACCGCGGATTGCGGGTGACTTCATGGGTGCGGCAACTGACGGCGCGGGGCCGGATGGGCGTCCCGCCATTGGACAATCCTTCCACGCGCTTGAGGTACAGCGCCGCCGTCAAGGGATGGCACCCCTTGCCCACCAGCGAGCCGCCGCCCGCCAGGCGCCAGTCGCCATAAGCCGCGCTGGCGCTGCCGCTGTGGCTTTCCTCGCCGTGAATCCACAAAATCTGCCCCCGGGTGGCGCGCAGGATTTCCGCCTCCTTCTGGATGGACGGGGCATAAACCCAGTTTTCGGCATACATGATCCGGACATCATGCTTGCGGGCGGCATCCAGCATGCGCCGCACCGACAAGACGGCGGCATCCAGCAAGGCCTGTTTATCCGCGCGGTTGCCGCGCCAATCCGGCGCACCCGGTCCATAGGCGCCGGTAAAAGGTTTTTCCACGATCACGTGGCGTCCGAGTTCGGCCGCGCGCACGCAAAACGGCTCGTGCAGCGCGCCCGGGACGCACAAATCCACCACATCCACGGCCCGGGCCATGTCGTCAAAACTATCGTAAGCCCGCAAGCCGCGGCTTCGCGCGAATTTTTCCCGGCTGGCCGGATTGAGCGAGTAAACTCCCGTCACTTCCACGCCCATCCCGCCCAACTGGCGGTAGGATTCATAATGAAATCCCGCCGCGAACCGCGCGCCGACGATGCCGATTTTGATGTTTTTCGAATCTCCCGCCATGGTCCGGCAACCTCCCTTGTTTTTTCGCGCATTAGGATAACGCACGCCGTTTATTTTGCAAGATGTTTCGATGGAATGTTTATGGCTTGACCTGACGGCCCGGCGCGGTATATTTAAGGCATGCAAAAGAAGAATTCGACTTTGCAAGACGCACGGTTTAGCGGAGCCACGGCCTCCTTCACGCTGGTGGAGATGATGGTGGTGCTGGTGATCATCGTGATCCTCGCTACGATGATCCTGCCGGTGGTCTTTCGCGCGCGCGATCGCGCCTTGAAACGCCAGGCGCAAACCGAAGCCAACACCCTGGCCCTGGCCGTCAAAGCCTACCGCAGCGTTTTCGGCAAATGGCCGGCGCAAACCGACGCTAGCGACCAATGGTATTTTACCAACAATCACCTGGTCGTCACCCAGTTGATGGGGTTCAATCCGCGCCAACGCTCGTTCATCAGCATTGCCGCCACCAACCTGGATTCCTACTCCAACTACCTTGACCCGAAAGGCGTGCCTTACGTCATTTGCATCATCCAATCCGGCGGCCGGGCGCAAATCTTTAATCGTATTACCAACGAATACACCTGCGAGCGCGAGGCCAACCCCAACCACGGCGTCGCCGTCAATTACATATTGAATTTCACCAATATCGTCACCGTAGGCGTCGGGTCCTTCATGGAAAACACCGATGCGCTGGCGGTGAATTCCTGGAGCGATTTCTGATGCAGTTTGCGCTTACATATCCGCGGCCATGTGCGGCGGGGCGGCGCCGCCTAAACGCCGCCCGATCCGGCATCACCCTGCTGGAATTGCTGGTGGTGATCGTCATCATGGCGATCGTCATGTCCGTCTCGATTCCGGCCTTCACCAGCATGGGGCGCGGCGCCGGCATGCGCGGCGCGGTCGCGGAAGTCCGTTCCACCCTGTCGCTTTCCCGCCAATGGGCGATCACCAAGCGCGAGCCGGTGACCTTCCAATGCGGCCAGGACAACTCGACCAATTATTATGTGGTTTATACGTATGACGCCATAACCAAATCAAACACCATCATCCAAGCCACCAATTACCTGGAGAAAGGATTGTGTTTCCATACTACCCTGGCATCCAATTCGCTGACGTTTAAGACCTCCGGCGATTTGGAAGGAGGTTCTGGATTAATCAACATAGGCATCACCAATGCGCAAACTGTTAAAAAAACCATTGTGGTCAACAGGTTAACCGGCGGGATCAGCGTCGAGAATTAAGCTTCTCGTAATTGATCAAATTTCAAAACATGAACGACCATATTATGTTGAAAACCTTCATACCTGAAATTTCAGCCATGATGGTTCCTCGACGGAGCGCCGCGGACAGATGTCGTAAGGACGGTTTCAGCCTGGTGGAAGTCACCCTGGCCCTGATGGTGGTCGCCGTCGGCATCCTGTCGGTGATGAGCCTGTTTCCCGCCGGCTTGGATCAAAACGTGCGCTCCATTGCCGACACCCGCATGGCCTTTTTCGCTGAGGACGTTTTCAACGGGCTGCAAGCCTGGGCGCAGGATGACTGGGACGGTCTGGATCAGGCTGTCATTCCCGTGGCTGCGGAAGAATGCTGGGCCACCAATGCCATGCCTCTAAACCTGGTGGAATATTATCCCGGGCAACGCTTTAAGCCCTGGCCCGTAGTTTGGACCAATGCGTATTATCTGCCGGCCGATGCCGCCGGCAACCCGCTGGCGCAAGGGGAAAAATACCATATGCGTTTCAGTTTCGCCATGACCACCAACAACCCCCGGGACACCATCAAGGGTGTGACGCTGTTCGTCTGGAGCGGCGAATTCGGCACCACCAACAATCCTACGATTTTCTATTCCGAATTCTTCAAAAACCAGCCTTAAGGCTGCCCCCGATTGCCTTCAAGTTCCACCGCCGACGCGTACTCCGGATAGAGCTTCTGCATGCAGTCGGGGCAAATACAGTGCGAGAACTGGGCTTCCGAATGGTTGTGGATGTACGTTTCCAACTGCGTCCAGCCGCCGGCATCATCGCGAATTTTCTTGCAGGAAGCGCAGATGGGAAGCAGGCCGCTGAGCACCTTCAACTGGGTGTTTGCCTGTTGCAGGTCCACGCGGATTGATTCGTGGCGTCGAATGAATTTTGGCAGCCAGCGCATTATGCCGAAAGTCAGAACGATACAGCCCAAGGCATAGCCCACAACCTTTTCAAGGAATGCCTCGCCCGGGGTATTGCCGATGAACACGAATCGATTTAGATTTTCGTAATTGTCGGTAATGTCAATCCACGCGCCAAAAAACACCAAAGCCGCCCCGGTTTTGATGTAGCGCCATCCGCTGACGCGGCTGATGTCGGCGCGGCGCCCTTCTCTTAAAAGCACCCATAATACCAACCCAACCATTGCCGCCCGCAATGCCTCCCAGATTATTTCAAACATAGCAGTTTTTCCTGATGTGTTGGCTTGGGCCGCAGCGCATTGCCGGCGGCTTTTTTCCCCGCGTCAGGGCCACTCCTGCGCGGCTACAGAAGGCCATGGTTCGGGGCTACAATTCCCAAAGGCGATCCAAAAGCCATTGCGGCACCTCATGCACTCGCGCAACGGCCTTTTGGGTTTCCGTGATGAATAAGCGGTCACCGACCTCCACAAAATCCGGGTACCCGATTGCGGCGGCGAGGTTCACGTCGTAAAGAACCACTTCCGGCCGGCCCCAGTGGATCACCTTCCCGGCGGGCGAATCACGTTCGACGCCGCCCAGAAGCCACGCGGGATTCCTGCTGCCGCCATCGTAGCCGCGGTGAGGCTGGCCGGGCTTACCGCACGCATTGTTATTATAAAACCAGTAGATGAACCGCCCCGCGTAGCGGCCTTCTGTGAGTTTACGCACAAAATTCGGCCCCCGTGGATTGCAAATGATCGGCCCATCCGGGCAGAAACGCATGGGCTTTGCCGCCCAAGTCCGTCCCCCATTGCGGGAATAAGCCTCAACGGGATAGCCCTCGATTGTGCGGCAGGTGGCAATGAGCGACCCATCGCTCAACCCGGCGAGATTCGCCTCCTCGCAGATCGGGCCTCCGCCAGGAGACCTCAACCCGATCTCGCCATCGGGGAGCGTCTGCCATCGGATCCGATCCGGATCCGGCTCGGTCATGATGTTGTCGGAACGCAGGAAGCATCCTTCTGATTCCACAAAGAAATCATGTCGCGAGTGACGCAGGACCTTGGTAAACCCCATGTACAGAATCCCGGCATGCAGGATGGGTTTGCCCACGCCCCAGAAAAATCGCACGGAGCCGCCATAGGGATTCCGCCGGTCAATCTCGAACTCGCGCACAGGGATGAACCGGCGGTCTGCCGACCAGGTGCGCCCGCCGTCGTCTGACAACTTGAAGGCATATTCGCCCAGGGTGTCGACGCGCCTGATCATGGATCCGTCGGCATCGCCCGACCGCACTTCGCGCAGGTTGTTCGCGTTGTAGGTGTAGAAAACATAGACCCGCCCGGCAGGGGTTACAAAAGGCATGGCCCAGGATGCTTCCGGCCCGTTGGCCGGCTCAATCTCCGCCAAAGCCGACCAGGTCCGGCCAAAGTCCGTGGAGCGGCATGCAACAATGTGCTGCCCTTGCTGCCCCTCGCGCCCCTGGCCCGTGGTCATCACGCACAGCCAGCAGCCATCGGGCAGTTTGGCAACATACGGTTGGTCACAGTATCCTTCCGACGGGATGACCGAACCGTTTGCGATATTTCGTTCGTCAATCATCTGGAGACAGTCTTCTTGAATGATCAAGCTTATTCCCAATGGCGGGCGCGCGGTGCCCGGCAGTCATCTGGTTGGCCTCGATTTTTTAGAAAAATACTTGACCATGCTCAATCCCTTGAAGTCATCATCCTGCGTCCAGAGCGTTGCCGCATGTTCGCGAGCGGCGGCAAGGATGATGCTGTCTGCCATCGGCAGCGAGTGCTTAAGGCTGAACGTAGCGGCAGACAAAGCTCGCTGCGGCGTAAGATCGACCACGTGACCTCGTTGCATGGCGGAGGCGGCCTGCAACGCCGCCTCTTCTCCTGATTCGCGAAGGAGAACCTTAAAGACTTCGTAGATGGACACGGTCGGAACAACGAGCGAATCCAGATCCTTGAGAGGGGCGGCAAAACGTGAAGCGTTCCTGCCGTCGGAAAAGTATTCCAACCAGCCCGATGAGTCGACGACGTTCATACGCGATCCGCCTCTCTCGCAAAGTCCGTGTTGATGCCTTTCACAAACCCCCTGAGATCCGCAATGTCGCGCTCCGGGATAAACTCCACGCGTCCCGAATACTCAATCACCTGCATCCTCTGTCCCGGACGTAGTTTCAGGTTTTCTCGTACCGGACGAGGGATAACGACCTGATATTTGGGTGAAACTGTTACTGCATGCATGATGAAGTCTCCATCGATTAGTCTCAGTACAACAATACCGCAATCGATGGGGCGTTGTCAATTATCTTTAGGCCAATGCCCGACTTCAGCGGCGGAGCGGTAGCGGCGTACGTTGAAAGGCTTGGACGCCCTTGTCTCTTAACTCCATCAAGTCAATATCGCTGAACCGGTCTGCTGGCACGACCGCAACTTCGGTAAGGTTGCTATGATACGTAACCCATGCTTCTCCGGGGTTGTGGTATGACCACGCGATCCATACAGCTCCAGCGCGAATATAGTGACTCTTCGGATCACTGGTGTCGAAAGCGATAAGACCGAGGTTGATGGCGGCGTGATGAACGTCCACGACATCGTCAGTCTCGATGTTGGTGCCGGGAGCCAAGGCGCGGAATCTGTAGCGCGTGTCCACGTGTCCTACTTGGTCGAATGCGGCAACGCCAACGCCCTTTGGATTCCGGAAGAGAATCGCTTCGTTTGTGTCAACCAAGATGGTTGTACGGTAGGGTGCGAGATCGGCCTGAGTTTGTCGTCTGTTGTGCAAAGTCCGCGATAACCATACCTGCCCCGTGATGCCGGCAATGCCAATGACGATCAAGACCGTTATGAGCAGTTTCTTCTTCATCAATTGTCAAACGCTGCGGTGCAATGGCGGCGCGGTTAGCGCCATCCGGCGCCGCCGCTTGTTGGGACTTCATGTTTATAACGTGAGGCATATATATCCAGCAACCGGCGAATCATTTTCTGGTAGGCGGTTTTATTCCGGCGTGCCTCGCGCTTGAAGAACTCAATGCTAGAGCGACTTAATCCGATGGTCACCTTGACAGTGTCTTCCTCGAAAACAAGTTCATGGGGAGGCGGCAGGAAGTCCCTGACAACCTTTAAATCACCCATCGGTTCATCCGTGTATTGAATTCTGCTTTTCATAAAATTGTTTTCCTTTCCGCCAGTACCCGGCGCCGATAATGCGGATAACATCTCCGCGGTATGTAAAGCGCACCGTTAGTATGCTGTCCCCGACCCGCCCGATGCAAAAGAACCGGTCTTCAGCGGAACTATGGGCCGCATCTTCTGCGATAACACGCTGCGGGTCGGCGAATGCGTACTGCGCCAGATGAAAACCAACCCGGTGTTTCACCTGGTTGATCCGGTCTTTTTCGTCGTCCCACTCAAAACGAGTCATGAATACAACCTAACATGCAACCCGCAGGTTGTCAATATCGTTGTATGGCTAGTTGTATGTATTTTCCAACGTCGGGCGCACTGGACCGAACCCGCCGCTGGTTAGGGTACGGTGCCGCCCGTTGTTCGCCGGAATGTATTTAAACCAATCAGGGTACCAGGAGGATTCCGTTTTCCTTCCAGAACTCGATCAGTCCTCTGTACCGGATTCCGACCCTCTTCCAATATGGACCTGCTCCCCGGCAGGACACCAGCAGAATGAACGGAGTTGCAGCCAAGCAGATAATCGGAAAGCCGATGATCCACCAGATGAACCCCATCAGGAATTCCCCAACGGCATCCATTCATTCCTCTCTATTTCTCTCCGTCGAACGTCCCGCCTGCGCATTTCCAGTGAGACCGTCCGCGGCCTTACTGGAATATGCTCCAGGCATCTTGTTCGGTGCCCGTTCTATTGGGGCAAGCGTCCGCGCCACTTTCCCGGATCCTGTGAGCAGTGGAAAACGGCGTAGACGACACACCAATTTTCAGAATCGTCGATATCGAAGAAGATCGCGAAAGGAAAGCGGCGGACCAGTGCCCGACGATAGGTCTCATGTACCATCGGATAGATCAAAGGCGTCCGCTGAATCGACAGAAGCGCCGCCTCGACACAGCGCAGGAACTCCATTCCGAGGCCAAGGCACTGATCTTCATACCAAAGATATGCATCCGCCACATCCGCCTTGGCCTCAGGAACAAGTATCGGTGGCGAGATCATCGGGATTGGAATATGTCCTGCTTGACCTGGTCCCACGTCCGCCCTGAATCGGGATTTCGCAGGTAGTTCTGCTTCCGACGCTCCAACTCAGTCTTCTGCCATTGTGGGATGGGTATGTCCGCATTGCTGCGTGCTATGCTGTCCCACAGGTCCTCAACGAGTTGTACCCGCTCTGAAACCGGCAACATCTCAAGCTCTTGAATTGCTGTAGTCATGCCAGATATGGTACCTCCCGCCCCGTCTTGGGGCAAACATATTATGTCGCACCGAACGCCCGGGCTTTGGGACGGCGCGTTAGCGACAATATCTCCGGCCGGGTAGGTTCGGGTCGGACAGGTTCGGGTCGGACCAAGTTAAGCATATTATTAACAACGTGTTATGCTCCATAAAAATGTGTTTTGAGGGCTTAAACCTGTGTTTTTGGCATTAGAATTGCAGGTATAAGTGTGGCCGGCTTCTCGCAGAACAAAAGCGTTATTTTGCGACTCGTTGACTGAAATTCACGCTTGTGGCAGCGGTGCGTCAAATACCAAATGTGGCCAGGAATATAATATCTGTTGGCTCACGACATGGATGCATCTTACAACATTGTTTCTTGCGGTAAAATCATTATTTTTAAGCCTCTAAAACAGTCCGTAATCGGTGTATCTCGTTTGAATACAATAGCTACTCTCGGTCCGACCCCACCCTCCAAATATTCATCTGAATTTCTTAACACGGTCATGCCAGTAGCCCGGTTTTCGCTTTGTATGAGCCAATGCAACAACCAGTATGAAATCAGGCTCAATCGAGAAGATGATAGCGTAAGGAAACTTCGAAATGAGGCATCGCCGAAAAGGTGCATGTAGCACGCGAAAGCGAAATGGCATGGTCTCTATGCCATCAAGCTCCATTTCGACAGCCGTTCGGAAACGCAGGCCAAGTCCGGATTGGCATTCCTCGTAATACTCGACTGCAGCAAGAAACTCGGCACGAGCGTCAGGATCGAATACCACGCCGTTCATTTGAGAATCCGATCTGCCTCCTCAAAAACTTTAGTTGCCGGAATAGGTTGACGAATACCGCTTTTGAACTCTGCATACCGATTCTCTGCTTCGGCCACCCATGCAACATCGACATCGCTAAGCGTCTCGCCTCCTAGTGAACTCAGCAAACGGTCAGCCAAAAAAGCACGCTCTTCCCTAGGCAGATTGAGCGCTTCAATTTCAACTTTTTGAAGAATCGCAGTCATTATCTTCCCCCTCTTCGGTTATGATGCGAATTTACCAAAACACCGTTTCTTTATCAAGTGCGAACGTTGCGCC
>CAZYXU010000070.1:0-17542 GCA_964650945.1 uncultured Verrucomicrobiota bacterium | reverse complement strand
GCGTGATCGCCGCCGCGCGCGCGCCTTATACGATTCTGGCCACGGGCGGCTGCGGCAAGGTTTATCTCTACACCAGCAATCCGGACATTGCCACCGGCGACGGCCTGGCCATGGCCTGGCGCGCCGGCGTGCCGATAAAAAACCTGGAATTCATCCAGTTTCATCCCACCTGCCTGTACCATCCGGACGCCAAATCTTTTCTGATCAGCGAAGCCGTGCGCGGCGAAGGCGCGGTTTTGGTTGACGACCAGGGCACGCCGTTCATGGAAAACTACGATCCGCGCGGCTCGCTGGCGCCGCGCGATGTGGTGGCGCGCGCCATCGATCATGCCATGAAGTCCCGCGGCGTCCGCTGTGTTTACCTGGATATCCGCTCCAAGTCCGAGGAATTTTTGCGCCGGCGTTTTCCGAATATTTTTGCCGCATGCCTGAAGTATGGCATCAATATGGCCCGCGACCTGATTCCCGTGGTGCCGGCGGCGCATTATTTTTGCGGCGGCATCGCCGCCGGCGTGGATGGCGCCACGGCCATGCCCGGCCTCCTGGCTTGCGGCGAAGTCGCCTGCACCGGCTTGCATGGCGCCAACCGCCTGGCCAGCAACTCGCTCCTGGAAGCCCTGGTTTGCGCCCATGCCATGGCGGAAAGACTCGCGGCCATGCCGCGCGAACGTCCCGCGGTGGCCATCCCCGACTGGCGTACCGGTTCGGCGGCGCCCAGCCACGAGGAGGTGGTGATTGCGCATAATTGGAGCGAAGTGCGCACCTGCATGTGGGATTACGTCGGCATCGTGCGCGGCAACCGGCGGCTGGAGCGCGCCTTGCGCCGCATTGCCAACTTGCAGGCTGAAATCCGCGAGTATTATTTCGATTACATCGTCACCGGCAACATCCTGGAATTGCGCAACATCGCCGCCGTGGGGGAAATGATTGTGCGCTCTGCCATGCTGCGCCATGAAAGCCGCGGTTTGCATTATACGCTGGATTACCCGGAAATGGATCGCACCGGCCCGCCGCGCGATACGCTGCTGCGCCGGGAATGATGCTCCCGCAATGGATGGCGGACGGTTTGCCCAGCAAACTGGCGTTGGTAAGGTTCTCAAACAAAACAAGGGGGTGGCATGAAAAAACATAAAAAATTAGTCACACGCCGCCGGTTCCTGGCGGCCATCACTGCGGCGGCGGCGGGCGCGGCGTGCCGGCCCGCCTGGAGCGCCGCCACCGGGACGGTGGCGGCAACCGCGTCCCGGGGCGCGGCGTTATGGGTTGTCCACGGCACGGATATTGCCGCCATGCTCCAGGCCGGCATGGAGAAGATGGGCGGTTGGGCGGCCTTCGTCAAGCCGGGTCAACCCGTGGTATTGAAACCCAATGCGGCTTGGGCCAGCTTGCCGGAACAGGGCGGCAACACGGATCCGGACTTGGTCGAAAATTGCGTGCGCGCCTGCCTGGCCGCCGGGGCGAAGGAAGTGATTGTCCCGGAAAAGCCCTGCTCGCCCGCCAAGGATGCCTTCAGCATGAGCGGCATTGAAGCGGCGGTCAAACGCGCCGGCGGCCGGATGTATACGCCGGCTGCCAAGCATTTTCAAACGGTGGATTTGCCGCGCGGGGTCAGTTTGAAACAGGCGGCGGTGATCCGGGATGTCCTGGAGGCGCCCTGCCTGATCAATATGCCGGTGGCCAAATCGCACGGCGGGGCCACCCTGACGCTGTCGATGAAAAACTGGATGGGCGTGGTGCAGGATCGCGGCTTCTGGCATAAGAACAAACTGCATCAGTGTATTGCCGACTTCAGTACGCTGGTGCGTCCGCACCTGATCATTGTGGATGCCACGCGCATCATGCTGACCGGCGGTCCGCGCGGGCCGGGCAAACTGGCCCACCCCCATCAACTCATTTTCGGCGTGGACCCGGTGGCGGTGGACGCCTATGCCGCGACTTTGTTCGACAAGCAGCCGTTTGATATTCAGCACATCCGCCTGGCCCACGAGATGGGCATCGGCTGCGGCGACCTGGGCGCCGTGGCGGTTGAACATGTCAAGGTCTGAGGCTGGTTAAAACTTCCGCCGCCAACCGGCAACTTGAATGGCACGCAACGCACAGCATGCCCCGCGTTATATGCGCCCGACGTTAAAAACCTGGGCCGGCCGGCTCCTGCACCTGGCCGTGGCCGTAATTGCCGCCTTGGCGGCGTTGCAGGCGTTTCCCTGGCCGGCGGCGCCGGCGATCCCGGCTGCCGCCAGCCCGTGGACCGCCTTGTGCGCGGCGCTGGCCGCGCGCCGCGCGACCTTCCTCACGCTGGCAGCCTTGCCCTTGCTGCTGCTGGCGTTATGGCGCGGCCGGTGGTTTTGCCGCGCCCTGTGTCCGACGGGATGGCTGCAGCGGCTGGCGGAATGGCGGCGTCCGGCGCGCGGCCCCTGGATGCGGCATTGCCCGCCGCTGGGCAAATGGATCATGCTTTTGGGGCTGGGCGGCGCCCTGGCGGGGTTCCCGCTGTTTTTAGCCTGGGATCCGCTGGTGCTGTTTACCGGATTTTTTTCCGCCTGGCGCCCCGCGGCGCCGTATTTCCACGATTGGCGGCCGGCCGCCGGCTTGCTGGCGCTGCTTTTGCTGGCCTGGCTCAGCCCGCGCCTGTGGTGCGCCTGGCTCTGCCCCCTGGGAGCCTGGATGACCTTTTGCGGCCGCGCAGGATCCTGGCTGGGCGCCCGGTGGAAGCGGTGGCGCCACCGTCCGCCCCCGGCGGTCGTATCCGCGCAAGGCCGCCATGGCGCTGAAGAATTGCCGGCCAGGGATGCGCCCGGTCGCTTTGGCCGCCGGTCGTTCGCCTGGGTGCTGGGCGGGTTGGCCGCCGGCGGCATGCTGCGCGCCTGGGCCGGCCGGCCGGCCGCGCCGCCATTGCGTCCGCCCGGCGCGGTCGGGGAAGACCGCTTCAACGGCTTGTGCGCGCGCTGCGGCAATTGCTTGCGCGCCTGTCCGGCCAACATCATCCGGCCGGCATTAGGCGCAGCGGGATTGGCGGGGGTGTTGACCCCGGTGCTCGATTTTCAAGGCGATTATTGCCACGAATCGTGCGTTGCCTGCACCCAGGTCTGTCCCACGGGCGCCATCCGGCGGACGGCCCTGGCGTCTAAGCCGGATTTAACGATCGGCACGGCCCGGGTGAGGCGCGATTGGTGCATCGCCTGGGAGCATGGCGAATACTGCATGGTGTGCGATGAGTTTTGCCCGTATAAGGCGGTGCGCGCGGTGCAGCATGGCGGCGTGAATTGTCCGGAGGTGGACCCCAATCTCTGCCGCGGTTGCGGCGCCTGCCAGTGCCAGTGCCCGGCCGACCCGGGGCCAGCCATCGTGGTGATGCGGGGGGTGGATACGGGTGGCGGGGGGCGGGATGCGAGAGGCGGGATGCGGGTGACGGGTGACGGATACGGGATGCGAGAGGCGGGTGACGGGATACGAGATGCGGGTGGCAGGTGGCGGATAAAGGATGCGAGAGGCGGGATGCGGGTGACAATGGGATGTTCGGCTGTTTGACAGGATCAATATGCAAAAAAAATTCGTGGGGTTCGGGTTCGGGGCGATTCAGGGCGGGTTGTTTTTATTCGAAGCTTTCCAGTCAGGCAATTTTAGCGAACTGGCCGTGGCGGAAGTCATGCCCGATGTGGTGGCCGCCTTGCGCGCCGCCGGCGGGGCGTACCATGTGAATGTGGCGGGCGCCGACGGCATCGCCCGCCATGCAGTGCGCGGCGTAACGGCGTGGAATCCGCGGGAGCCGGCCGACCGGAAAAAATTGATCGAAGCGGTGGCCGATGCGGACGAAATTACCACGGCTTTGCCCAGCGTCGAATTCTACGGCGATGGCATGCCCGGATCGGTCGTGGACATTCTGGCGGAAGGCCTGAAATTGCGGCAGGTGCGCGGGGAACGGCGCGCCAGCATCGTTTACACGGCGGAAAACAACAATCACGCGGCCGAAATTCTCTGGGAACGCCTGGCAAAACACCTGGGCGCGCAGGCCGAGGTGGTAAAAGAAAACCTGCAATGCCTGAACACCGTGATCGGCAAGATGAGCGGGGTGGTGACGGATGCGGGACAAATCCGCGAGCAGGACCTGGCGCCGTTGACCCCGCAGGCCGCCCGTTGTCTGCTGGTAGAGGAGTTCAACCGCATCCTGATCAGCCGTGTCACCCTGCCGGGGTTCCGCCGCGGGATTGCGGTGTTCGAGGAAAAGGACGATCTTTTGCCGTTCGAGGAAGCCAAGCTGTATGGGCATAACGCCACGCATGCCCTGCTGGGTTACCTGGCGCGGTTGAAAGGATTGCGGTTCATGGCCGATGCCCGCGCGGATCAGCCTTTGATCCAAATGGCGCGCGCGGCGTTCTTGGAGGAATCCGGCCGGGCGCTCTGCCGCCGCCATGCCGGGGTGGACTCCTTGTTCACGCCGGCCGGCTATGCCGCTTACGTGGATGATCTCCTGGCGCGCATGCTCAATCCGCATTTGCGCGATGCGGTGGACCGGGTGGTGCGCGATCCGCAGCGCAAGCTGGGTTGGGACGACCGCTTGGTGGGAGTCATGCGTGTGGCGCTGTCACAGCATATCCAGCCGGAGCGTTATGCCCGGGGCGCCGCCGCTGCCATGCGCATGCTGGCCGGGCAATCTGCCGCCGCCGCGGCCGGTTTGCCAGGGCTGTGGCGGGATGCCGGCGCGCCGCCGGCGGAGGCCGCGCGCATTATGGAAATGATCCGGGCGGCGGACGCATTTCTGGAAAAATGAATGATGCATGAGTCTCTTTCAAAAGTGTTCAGTGTTCGGCAGTCAGAATTTCACGGCAACGTAACGCATAGATCTTTGGCTGGTTGCAATCATTCTGAATTCTGGCTCCTGAATAATGAATTCTTTCAAAACGTTAGTTTTGAAATTGGCTTGCATGAATGAAACTTTGGAACAAGTAGCGGCCTTGGCGGGGCTGGACCAGTCCGCCGCGGTCTGCTGGCGGCGGCAATGGGATGCATCGGGCGCAACCTTCAGCCCGGGGGCGGCGGAACAGTTATATTTGCAGCCGGACTGGATCGAGCAAACCGGGCTTGAACTGGATTGGCCCGCGGATGTCCGCGCCGCCTTGTGTGCGGGGCTGGACCTGTTTCAGCGCCAGCCGGCATTGCGCCGGCTGGCCTGGCATTGCCGGCATCTGCTGTACGTGGCGCCGGGCGGCAACATGGCTGCGGAATTGCAAAAATGGCCCGCCTTGCCATCCGCCTTGCATCCGGCGGCGGATTTATTTTACGCCTATGTTTTCCTTGCCGGCTTGCCGCTGGCGCTGGCGCGGCATCGGGAACTGGGCGTGCCGCCGGCGGTGACGCGCGCGACTTTTGCCGACTTGCCGCTCTGGCTGCACGACTACCGGGAAAAACACGGCCGCTGGGGACTGCGCGAACTGCAGGGCACCGGCTGGCTCTACAGCCATTTATGCGCCAAACTGTTCCGGCTGGGCCGGCTCCAGTTCCGGTTCGAGGTGTTCCGTCAAAATTTCCGCATTTACCGGCGGGTGGCCGATGGGCAGACCATCATGCTTGCCGGGCCGGGGCTGGTTATCCGGCCGGATGGCCGGTTTGACGGCGCCAACGGTATCTTTGCCGGCGCGGATGCCTGGACCACCGCCTCGAGGGATGGTTCCGGCGGCCTCGCCGGCCACCCGGTGGATCCGCGCGGCTTCATCCGGCGCGCGGTGATGACGCTGGACCCGGCGGACTGGCAAGGCGTGCTGGCGTCCGGCGATCCGGTGCTTGGCATCCATATTCCCGCCGGCGAGCCATTGACGCCGGACGCCTGCGGCGCGTCCCTGAGCGACGCCGCGAAATTTTTTCCGAAATATTTTCCCGCATCGGCCGCCCGGGTATTCACCTGCGCCACCTGGCTGTTTGACGCGCAATTCGAGCAATACCTGCCGCCCAACTCGAATATCGTGCAATTCCTGCGCCAGTTTTACCTGTTTCCCGTGCCGGGCGCCAATGACCGGCAGACTTTGGAACGGGTTTGCGGACGGGTGTTTACGGCGCCCGCGGACATGCCGCGCAAAACCTCGCTGCAACGCGTGGTGGCCGAGCATATGGCCGCCGGCGGCCGCTGGTATCTGACCGGCGGCTTCCTGTTGATGGACGACGTCGCGCGCTGGGGCCGGGCGCCGTACCGGGCCGGAACGGGATGACAAGGTGTTCAGTGTTCGGTGTTCAGTGTCACATCAGCGACAGTGCGTCCACGTCCACGGCCACGTGCACGTCGGATTTGGCCGGCAGCTCCGCCAGCGCCGCCTTCAACGGCCCGGTCATGGCTTTGACCGATACCGAGCGCATAATGACCTGCTGCCGGCTGCGCCCTTTGATTTTACTCAGCGGCGCCGGCATCGGGCCGGCCAGGTTGATGGCGGGATGCAGCAGTTCCTTCAGCCGCGCCGCCAGCCGGCCGGCCATGGCAATCACCGCCGCCTCGTTGGGCCCTTCGAAGGTCAGGCAGATCAGGTGGGTGAATGGCGGGTACAGCAGCTCCCGCCGGGCTTCCAGTTCCTGGTCGCAGAAGCCGGTGTAATCCTGCCGGCGGGCGGACTGGATGGCGGGATGGGTGGGAGAAAAGGTCTGGACGATCACCTCGCCGGGAATTTCGCCGCGGCCGGCGCGGCCGGCCACCTGCAGCAGGAGCTGGAAAGTGCGTTCGGCGGCGCGGAAGTCGGGCAGGTGCAGACTGCTGTCGGCGCAGATCACGCCCACCAGGGTCACGCCGGGGAAATGCAGCCCCTTGGCAATCATCTGGGTGCCGATCAGGATGTCGGTCTTGCCGGCCTTGAAGTCGCCGAGAATCCTGGTGTAAGCGTGCTTGACGGCGGCGGTGTCGGCGTCCATCCGCTGCACGCGCGCCTGCGGGAAGATGGCGCGGACGGCGCACTCGATGCGCTGGGTGCCGATGCCGCTGAATTTGAGGGTGGGCAGGCCGCATTCCGGGCACTTGGCCGGCACGGGCGCGCTTTGTCCGCAGATATGGCAGCGGATTTCCGCGGTGGCGCGGTGGTAGGTCATGCTGACGCTGCACTGGCTGCAGGCGGCGGTATGGCCGCACTGCGGGCACATGACGGTGGTGGCATAGCCGCGCCGGTTCAGGAAGAGGATGGTTTGCTCGGCCTTTTCCAGACGCTGGCGGATGGCTTCCAGCAGCGCGCGGGAAAAGACATTCAGCCGGCCTTCCCGCTCCGTCTCCGCGCGCATATCCACGATGCGCATGATCGGCATGGCGCGGTTGTCCACGCGGTGGGGCATGGGGCTGAGGAAATATTTGCCGCGGCGGACGTTGTAGAACGATTCCAGGGCCGGGGTGGCGGAGCCCAACACCACGGGGCATCTTTCCATGTGGCCGCGCATGACCGCCACGTCGCGTGCATTGTAGCGCGGCGCCTCGGCCTGCTTGTAACTGGGCTCGTGTTCCTCGTCCACCACGATCAGGCCCAGTTTGTCCACCGGCGCGAAGAGGGCCGAACGCGCGCCGACGACGATGCGCGCGCGGCCGGCATGGATGCGGTGCCATTCATCGTGGCGTTCGCCGTCGGAAAGGTGGCTGTGCAGCACGGCAATCTCCTCGCCAAACCGGCTGTGGAAACGCTCCACGGTCTGGGGGGTAAGCGAAATTTCCGGCACCAGCATCACGGCGCCCTGGCCTTTTCCCAGCACATGGCGGATGGCTTGGAGATACACCTCCGTCTTGCCGCTGCCGGTGACGCCGTGCAGCAGGATCACCGGCGGGGTATGCGTGTCGATCGCCCGGATCACCAGTTCCAGCGCCTGAACCTGTTCGGGAAAGAGCGCCAGCGGCTGGGTGGGCAGGATGTTAAGGTTGTTCAGGTATTCGGTGGGATTGCGTTCGGCGGTCCGGCGGCGCAGGCGCAGCAGTCCGTCCTTCGCCATTTGGCGCAGCAACTCCGTGCTGGCGCGGGTCTGGCGCAGGAAATCCGCCAGCGGCTGCGCGCCGCCAGCGCGCAATTGCTCCAGCAACTGCGTCCGGCGCGGCGATGCCTGGAGCGGCGGCGCCGGACCGGCGTCATCGCCGGCCGGTTCGACAAACAGCAGCTCGCGGTGCCGGGCGCCGGCCCGGCGGATGGCGCAGGGCAGGACGGTGCGGATGGCCTGCTCCATGGTGCAGCAGTAATATTCGCTCATCCAGCGCGCCAGTTGCAGGATGACGGGTGTCAACAGCGGGCGGGCGCCGATCAGTTCCTGGATTTCCTTGAGGGCGGCGCAGTCGGAATGTTCCGCCAGGCCCACCACGTAACCGCGCGTGATGCCATGGCGAAACGGCGCCAGCACCCGCGAACCCAGTTGGACCGCGCCGGCGAGGCGCGCGGGGATCAGGTAATCGAACTCGCGGCCGAGCGAAATTTCCACCACGATTTTGGCGATATGCGGCATGCGTTTGGCCGTTGGCGGTTTGCGGAAGGCTGCCTGAAAAATATTTTCATTCCCCGATAATCTTCACCAACACCCGTTTGCGCCGCCGGCCGTCGAATTCGCCGTAGAAAATCTGTTCCCACGGCCCGCAATCCAGTTTGCCGCCGGTGATGGCCACCACCACTTCGCGGCCCATGATCGTGCGCTTGAGGTGGGCATCGGCATTGTCCTCGGCGCCGTTATGGGCATAGCGGCTGTAAGGCTTCTCCGGCGCGAGTTGCTCCAGCCATTTTTCGAGGTCGGCATGCAAGCCGCCCTCATCGTCATTGATGAAAACGCTGGCGGTGATGTGCATGGCGTTCACCAGCGCCAGGCCTTCGCGAATGCCGCTTTCCCGCACACAGGCGGCGACTTGCGGGGTGATGTTGATGAAGGCCCGGCGGACAGGCGTTTCAAACCATAATTCCTTGCGGTATGTTTTCATGTGTTTGTCGAGGTGTTCAGGGTTCGGTGTTCAGGGTTCGGTGTTCAGGGTTCGGTGTTCGGTGGTCAGGGTTACCAGAGGTTGAATCAGGTTCACGGTTGTTTGAGGTTGGAAATGAATACTGCGCTTTTAAAGCTGACTTTTAAAAGCGACTTATTATATAACCATGCCGGATGGGGGCGCAAGCATTTCCGCAATTCCAGGCTTGAAAAAGGAACCGCGCAATGTCAGGATTGCCGTGTCCGGGTTCGATGGGGGGCTGGCACAGCCATTGGCGGCAAAAATCGGCGGAGGGCGCAAGCCCGCTGGAGGATGGATTATGAGCGTTTTGCTGGATAAATTACAGGCCGGGCGGGCCTTGGTTTCGGATGGCGCGTGGGGGACGCTGCTGCAGGAAGCCGGGCTGCCGCCGGGGGAATGTCCGGAACTCTGGTGCCTGACGCATCGCCCCCAGGTGCTGAAAATTGCCGCCGATTACGCGCAGGCGGGCGCCGACATGATCGAAACCAACAGCTTCGGCGGCACGCGCTTCAAGCTGGAATATTTCGGCTTGGCCGACCGCGTCCGGGAAATCAACCGGGCGGCGGCGGAAATTTCCCGGGAAGCCGCCGGCGCCGGCCGGCTCGTTCTGGGCTCGATGGGGCCGACCGGTAAAATTTTACTGATGGGGGATGCGACCGAGGCGGAACTATATGAGGCCTTTGGCGCGCAGGCCCGGGCCTTGGAGGAGGGCGGGGCGGATGCCGCCTGCATCGAAACCATGTCGGCCCTGGATGAAATCGTGATCGCCATCCGGGCGGTGCGTGAAAATACCGCCCTGGACGCGGTGGCCACCATGACCTTCGAGCGCAACCAGCATGGAGAATACCGCACCATGATGGGCGTGGCGCCGGAGCAGGCCGCCCGGGATTGCCTGGCGGCCGGCGCGGCGGTCATTGGCGCCAATTGCGGCAACGGCTTCGCGCAGATGGTGGACGTCGTCCGCGCGCTGCGCGCCGCCGCCCCCGCGGCGCCCATCCTGGTGCATGCCAATGCCGGCCTGCCGCGGCAGGCGGAAGGCCGCATGGTGTTCGATGAAACGCCGGCGCAAGCCGCCGCGCATGTCCCGGCCTTGCTGGCCGCCGGCGCCAATATCATCGGCGGCTGCTGCGGGACCACGCCGGCGCACATCGCCGCCATCGCCGCCGCCGTGCGCGCCGCGGGCGCTTGATTATTTCTTCAGCAACGGGCTTTTGACGTCCAGAACCTCGCGGATCTCCACCATGCGCTTCTTGGTGCGGGACAGTTCGCAGGCCTCGCCGATGGCCACGCTCCAGGCCCCGTCAATGCCCGAGGCGCCGGGGCGCAGTCCCTGGCGGATGCAGTTCATGAATTCCGCGCACATGTGGGGGTCGGCCCCGCCATGGCCGCCCGCGCCGCGGCTCAGTTTATGCACGCTCTGGTCCTGGCTCCAGCGCGGCCGGATTTCGATCCGGTTCTCGTGCAGGCTGGCCTCCAGGTGGCCCAGCGTGCCGTCCAGGCGATACAGCCGGTCGGTAAGCGGGGTGACAAAGCATTCCGAATGCATGGCGACGGCGCCGTTGTCGTATTCCACGATGGCGACGCCCTGGTCATGCGTGTCCTTGTCGGACAGGTAAATGCACAGGTCCTTGTGGTAGCCGTCCTTTTTGGCGGCATTGGCGTCAAACATGCGGTTGCGGGCGGCCAGCTTGTCCGCGCTCACGCCGGCAAACGATTTGATGGCAAGATGATTGACGTCCGGGCAGACATCCTGATAAGCGCAGGCTGAACAAGTCGGTCCGGGCTTGACGCCCGGGCGGGTTTTGAACGGCAGTCCCTTGGGGTGCAGGCAAAAAACATTGGCGAAACAACTCACGCGCACGGGCCGGGCCGGCTGCATGAACCAGTTGATGATGTCGAAGTCGTGCGAACCCTTGTGGATGAACAGGCTCCCGGCGTATTTTTTCAGGCGGTTCCACCGGGCCATGTAGGTGCGCCCGCCGTTGTAATACTCCACCGCGTGCATGGAAAACACGCGGCCCAACTGGCCTTCCGCCAGCATGTTTTTGATGCGGCGCAGGACGACATCATGGCGCAGGTTGAAGCCCATGTACAATATTTTCCGGGCTTTGTGCGCGGCGGCAATCACCCGCAGGCAGCCGCCGGCGGAAATGGCCAGGGGCTTGTCCACCAGGACGTGCTTGCCGCGCCGGAAGGCCGCGATGCAATGCTCCTCGTGCAGGTAATCCGGGGTGGTGACCACGACGGCGTCAATGTCCTTGCGCGCCAGCATGGCGCGATAATCGGCATGGATGTCGGCCTGGGCGCCGATGGCTTCCAGGCCGGCCGCCGCGCGGTCCCGGTTGGGATCGGCGACTGCCAGGAGGCGGGCCTGGTCGGCGAACTGGCTTTGAAAAATATTGCCGAAGGCGTTGATGCCGCGGCCGCCCGCGCCGATGATCCCGATGCGTATCTGTGACATATACTTCCTTCCTGGTGAAAAAAACCAACGCGGCGCTTTGCGCGCGTTTGCCATGCATCGGAACAAATCCTTGCGGTTTTGTCAATCTTTAATAGAATCTGCGCATGAATGAAATCCGCATAATTTCCCCCACCGGCATCCTGGGCTATGGCTTCCCGGAGGAGTCCTTCCGGGAAGGGCTGCGGCGCCGGCCGCACCTGATTGCCGTGGATGCCGGCTCGACCGATCCCGGGCCCTATTACCTGGGCGCCGGCGTCTCGTTTACCAACCGCGCGGCGGTCAAGCGCGATTTGGCCTTGATGCTCGACGGCGCATTGCAAGCCGGAATCCCGATGATCGTCGGGTCCGCCGGCGGCAGCGGCGGCGCGCCGCATTTGGCGTGGACGCTGGAAATCGTCCGGGAACTGGCGCGCGAGCGCCAGTGGTCTTTTAAAATGGCGGCGATTGCGGCGGAAATCAGCCGGGAGACCGCGGCCCGCGCGTTCGCGCAGGGCCGGATCATGCCCTTGCGCCCGGCGCCGGAACTGACTGGCGCCGAACTTGACCGCACGGTGCGGATTGTCGGGCAGATGGGCATTGAGCCGTTTGTGCGGGCGCTGGATGACGGAGCGCAGGTGATCATCGCCGGCCGCGCCTACGACCCGGCGGTGTTCGCGGCGCTGCCCGTGCGGGCGGGATTTGACCAGGGACTGGCGGTGCACCTGGGCAAAATCCTGGAGTGCGCCTGCATTGCCGCCACGCCGGGCAGCGGGAATGACTGCATGCTCGGCGTCCTGCGCCGCGATTGTTTCACCGTGGAGCCGCTCAATCCGCAGCGGGCCTGCACCACGCTTTCCGTGGCCGCGCACACGCTCTACGAGAAAACCAATCCCTACGAATTGCCCGGGCCGGGCGGCATCCTGGACTTGCGCGCCGCGCGCTTCGACCAGGAAACCGACCGGGTGGTGCGGGTCAGCGGCAGCCGGTTCCAGGCCGCCCGGCCGTACCGGGTCAAACTGGAAGGCGCCAAGCTGGTGGGCTATCGGACGGTCTCCATCGCCGGCGCGCGCGACCCGGTGATGATCCGGGAACTCGACACGGTGATTGCCGGGGTGCGCGCGCGCGTGGCGGACAACCTGCGCGGCGTGCTGGACCAGTATTACCTGGACTTCAAGGTGTATGGGCGCAACGGCGTGATGGGCGCGCTGGAGCCGCATCCGGCGGCCGCCGGGCATGAATTGGGGATTGTGATCGAAGCGGTGGCCGGCGATCAGGACAGCGCCAATGCCGTCTGCAGCCTGGCCCGCTCGACCATGCTGCATTACGGCTACCCGGGCCGGATCGCCACGGCCGGCAACCTGGCGTTTCCCTATTCGCCCTCGGATTTCAAGGCCGGCGCCGTTTATGCTTTCAGCGTGTATCACCTGCTGGAGGTTGACGATCCGCTGGAGCTTTTTCCCATCCGGCATGAAACCCTGGGAGGCGGGACATGAAAGTCAAATTAACCGATGCCGCCCTGGTGATCCGCAGCAAGAATTCCGGGCCGTATGAATTAACCCTGGATATCATTTTCCGGGATTGGGAGATGTTCGAGCGGTTTTGCCGGGCCAAGGCCATCAACGCCCGGCTGATTGCCGGACTTTACCGGGTGCCGGAAGACCACGTGATCGAGATCGTCGAATTCCAGCCGGCCAAGGCCATCAAGGCCACCATCGTGCGCCCGCTGCCTTCCGGCGATTTGGGCGAGACGGATGTCTATGGCGCGCAGCAGCACGCCCCGTTGCTGGACCTGGAATGCGACGTTTAATCCATGGCGGGCGCAAGCCCACAGTCTGTTATACTATCTTCCTCTCCGCCGTTGTGGTTTGAATTCGGTTCGAAAAGGACGGCGGCGATCTTGTCCCATCTGCCGCCCGCCGACGGGCGTCCCTGCGGGCGGGCTTCCCGGAAACGGGGCAACCACAAGGTTAGCCCCGTTCCCGGAGCGCCCGCATCTGGGGCAAGCTTGCCTTGCCTTTTCGGATCCCTTCGCGGACTCCGGGCGACCGAATTCAAACCACGCAAGCCTCATGCTTCGCGCAGCGCTACGCATGACAAGTGTCATCCCGCAGCTTAATAGAGCTAAGTTCAAAACTAACGTTTAAAAAGAATTCCGGCTTCAAGCGTCAGAATTCAGAATGATTGCAAACAGCATAAAATCAAAGCATTAAGTTGGCGTGAACACCGAACACCGAACACTGAACACCGAACACCGAACACTGAACACCGAATACTTTGGAGAACCTTCAAAATGGAGCCCCCGGCCGGATTCAGAGGATCGGCGCCAGCAGGTGGCAGAAGTTTTCCAGCAGGCGCTGGGATTTCGGCCGGGCGCGCCATTTGATCAGTTGGACTTCATCGGCGGCGGCCAGGTCGTTCAAGATCACCCGCTTGAGCCGGTCGACGAAGTCCGGATCGAAGACCAGCAGGTTGGTCTCGTAATTCAAGCGCAGGCTGCGCACGTCCAGGTTGGCGCTGCCGACCATGGCGGCGTGATCGTCCACAATCAGCGCCTTGGCGTGCATGAACGGCGGGTGGCGCTGGAAAATCCGCACGCCGGCCGCCAGCAATTCCTCGTAAAAAGCCTTGCTTGCCAGGCCGGCGTAAAAATGATTGTTATGCATGGGCGTCAGCAGCCGGACGTCCACCCCGCGCAGGGCGGCCGAGCGGAAGGCGTGCAGGATGGCGGCGTTGGGGACGAAGTAGGGGGTGACGGCGAACAGTTGCCGGCGGGCGGCGGACAGGCATTCGAAAAACATATTGGCGATTGTCTCGTTCTCGTCCGGGGTCGGCCCGCTGCTGACCAGCCGGATCAGGCTTTTGCCGGCGGCCGCGAGGTGCGGGAAATGGGCCTGCTGCAGCAGGCGTTCGGGATCCTCGTCGGTCATGAAATACCAGTCGCGCAAAAACGAGTATTGCAGTTCCTGGATGATCGGGCCGGCGAGTTGGAAGTGATAGTCGCGGATCGGCGCCCGGCCGGGGCGGGCGATATTTTCGGCATGCAGGTTGATGCCGCCCATGAACGCCTCCCGGCCGTCCACCACCATGATCTTGCGGTGATTGCGCAGGTTGAATTGAAACTGGCGCTTCAAGGCGTTGACCTGTGTCCAGCCGACGATCTGCATGTTCGGCACGCGCCGGTAATGGCGGAACAGCCGGCGCATCACGGCGTGGGTGGAGCCGAACCGGTCGAACAGCACGCGCACGGTCACGCCGGCCGCGGCGCGGCCGGCCAGCAAGTCCAGGAATTCCCGGCCGATTTCATCGTCGCCGATGATGAATGTCTGGAAATGGATGTGATGCCGGGCGCGCGCGATGGCCGCGCGCATGCGCGGGTAGGTTTGATCGCCGTCCACCAGCGGTTCGATGGCGTTGCCGCCCAGCAGGGGGTAGTCGTTCAGGATGGCGTTGGCGACATTGTTCAATTCGCGCGTCACCGGTTCCGCCGGCTCCGCGGCCAGCGATTTATGGACGGCTTGCCAGTAGGCCATCGGCAACGCGGCATCCTCGCGCGCCCGCCGCGCGGCGCGCAGGCTGGAATCCGCCAGGTGCTTGTGCCAGCCCTTACGTTCGGCGCGGTTGACGCCGAAGGCGATATAGCACAACGGGCCGATGACAGGAAAAGCCCAGGCCAGGAAGATCCACAACAGCGCCGAGGTGGGTTCCCGGCGGCTTTTCAAGCAGTGGTAGGATACCATCAGGAAAATGGCCAGGTGCAGCAGGAATTCCGCGAACAGCCATGTCAGCCACGGGGAATGCATGATAAATCCTGATATGCTATGGTTTAGATTTACTCCGCTTGCCGGGTATGTTAACATAGCACATTCATGAATAGAAGCAAAATACATGTGCTCTGCGTCCTGAACCCCGGGGCCGGCGGCGGCCTGGCGCTGCGGCGCTGGCCGCGGATTGCCGCCGCGTTGCAAGGTTGCGGGATTACCTGGCAATTACTGGCCGAACGCGATCCGCCGGTGGGCCGGCAGGTGGCGGACCGGTTGGCGGCGGATGATGCCGGACAGTTTGCCGCGGTGGTGGGGATCGGCGGCGACGGCACCCATTCGGCCATCTTGAACGCCATGATGCAGTTGCAGAACTCCGGCGTCCGTCCGTCGCTGCCGCCCTATGCTTTGCTGCCGTTGGGGACGGGCAACGACATCGCCAAGTCTTTCAATATCCGGATGCGCGACGCGTTTTTTACCGGCGACATCCGCCGGGCGGTGGCGGCGATCCGCTATGGGGCGGATTACGCTTTGGATTTAGGCCGGATCGGCGATGTGTATTTTGTGGACGCCCTGACGATTGGCCTGGATTCCACGGTTTTACGGGAACACAACCGGCATAAAAGAGAGCTGGAAAAAATCCCTTTTTTAAGACGGCTGGTGCGGGGCAACCTGCTTTACACCTGGTGCGCGGGCGTGCGCCTTCTGCGCCATCATCCCTTGCGCGCCGAAATCCGGGTTGACGGCCGGCTGTGGTATGCCGGGCCGCTGCTGAACCTGGTGGTCAACAACACCCGGGTGTATGGCGGGGAATTCGTCCTCTGCCCGGATGCCTATGCCAATGACGGCTTGCTGGAACTGGTGCTGTTTACCGGTCATACGGATTACCTGGCCAAATACCTGCTGTCGTTCCGCACACATCCCCGCCAGATTCAGCAAATGGCCGACCGCCTCAGCCATTGCGCGTCCACCGTTCAGGGCCGCCGGTTCCAAATCAAGCTCTCGCGGGAGGAGCTGGCGCAATACGACGGCGAGGAATTGCCGTCCGCCGCCTGTTTTGACGTGGAGGTTGTGCCCCGGGCCATCTGCCTGCGCCTGCCGGCCGAGCCGGCCTGAA
This sequence comes from uncultured Verrucomicrobiota bacterium, assembly GCA_964650945.1. Classification (GTDB taxonomy): domain Bacteria; phylum Verrucomicrobiota; class Kiritimatiellia; order JAAZAB01; family JAAZAB01; genus JAXGPF01. The sequence goes on along the minus strand of CAZYXU010000070.1, from coordinate 1,301 downwards.
AAGCAGTCGGAGTGAGCGGGTTTTCAAGAGAGTATGTGGGTGTGTGAGTGTGTGGGTATGTGAGTGTGTGGGTGTGTGAGGAGAAATATATGCCGCCGCAATTTGTGATGACCTTGTCCGGTGTCAGCCGTGTGTTCCACGGCAAGACGGTTTTACAGGATATCAACCTGTCATTCTATTACGGCGCCAAAATCGGCGTGGTCGGCGAAAACGGCTCCGGCAAGAGCACGCTGTTGCGCATTATGGCGGGATTGGACGACGGATTCATCGGCGAGGCGCGGCTGACCAAGGGCATGCGCGTGCGGCTGGTGCCGCAGGAGCCGCGCCTCGATCCGGCCAAGGATGTGCGCGGCAATCTGGAGGAGGCGGTCCAGCCGGTCAAGCAATTGCTGGCGCGCTACGATGCGGTGACCGAAAAACTGGGCGCATCCCTGCCGGAAGCGGAGCAGGAAAAATTGATGAACGAGCTGGCGGAATTGCAGGAGCGGATCGAGGCGCTGGACGCCTGGGACCTGGACCGCCACCTTGACACGGCCTCCGCCGCCTTGCTGCTGCCGCCGCCCGATGCCGATGTCGCCACCTTGTCCGGCGGCGAGCGCCGGCGTGTGGCGCTCTGCCAGGCGTTGCTGGAACAACCGGACATTCTGCTGCTGGACGAACCGACCAACCACCTGGACGCCGAGACGGTGGAATGGCTGGAGCAGGCGCTGCGCGAGTATCCCGGCACGGTCATTATCGTCACCCATGACCGCTACTTCCTCGACCGGATCACCAAGTGGATTCTGGAACTGGAAAACGGCCGCGGCTTGCCGTTCGAGGGAAATTATTCGGCCTGGCTGCAGCAGAAGGCGGAACGGCTGCGGCTGCTGGAAAAACAGGAAAGCCTGCGCCAGAAAATCCTGACCCGCGAATTGGATTGGATCCGGAAAGCGGCCGGCGGCCGGCAGTATAACCGCGCGCGGATTGACCGTTACGAGGAATTGGCCGGCCAGCAGTTCCAGGCGCGCCAGGATGATTTGCTGATCCAGATTCCGCCCGGGCCCAAACTGGGCGAACGCGTGCTGGAATTTGACGGAGTCTGCAAAGCTTATTGCGAGGTGGCGTTGCTCCAAAACTGCTCGTTTTCCCTGCCGCGCGGCGCCATTGTCGGAGTGGTGGGCCCGAATGGCGCCGGCAAGACCACGCTCTTCCGGATGATTATCGGGCAGGAACAGCCGGATGCGGGACGGATTGACCTGGGCGCGTCCGTCAGGCTATCGTACGTGGACCAGCACCGGGATGCCCTGGATGACAATCAAACC